>NZ_KV810197.1:0-24176 GCF_001812725.1 Neisseria sp. HMSC067G12 | reverse complement strand
CGGTTTGCTACGTTCAAATTTTTCCTTAGCCATGGCAATATCCTATAATCTAAGCTTTTGAAAGAAAGGGTAATAATGAGATGGTGCCCATGGGCAGATTTGAACTGCCGACCTCTCCCTTACCAAGGGAGTGCTCTACCCCTGAGCTACATGGGCGAAATTGTTTGGAGCGGGTGAAGGGAATCGAACCCTCACCGTAAGCTTGGAAGGCTTCTGCTCTACCATTGAGCTACACCCGCATACTCACTATTTGCTCCAAGTAAGAATTTTTGGTGGAGGGAGAAGGATTCGAACCTTCGAAGCTCACGCAACAGATTTACAGTCTGCCCCCTTTGACCGCTCGGGAATCCCTCCAAAAGAGAACGCTAGTTTATTGGCAACTTAGATTTCCGTCAAGATTTTTTTTATTTATTTCTTCAAAAACATCCAAGCTTTTGCTTTTAAACACTATTTATTTAAACTGAATGATTTTTTCGTACTTAGCCATCAGCTCTTCGTGCGTTTCAGGATGCTCTTCATCAATCAAGATACAGTCGACAGGACATACCTGTTGGCACTGAGGCTCATCGTAATGGCCTACACATTGCGTACACAAATTTGGATTGATTTCGTAAATTTCTTCACCTTGCGAAATGGCATCATTAGGGCATTCCGGCTCGCACACATCGCAGTTAATGCACTCATCTGTAATAAAGAGCGACATTTCTATTTCCTTTTTTCTTAAATTATCAAAACCGATTGGGCGCGGATTATAGCACAAATGACGTCGGAACAATCCGTTTGAAAGAATGTTTTACACCTTGGGAATGATTCTCAAATTCTATACTATTCAGCAACTTGCGAATAGAGCAACAATTCAAACCTGCTCATTCCCGCCTTTCCTTCCCGATAAATTTCCAGCCAATCCGGTTTTTCAGGCAGCTTCCCTGCTTCAATATAGACCATTGCCCCATTTTTCAAGTGGCTTTGCAATCGGATAAACAGATTTTGCCAATCTTCCCATGCAAACGGCGGATCAAGGAACACAACATCAAATTTTTCAGACAGCCTTGCCAGATAAGCCATGCCGTCTGAACATTCGATTTTCGCCTGTTTCAAACCTAATTCACGGATATTTTTCTGAAGTGTTTGAACAGTTTGGCGGTGGTTATCGACCATTACCACTTTTGCCGCATGACGAGAAGCAGCCTCCATTCCCAAAGCACCGCTGCCGCTGAATAAATCCAATACTGTTTTTCCAGTTAAATCCTGACCCAGCCAGTTAAACAGTTTTTCACGCACGCTGTCAGGCGTCGGGCGCAGACCATCTGCAGATAAAAATGTTAACTTTCGTCCCCTACATTGTCCACCAATGATACGTACTTGATTGCTGTGTTTGGAATGTTTGTTGTTTGCCATAATTCTTAAAAAGATACCGATTTTTCAGACGGCCTCAATTATATAGTGAAACTGCTATCAAACCATATTTCGATCTCTGCTTTTAGAGACAACAAGGCCGTCTGAAACTCATTTTTCAGACGGCCTTAGTTTGTTCTAAATAAAAGAAGTTAATTGTTTCAAAGGCTAAATTCTAATATGTCTATAGACATCTCTAACTTTTCAAACACCCACTTTTTTATTTAATTTACATATCTAACGACTTTTCCTCCTTGCTTCAAAATAGTTTGATTTTTATATGGATGGTTAAATTATCAAATATAGTTGAGTAAATTATATTTTTATATTATATTTTCATATTACCTATAATGAATATTGAGGTTTTGTATGAAAAATATCGTCTTACTTTTTACTTTACTTGTAACACCAGTTTCTTCTTTCGCAGCTTGCTATGGAAGCGACTCATTTCACACTTGCAATGACAATAGCGGGAATACTTATAGTATCCAAACAATTGGCGATACTACCTATGTAAATGGATATAATTCTCGAACTGGAAGCAATTGGTCTCAAGAAAGTATGCATATTGGCAACACTACTTATACTAATGGTCGTGCAGCAAATGGTAATTCTTGGGATATGACCACCCAAAGAATTGGAGATACCACTTTTATGAATGGAAGAAATTCTCAGGGCAATTATTTTAGTAAAACCTGTAACCAATTTGGATGTTATTGAACCATCTCCTTAACTTTATGGATATTCTTCTCTAGCTTAATTGAAAATATTTAAAAAAAGGCCGTCTGAAAATCATTTTTCAGACGGCCTTTTTCTATCCAAGCTTTAACCAATTACTCTTTCGGTGCCGGCGGTTCAATCTGTTCTTTCCATCCGCATTCTTTTTGTGGGCACACTTTTTCCACGCCCCAGCGTTTGGTGGTTTTGATGGTCAAAACCGGCCACGCGCATTTTGGGCAGGTTTCTGCAATGGGCGGGTTCCAAGTGGCGTAGTTGCAGTCAGGATAAGTGCTGCAACTGTAAAACAGTTTGCCGTAACGGGATTTGCGTTCGACGAGGTTGCCTTTTTTGCATTGCGGGCATTGGACGCCGGTGTCTTTCGGTTTTTCCAGCGGCTCAACGTGTTTGCATTTCGGATAGTTGGCGCAGCCAATGAATTTACTGCCGGTACGGCTGTATTTGTACACTAGACGACCGCCGCATTTAGGGCATTCGCGTCCGTCGAGTTCAGCTTGCTCTGCTTCCGCTTTGGCAATACGTTCGGCCGCTTCTTCGGCGGTTTCGTTAACGTTGCGGGTGTAGCTGCACTCGGGATAACCGGCACACGCAACGAAACGACCCATTTTGCCAAATTTGATTTGCAGTTTGTGTTCGCCGCATTTCGGGCAGGTTTCGTCGAGTTCCTGCGTGGTAAATTTGGCGCGTTCGATACCCTCTTTTTCTTCTACTTGCTTGATAAATGGTTTCCAGAATTTATCCATCACGGGAATCCATTGGCGTTTGCCGTTGGCAATTTCGTCAAGCTGGTCTTCGAGTTTGGCGGTGAAGTGGTAATCGACATATTGGGCGAAGTGTTCGGTCAGGAATTTGTTGACGATGTCGCCTGTGTCGGTGGGCATAAAGCGTTTTTGCTCAAGGGTAACGTATTCACGGTCTTTGAGCGTGGAGATGATGCTGGCGTAGGTCGAGGGGCGGCCGATGCCGTATTCTTCGAGGGCTTTAACCAGCGTGGCTTCGTTGTAGCGCGGCGGCGGGGTGGTAAAGTGTTGTTCGCCGTAGAGTTTGTCCACAGGCAGTTTGTCGCCTTCGCTCATTTCAGGCAGTTTTTTGCTGTCTTCGCTCTCTTCGTCGTCACTGCTTTCTTCATACACGCTCAAAAAGCCTGCGAAAGTCTGCACTTGTCCGGTTACGCGGAATACGCCTTTGCCGACGGTAATATCGACAGTGGTTTGGTCGAATTTGGCGGGCGTCATCTGACAGGCAACGGTACGCTGCCAAATCATTTGATAGAGTTTGAACTGGTCTGCGCTCAGGAAGGGTTTGACGCTTTCAGGCGTGCGGTACACAGAAGTCGGGCGGATCGCTTCGTGGGCTTCTTGGGCATTTTTGGACTTGGTTTTGTACTGCTTGGCCGAACTTGGCAGATATTCTTTGCCGATTTTGTTTTCGATGTAATAGCGGATTTCGGTTAACGCTTCATCGGCCAAATTCACGCTGTCGGTACGCATATAGGTAATCAGACCGATGGCGCCCTGCCCTACGTCTATACCTTCGTAAAGCTGCTGGGCGGTACGCATGGTGCGGTCGGTAGTGAAACCGAGTTTGCGCACGGCATCCTGCTGCATGGTGGATGTGGTGAACGGCGCGGCTGGGTTGCGGCTGCGCTTTTTCTTTTCGATGGCGGTAACGACAGCCTCTTTGCCTTCGAGTTCTTTCAACACGTCGGCTTGCGCGGCTTCGTTCGGTAGGTCGAATTGTTCGAGTTTCGCGCCGTTGTATTGGGCGAGTTTGGCGGTGAACTTGCTGCGGCCTTTGTGGCTGTCGAGATGCACCGTCCAATATTCCTGCGCTTCAAACGCGCGGATTTCGTTTTCGCGTTCGCAAATCAAACGCAGTGCGGGACTTTGCACACGGCCTGCGCTCAAACCGCGGCGGATTTTTTTCCACAACAATGGCGAAAGGTTGAAACCAACCAAATAGTCCAAAGCGCGACGGGCTTGTTGCGCATCGACCAAATCCATTTCGATTTCGCGCGGATGGGCAACCGCATCGAGCACGGCGTTTTTGGTGATTTCGTGGAACACGACACGCTGCGGTTTGATGTTTTTCAATCCGCGTTTGGATTTAAGGATTTCCAAAAGATGCCAAGAAATGGCTTCGCCTTCCCTATCCGGGTCAGTTGCGAGGTAGATGTTTTCAGCTTCTTTGGCACCGGCAACGATGGCATCGACGTGTTTGCTGTTGCGGCTGATCAGTTGGTATTTCATGGCAAAGCCATTGTCAGGATCGACTGCTCCGCTTTTCGGAACCAAATCGCGGACATGACCGTAAGACGCCAAGATTTCAAAATCACCGCCCAGATATTTTTTCAGGGTTTTGGCTTTGGACGGGGATTCGACGATTAATAGGTTTTTCGCCATTGTTGTTCTCTTTTGGATGTATTGGGTTTATGTTTCAGACGGCCTTTATTATTGAGGCCGTCTGAAAAAAGGTTTAGTGCATCACGTTTTGTCCGGTCAACGCACTCATCAAGTCGTCGCCTATCAGGACGGGTAACTCGCTCTTGTGCATCCACAACACCAGCAATACCAACACTTTGGCGGTATCGAGGGTGATTTCGTCCGATGGAATGTGCATCAGGGCATGAATGACGATTTCGCGTTGCTCATAAGTAATTGCGTGTTCGGCAACCAAATACTGCATCAAGCCCATGACTTCCTGCGGCAGGTTGTCAGCTTCTTCACGGCAGAATACGCGCAGGGAGTCGCTGTTAAACGGCTCAGCATAGAATTCGGACGTATTGAACAAGACTTCCATCATCATTAATGTATTGCCGATTTCCGTAGCATCAAAACCCGCATCTTCCAAGAGGCGACCCAAATCCTCCGGAGGCGGACAATTGTCGAAATCTTGGAAGTGTTCGATTAAATAGGCAATGACTTCGGTCATGCTGGTTCCTTAAATATAGATAATTCATGCTTTGACACGCTGATAACGGCCGCCCGGCAAGGCGGCAACGATACCGTCAAGTTCGTATTCCAAAAGCTGTGCGTACACGTCTGCCGCCGCCGTATTGGTTTGTTGCGCCAAAATATCGGGATGTATCGGGTCGTAACCCATTGCTTCCAATAAAGCGCTTGTTGATGGGGCGGCAGATAGGTTTTCAGACGGCCTTTGCGGTTCATCCGCTATTGTTTTTGGTTGCAGATGTTTGGTTTGATCGTTTTTCAGTTTTACCGTCTTATTTATAGAATATGATGGAACAGGCGTATTTTGCAATAGCTGCGGACACTCATGGAGAATATCGTCCAGACATTCCACCAGTTTTGCCCCGTCTTTAATCAGCTTGTGGCAGCCTTTGCTATGCGGATTGTCTATCGACCCGGGCACCGCCATCACTTCGCGCCCCATCTCTGCCGCCAGCTTGGCGGTAATCAATGAGCCAGATTCCAATGCCGCCTCGACCACCAATGTCAGCTGCGATAATGCGGCAATCAAACGGTTGCGGCGCGGAAAGTTGCCTGCAAACGGACGCGTATCTAAAGGGAACTCGCTGACAATCAATCCCCTTTCGGCAATTTCATAAGCAAGGTTTTTATTGGACGGCGGATAAATGCGGTCTATACCGGTTCCCCAGACGGCGATGGTGCCGCCATCTGCCTGCAATGCCCCCTGATGGGCGGCGGTATCGATACCCGAAGCCATACCCGATACGACGGGAATGCCTTTTTCGCTCAACGCCCTACCGAAATCTTTGGCAATTCGCATTGCCTGCGGCGTGGCATGGCGGCTGCCGACCATCGCGGCAGAAGGTGTGTGCAGCAGCTCTGCATTGCCGCGTAAAAACAAGACCGGCGGCGCGGTAATGCCTTGTGTCAGCATTTCGGGGAAATCATCATCTTGCAGCAGCAACAAACGGCAACCGTCCTGCATTTCCCATTGTAAAGCGGCTTCAGCAGACTGCTGCGCCAAAGCCCGTTTGTCCGCATTACGCCACGACTCGGCTGCCTGTTTATGGCGCACCAACGCGGCAATTTTGTCTGCCGGCGCATTCAAGGCAGCTTGTGCGCTACCGAATTGCTGCAACAGCACCAAAAAACTTTCTGCGCCGATATAGGGCGTAAATGCCAGTTGCAACCAAGCAAAACGCTCGTTTTCCGTCATCAATCTGTTCCCTTTTCGTAATGTTTTTTTCAGACGGCCTGAAGTAAATCAAGGCCGTCTGAAAATTTTATTGATATAAAACTTCTGTCGGCTTAAAAGGCAAAATAACAATGCCTAGCCATACCATTATTTTTATAAAGTATTGCTTGTCTAAGCAAACCGTCAAATGACGATGCCGTCTGAAAAACCTGATGGCTTTCAGACGGCCTCTTTTGTGTTTGAACCGATATTGCGCTTATTCTTCGGATTTGTCGGCGCTGCGGCGCGATACGCTGATACCGAGTTGTTTGAGTTTGCGGTAAAGGTGTGTACGCTCCAAACCGACCTTTTGCGCCACGCGGCTCATATTTTGGCCTTCTTGGGCGATGTGGTACTCAAAGTAACGGCGCTCGACTTCTTCCCTCAATTCGCGCAAAGGCATATTGAAATTGAAGCCGCCGATGATTTCTGTCGCCGTCGCGTTTTCCTTCTGACCCAAAGCCACGGCAACGGCCTGCTCGTCCACTTCTTTGCCGTCAGATTCCAACATGATGTTTTTCACCGTTTCGGCAAGCTGGTCGTAATTGCCCGGCCAATCGTATTGGCGCAAAACCACCAATGCGCTGTCGCTGAATTTTACCGGCTGGATTTTTTGACTTTCGGCCAAATCGGTCATGATGCGGTTGATTAAAAAGACGATGTCGTCCGGCTGGCTGCGCAAAGAAGGAACATTGATGCGCTCTTTCAACAGCTCTGCTAATCGGCCGGCAACGACGTCATCGGCGCCCTCACCTCGTTTAAAACCGCATGAAGCAATCACACGGACATTGTAGCGGTCGGCTTTTTCCAGCAAGAAAGCAATGCCGTTTTGGATGTTTTTGCTGTAACGGGCAATATCGCCGACATACAAAATACCGCCTGATGCCTTTTGCAACAGCTCCATCGGCGTATCAACAATGTGTTCGACACGGTCGGTTGCCACCCAAGGCGTACCGCTTTTGTGCAGATAGCGGGCGACAATCTCAAACGGCGAGCCAGCCTCACCGGCCAACAACAGCGGGCGGTTGTGTTTGGCGGCCGCTTCAATACTGCCGTTCATTTCTTGAATGACGGAACTGTTGCCCAGTTTGTCCAAAGTCATGCCGGAGGCCGTCTGAACTTCGCCATGTTTCAAGGCGCGTTCTACTGCGGACAAGAGTTTTTGCAGGGCAATCGGTTTTTCCAGAAAATCGAGCGCGCCGATTTTAGTGGCTTCAACCGCAGTGTCAATGCTGGCATGGCCGCTCATCATAACCACAGGCATATTGAGTTGGCCGTTTTTCGCCCACTCTTTCAACAAAGTGATGCCGTCGCAATCGGGCATCCAAATGTCCAGCAATACCATGGCCGGACGCGTTTGATAACGCAATTGGCGCGCTTCTTCGGCATTTTCGGCCAAAGTGACGGTATAGCCTTCATCTTGAAGGATTTCGGAGAGCAGGTCGCGGATGCCTACTTCATCATCTACAATCAAAATATCACTGCTTCGCATAAGTTTCTGCCATTTCCGGTAAAGCTATTTTGACGCACGCGCCGCCACTGTTCTGATTGCTCAGGCTGATACGGCCGCCATGCTCCTCGATAATTTTTTTCACAACGGGCAAACCCAGCCCCGTTCCTGTCGGTTTGTCGGTAACGTACGGCTCAAAAGCATTGTGCAGCATTTCTTTGCTGAAACTTTTGCCGTTGTTGCAGACGGTCAGGAAAACCTGTCCGCCTTCGCGCCCTGTTTCGACGTTTACTTGAGGCGCTTCGTCCGACTCTGCCGCTTCTGCAGCATTCTTAAATAGGTTATGCAACACTTGGCGCATCGCCGTCGTATCGGCAACAATCGGCAGGGCGTCGGCGCTGAGCCGTGCATTAAACTTGCACGCGCCGGCCTCATATAATACCAATACTTCCGACACCAAACCGTTTAAATCTTGTTTTTCTAAATTCAGCGACGGCGCACGCGCATAGTTGCGGAACGCTTCGACCATTTCTTTCAGCGCGGCCACCTGTTTGACGATGGTATCGGTTGAACGGCTGAGAATTTGGGCGTCTTGTTCATCTAGTTTATCATGCAATTTCCATGCCAATCTCTCGGCGGAAAGCTGGATAGGCGTAAGCGGATTACGGATTTCGTGCGCCAAACGTTTCGCCACTTCGCCCCATGCGGCCTCTTTTTGCGCCCGCATCAAGACGGTAATGTCATCAATCACCATCACCACGCCGTTATCATTGTCTTCCGGCAAAATGGTGGCTTTGCCCAACAAGATTCGGGCATCATCGGGCGCGGCGTATTCGACTTGGACGGGTTTGTTGCTATCGGCGGTTTCATTAATGGCGGCAAACACATCGGCCAACAGGGTTTGCTGCGGCGATTTGCCGTGCCATTGATGCCAGTTACTGCCCCACAAAGACACCAGCGAAACGCCCAAAATCTGTTCGGCGGCCTTGTTAAAGGTTTTCAGACGGCCATTGGCATCCAAAGTAATCACGCCTGTAGTCAAACTTTCCAACACGCATTCCAAATAATGGCGTGCTGCTTCTTCGCGCAAACGGTTGCGCTCGTCTGCCTCTTTGGCAATCGCTAATTGCTCGGTCATGTGGTTGAATAACTGGGTCAAACGGCCGAACTCGTCATTGCGAAATACCGGCCGAGTCTGGCTGAAGTCACCCTGAGCCACCGCCCGCGCACCCTCTGCCAGCGACAATACCGGTGCCACAAAACGGCGGGCAAAATACAAAGCCATCACCAGCGCCAAAAAGATGGCCAATAATGTCGCGACCAACAGCGTGGACAGGAAAAAGGTTTGCAGGCCTTTTTTGGTATAACTCAGTTCGGCATATTTGGCTCGGGCTGCTTCAATCAGCGTCGCGTCTTGGGCAACATCTTTCGGAATCGGCTGCCGAAAAAACAACGCATAATCCTGATTTTTATGCGGACCGATCAGCATCCAGCCTTGAGCATACAGCACGCCGCCGATGTTTTCCAAGCTGCGCACCGAGCCGGTCTGCTCCAGTTGCTCCCATCCTTCTTTGTTAAGCTCAGGTTGATTTAGTTTCAAGGGATTGATGCTTTTCTCGGCTTTATGGGTAGTCGCGTTATAAAGCGCCAGCTGGGCAAAGTCGGCAGTAAGCGCGGATTTTGCCAGCGCTTGCCCTAAGTTGCCGTCCAGCGAAGCGGCGCTGATTAAGTCGATCTGCACCGGCGTGGCGTTGCTGACAGCGTTGTCTACCGCCAAGTTCAGCGCGGATTTGCTCAAGTTTAAGCTGCGCTCTAGAGCCTCATGGGTATCGTTGCCAAACCAAGAATTAATCGTACCGTTAATAAACTGGGCGGAAATACCGAACAAAAACACGCCCGGCAATACGGCAACCAAAGTAAACATCCCCGACAGCCGACGTGCAATCTGCGAACCGAACACGCTTTTGCTGTTGTCGCGCATCAAAAGCACGACATAGCGCACCAACACCGCCGCCAACACCAGCAACAGCAAACCGCACAAGGCGACAATCCACCAGAAGTAATCGGACAATACGTTGCTGCTGCCCGTTGCAACAGTCAGACCGTACAACAAAACAACGGCGAATACGGCGGCAATCAGAAGAAAGCGGCGCATGGTTTACTCCTGCACGACCGACAAGGACTTCCAACCGGAATCCAAATGCCAGTTTTTAGACGTCAGGGCATTGATTTGGAACGGTTTGGGCAGCTTGGCGGTTGTCAGCAGCAGGCGGATTTCAGCCTTCGTGTCTTTGGCGGCCACATCACTCAGCGCACCCTTGGACAAAACCTTCCAATTCGCGACCGCGCCCACTGCGCGCAAGGCAGTCTCAAGCGTATCGTACTCGGTAGAAAACGTACCGACGGTAACGCGATAGCGGTTGGTCAGCGGATGGAAGGACAATTTGTATTGAATCGTGCTGTCGTTGTTGAGCAGCTGGTCGAACTTGAATTTATAAGACGACATAGACGGCGCTGACAGCTGCCAACTTAAATTGAAATGCAGGGGGACGCCCTGTTTGAGTGCTTCTTTAAGCTGGTCGGGCAAGTCAGTGCGGAAACGGCTGCTGACGGAAAGCTGTCCGGCATGGGTCAGCTTTGCCTCGGCACGGGTCGCACTGATGCCCTCGCCTGCCGCGTTCAGCGACACGGCAAGCAAGAGCGGTACAATCAGCGTTTTACTGCTTTTTAATAAGCGCGTAATAAAAGCCATCTTGATGTTTGTTCGGTAAAAGCACATGCGATTCGATCAACTCGGCATCGGCATGGCGGTTAAGGAATTTTTGCAACTGACCGTCGTTTTCTTCGACAAAGACCGAGCAGGTAGCCAGCAACATCCTGCCGTTTTTCGTCAGGGTCTGCCACAGCGCGTCTAATAATGCTTCCTGTTGGCGTGCGGTTTTGACGGCATCGGTCGGCCGGCGCAGCCATTTGACGTCAGGATTGCGCCGCGCCACGCCCGAAGCGGTACACGGCACATCGGCCAAGACAGCGTCAAAGGTCTTTCCATCATACCATGCCGCCAAGTCCTGCGCATCGGCACAAGTCAAAGAGGCCTTTTGAAAGCCTAAACGGTCAAGATTGCTCTTCACCCTGTTCAGACGGCCTTCATCTATATCCAAAGCGGTAACATGACAATCTGCCAGTTCCAAGATATGGCCTGTCTTGCCGCCCGGCGCCGCACAGGCATCGAGAATGCGTTCGCCGTCTTTCGGGTTCAACAAATAGGCAGCACGTTGCGCACCAAAATCCTGCACCGACACCAGGCCGTCTGAAAAACCGGGCAGGCGGCTTACCGGCACGGCTTCTTCCAACATCACGGCGTATTCGTCCAAAGCCCTGGCCGCAATACCTTCCGCAGCCAATTTTTCCAAATAACTTTCGGCATTGCCGTGTCGGCGGTTGACACGCAAAGTCATCGGCGGATGCGATTGCAGCGCAGTGGTGATGTTGTGCCAATGTTTCGGATAATGGTTTTTCAAGTAAGCCACCCACCACAGCGGCAAATTGTGTTTCGCCACATCGTCTTTTTTGCAGGAAGCCGCGAGCTTGTCGCGTTCACGCAAAAAGCGGCGCAAAATCGCATTGGCAAACGAGCGGAACTGGCCGCGGCCGATTTTGGCAATGCTTTCCACCGCTTCATTGACCACAGCATGAGGCGCATTGCGCGTGTAATGCAGTTGGTACATCGCCGCCAAAAGCAGGCTTTCAAGCTGCGGATTGTCAATCGGCTTCTTCAGCATTTGACCAAGCATGTGCTTCAAACTGCCCAAATAACGTTGGCATCCGTAAGCAATATCCTGCAACGCGCCGTTTTCCTGCGCCGTCAGCTGCGGATGCGCCGCACGGATTTCCGCCAAAACATCCTGAAGATTGCGCCCTTCGGCAACCGCGGCAACGCTGTCAGCGGCCAGTTTTTGGGCGAGGGACATACTCATATTTTTGCTTTCTGATTTATATTTGATTTCAAGTGTTCGGCGGATTTCAGACGGCCTGTTCGGCTGCCAGCAATGCCCGATAATATTCGACATCTGCTTTGGAAAAACAGCAAAAGATGATTTTTTCCACTGCCGGACAGTGCGGAAGGGCTTGTTTCAAACTCTCCAAAGCGATACGCGCGGCGGCTTCGGCCGGGAAACGGTACACACCGGTGCTGATGCACGGAAAAGCGATGCTGTGGAGATTGTGTTTCTGAGCAAGCAGCAAGGAATTGGCGTAGGATTGTGCCAATTTGGCCTCTTCATTTTGTTGTCCGCCAAACCATACCGGCCCGACCGTGTGGATGACAAAACGCGCAGGCAAACGGTAGCCTTTGGTTATTTTGGCTTCGCCCGTGCGGCAACCGCCCAAAGTGCGGCACTCGTCCAGCAGCTCTTTGCCCGCGGCACGGTGTATTGCACCGTCTACGCCGCCACCGCCCAACAGCGATGAATTGGCGGCATTGACGATCGCATCAACTGCCAATCGGGTAATATCGCCCTCGACCACTTCAAAAACAGCCATTGTTTTCTTTCCTCTACGTTGGTTTCCAGCCTGTTACAAAACCGTTCCGACTTCAATCGTCCGGCCTGCCGCAAATGCCTGTATGCTCATGCGTTTGCTGCCGGAAGGCTGCAATTCGGTAATATTCAGCGCGTTTTCACCGCACGCCACCAGCAGGCCGTCTGAAGTGCAGGACAACACCTCGCCTGCCTTACCCTGTTTGGCCACGACTTCTGCACGCCAGATTTTCATCGGTTTGCCTTGATACTCGACCCACGCGGCAGGGACGGGGTTAAAGGCGCGGATTTTGCGCTCGATAATGTCCGCGCTTTCGTTCCAATCGATACGCGCCTCTTCTTTGCTTAATTTTTGGGCGTAGGTAACGCCTTCTTCAGGCTGTTTGAGCGCGTTCAGACGGCCTTCCGCCTGTAGTCGCTGTAAGTCGGCAACAATCGCTTCGGCACCCAAACCCATCAGCGCATCATGCACTTCGTTGGCGGTATCCGTAGGCTGGATGGCGTAGCGGCGTTCGCTGACCACATCGCCGGTGTCCAAGCCGATGTCCATCTGCATAATGCACACGCCGGTTTCGGCGTCGCCGGCTTCAATCGCACGTTGAATCGGTGCCGCGCCGCGCCAACGGGGCAACAACGAAGCGTGGATATTGAGGCAGCCGTGTTTGGGCGTATCCAACACATCCTGCGGCAAAATCAAGCCATACGCGGCCACTACCATCACATCTGCGCCCGTATCTTTGAGCATTTGCAGGGCTTCGGCGTTATTACGCAACTTTTCCGGCTGCGCCACAGTCAAACCCAATTCCAAGGCAGCCTGTTTGACCGGCGATGCGGTCAACTGCATGCCGCGGCCTTTGGGGCGGTCGGGCTGGGTCAACACCAGCGGAATTTCAAAACCTGCGGCGGCGATGGCTTTCAAGGCGGCGGCGGCAAAATCGGGCGTACCGGCAAAGATGACTTTCATGTTGTGTCCTTGTGGAAATGGTTTGAATGGGCGCGTTGGGCAAACTGTTTCAGCTGAAAAGGCCGTCTGAAAGATTGAAAACCGAAGTCTGCCTTCTGTTTTGTCTTTTCAGACGGCCTTTAAGCGATGCGTAGGTCAGATGGCGTGTTTCTGACGTTTTTTCAGTTTGGTTTTGATGCGGCCTTGTTTCAGCTGCGACAGGTGTTCGACAAACACGATGCCCATCAGGTGATCCAATTCGTGCTGCACGCAGATTGCCAGCAGGCCGTCTGCTTCCAGCGTGAATTTCTCGCCTTTTTCGTTCAAGGCTTCAACTTTGACGCGCTCGGCACGGGTTACGGTATCGTAAATGCCCGGCACGGACAGGCAGCCTTCTTCATAAGTCGTCTCGCCGTCTTTTTCGACAATGACGGGATTGATGAACACGCGCGGCTCGCTGCGGTCTTCGGTCAAATCCATCACGACGATGCGCTCGTGTACGTCGACCTGAGTGGCCGCCAAGCCGATACCGCGTGCTTCGTACATGGTTTCAAACATATCGGCAACCAATGTCTGGATGCGCTCGTCGATTTTTTCAACAGGTTTGGCGACCGTGTGCAAACGCTCGTCGGGGTATTGGAGGATGTTCAGTAAAGCCATAATATTCTCGTTTTATAAAGCTGATGTGTGATTTTCATACAGATTCGGTTTCCGCCGCCACAATCTCCTGTCATGACAGCAACATTCAATGCTAAAATAACGCCGAAAAATGTTAAGATAGCGCGACGGAAGCCGTTCGTTATCGTATTGATGAATGGGCGGCAGTTTCGCAAACTCCGGCCTTCTCTGTTTATCATCTGAAGACAAACCAAACCGATTTCAAGGGGAACGGTTATGCAACAACGTATTATAACCCTGCTTTGCATGGCAGGCATGGCTATTTCTGCCCACACTCAGGCAGCTTCTTTAAAAATCCGCCCCAATGCGCCGCAACGCTACGTCGTTAAAAACGGCGATACCTTGTGGGGCATTTCCGGCAAATATCTGTACAGCCCGTGGCAATGGAACCGCCTTTGGGGCGCCAACCGCAACGCCATCCGCAATCCGCACCTGATCTATCCGGGTCAGGTGTTGGTTTTACGCTACGTCAACGGCCAGCCTCGACTGGGTTTTGAACACGCCCAAACCCGTTCAGACGGCATTCCCGTGATCAAACTGCATCCGCGCGTACGCGAAACTTCCGGCTACGGCATTCCGACCGTCAACGTCAACCTCTACCGCATGTTTATGAAACATCCGCAGATTATCGCTCCGGAAGAAACCGCCAACGCGCCGCGCCTGATTGCAGGTCCCGACAACCGCGTCCTCTACACCCAAGGCAACCGCGTGTACGCATACGGCCTGACCGAACCCGGCCGCTACCTGACCTACCGCGTCAATAAAAACATCACCGATCCGGAAACCGGTAAATTCCTCGGCCAAGAAGTCGTGTTCAGCGGCATCGCCAACACGCTGCCTTACACCGACTCCGCCTTGGAAAACCGTACCCGCGCTTCTGACGAAAAACTCAAAAGCAACGAGTATTACACCCAAGTCAACAAAGTCATGAAGCTGCGCACCCAGTCCGCGCAACCTTTGGTTATCGAAGAAGCCGTTTCCGAAATCCGCAAAGACGACTATCTGCTGAAACTGCCCGAAGGCCTCGACAGCTTCAATGTGATGCCTCACGCCCCTGCCCGTCCGATTCAGGCCAAAGTCGTTTCCATCTTCGACGGCGTGGGCGAAGCCGGTCAGTTCCAAACCATTACTTTGGATAAAGGCGAACTCGACGGCTTGGACAAAGGCACTGTGGTCAGCCTCTACAAACGCGGCCGCCAAGTCCGTGTCAATCTATCCAACAACCTGATTCGTAAGCCGAAAGACAAAGATACGGTTGAGTTGGTTTCCATTCCGGCGGAAGAAATCGGTTTGGCAATGGTGTACCGCACATCCGACCATCTGGCCTCAGCCATTATTTTGGAAAGCCTGAACAGCGTTTCCATCGGTGATACCGCTTCCGAACCCGGCCGCGACTTGGACAATATGGCTGATGAAAAAACCATGGACAAGCCGGCTGAAGACGAACAAGAAAGAGAAATCGAACTGGAAGTCCGCAGCTGATTGAGCTTTCTTAGCAGCCATCTGGCAAATAAGGCCGTCTGAAAACCTGTTTTTCAGACGGCCTTTTGATTGCTGCCCATCAGAATAAAGAAATCTGTAACACGTTGTTTAAAGCGCAAACAACATCTTATTTTTCCAGCCGGTAATCGGCTATTCTTTTTTCTATCGTTTTTCCGTTCTGCCATTCCAATCAGAAATATGTAAAGCCCAACACACCATTTATTGCCTGTGGATTGCTCCATCTGTTCCTGCCAATCAAAAAGGCCGTCTGAAATCTTCAGACGGCCTTTTTATCCACAACTCAAATCCGATTATTTGAATTTGTAAGTGTATTGCAAGCCCAAGATGTCCGCTTTATTTTTGAAGCGGGCAGAGGATGCACCGCGGCTGTCCACGTCGTTGCCGCTGGCTTTGCCGGTGCGGTAAACCGTGTCATTGATGTGGATATGGCTGTACGCCGCATCGATAACATGGTTTTTACCCAGTTGATATTTGGCACCGACGGAGAACCAAATACGGTTGCCGTCAGGCAGGCTGTTCATACGGTCTTCAGCGCTTTTAACCGGCGATTTATCGAAAGCGATACCGGCACGCAGTTGCAATGGTTCGGTAACTTGGTAAGAGCCGCCGAATGCAACTTTATAAGTGTTGCGCCAGTTAGGCGTGATAACGGTACGGTCAGATTGGCCGTTGACAACTTTTTTGGTGTTTTCAAACACCAGCTCCGCTTTGTTGAAGCGGCTATGGCGCGTCCAAGTCACATCGCCGAACAGGTTGGTTTTGTCGGTGGCGCGGTACATACCATGAACAGACAAAGACTCAGGCGTTACGATTTTTACGCTGGCTTTTTCGTTCGGCACATAACCGCGTGCAGCCATTGCACCCAAATCCCATGCGCGTTTTGCATATGCGCCGTCCGCTTCCCAATCGGCAGTGCCTTTCAGCGTATGCGATACTTTGGAACGATAGTTCACACCCACGCGTGCGCGCTCGTTGATGTCCCACATCCACGCCAGTTGGTAACCAAAGCCCCAATCGTGACCTTTTACATCGGCATGACCGTCAGCTTTGCCGGTCGCATCGACAGCAACGGGACGGCCTGCTTGACGGGAAGCCAAGCCGCTGGCCAACTGGCTGATGGCGCCGGAAGCATCCCAGTCGGAGTATTTGCGCAATTCGGCTTTGGAATATTGGGCAATCAAACCGGCACCGACGGCGTGCTGCTCATTCAGTTTCCACGCAACTACCGGCTCGATGGCTATGGTGGTCAAACCCAGTTTGTTGATGTTGTGGCGCAAGACGGAATCTTTTTCGTATTCGGTTGCCGAACCGAAAGGAACGTACACGCCCAAACCCAAAGTCACATCGTCGCTGGCTTTGTACGCGCTATAAACGTGCGGAGCAACGGTGGTTTCGGTAATTTTGCCGCTGGTCGAGCCGCTGACATCGGCACCCGTGCGGAAGTGTTTCGCAGATTCTGCCTCATAATGAATGCTTGGGAAAACGATATTGGCGTTGACGGAAATTTGGCTGCTGTCGATTTTGCTCAAACCGGCCGGGTTGTAGAAAATAGTTGAGGCATCGGCGGCTTCGGCGGCGGCGGCGTTGGCCGTGCCTTGTGCGTTAACGGATTGTGTGCCGAAATGGTAGCCGGAGGCTTGGACGGCGGTAGATAACAGTGCTGCGCTTAAAATAAACGCTGTTTTTTTCAGGTTGAAATGAATCATTTTGGTTTACCGTGAAAGTGGCGTACAAAGAAAAAGGCCGTCTGAAACGTCCTTTATTGATTTAGTATAGGCACTCAATTCTATACTACATCATTATTTTTGCCTAATCTTTTCTTTTTTTACACAAAAAAGCAGGCTAAAACAGCCTGCTTTTCCAATTATCGGATCACTGCAATTATTTAACCTGCAACACTTCCAGCGTATTGGTCGAACCGGATTCGCGCATTTGCGAACCGCTGGTGATGATGTATTGGTCGCCGCTTTGGAGGATTTTGTGTTCTACCAGCATGGCTTCCACTTCGTTCAGCGCGGTATCGTGATCGGTACTGGTTGCCAAAATCAACGGACGCACGCCGCGGTACATCGCCATGCGGCGTTGCGCTGAAACACTCGGCGTCAGGGCAAAAATCGGCAGGGTGATGTTGTGGCGGCTGACTTCGAAGGCGGTCGAACCGCTTTCAGTCAGGGCAACGATGGCTTTGGCGTGAACTGCTCGCGCCACGCTGACCGCACCGCCAGCAATCGCCAAGTTGGTGCTGACGGCTTCGGGATACTCGACCTGTTCGGCAACGCCGTTGAGCGAATCTTGTTCTTTTTCCGCAGCCGCACAAATAATCGCCATTTGGCTGACGGTTTCAAACGGATACGCACCGACGGCGGTTTCGGCGGAACACATCACCGCATCGGTACCGTCCAATACCGCGTTGGCCACGTCGCTGACTTCCGCGCGGGTTGGTACAGGGTTGGTAATCATGGATTCCATCATTTGAGTTGCGGTAATGCTGAAGCGGCGCAACTCACGGGCGCGGCGGATCATGCGTTTTTGTAGGGCAGGTACGGCGGCATGGCCGACTTCCACTGCCAAGTCGCCGCGGGCAACCATAATACCGTCGCTGGCAAGGATGATTTCGTCCAGATTTTCAATGGCTTCTACGCGCTCGATTTTGGAAACCAAACCGGGACGTACGGCTGTACTGCCTTTCATTTCTTCTTCGACTTTGGCGCGTGCGATGTGCAAATCTTCGGCAGATTTCACAAAGCTGATGGCCAAGTAGTCGCAACCAATGGCAATCGCCGTTTTCAGGTCGCGGAAGTCTTTTTCGGTCAACGCACCGGCAGACAGGCCACCGCCGCGTTTATTGATACCTTTGTTACTTTTCAGCACATGGCTGTTTTCTACCCTTGTAATAATCTTACTTCCTTCAACCGCCTCAACGGTCAAAGTCAACAGGCCGTCGTCCAGCCACAAAACATCGCCGGCAGCGACGTCATTCGGCAAATCACGGTAGTCCAAACCCACCGCTTCGCGTGTACCTTCGCCTTCAAGTGCGGCATCCAAAATCAAAGTTTCATCTTTATTCAGCTCGATGCTGCCGCCGGCAATTTTACCGACACGGATTTTAGGCCCTTGCAAGTCGGCAAGAATGGCGATTTCCTGACCCGCACGTTTCGCGGCTTCGCGTACGATACGGGCATTTTCTTCATGAAACTCCGGCGTACCGTGGCTGAAATTGAAACGGACGACATTAAGGCCGCCGACACGGATCATGTCTTCCAACAATTGTACATTGTTGCTGCCCGGACCCAGTGTGGCAACAATTTTGGTATTGTGGCTGATACGGGTTAAATCACGTTGCAATTGGCTCATGTAAACGTCCTTTCCTGTTGATTTCACGTTTGATAATGAAGAAGATTGTACTCTTAATGCAATAATGTTGGCGTAAAATTACATCATTTTCTGACTTAAACTAAATTTATTTTTGCATTAACCTACTTTTCTATCGGATACAATACACTCTCACGTCGTCATTTTTAATTTTCAGACGGCCTCCCTCATACTAATAGAATACCCAACTGATCCATGAAACGTTTTTTGACTCCGCTACCCATCGGTATCGTTTTGGCCGACCTGATCTACGGTTTCGTACTTAATGTCATGCAAGGCTTAAATTTGCAACAAACCGCCGCCAACCAGTCCGGTACAATTTCCGTTACGCCCGACATTGCCTTCAACAGCCTACAAATCGTCGCCAACGGCGGCATGGTCTGTATCATCGGCTTCGGTTTGATTGTTTTGTTCCAACTCAACCGCGCCGTATTACGCCAACAAATCCTGCCCATCGGTATTTTCCGAACCCTCGGCCTGTTGGCTGTTTTGGCATTCAGCATTTCGTCTTTGTGGGAATGGTTGCATGCCGCTTTGTCGCTGCTTTCCGGGCACAACGTTTTAAACTTCAGCAACCCGCGTTATCTGGTTACCGCAGCCTGCATGCCCATCATCGCTTTCTTGTGCATCCTGCGCCTGTACAATTGGTATCGCCTGCATCGGACTGTTGCCGCTGACGACACCTCCACGACACTCTAATCAAGTTGCAAAAAGGCCGTCTGAAACAGGAAAACCTATTTCAGACGGCCTTGTCATTGTATATCTCAACGTTGATGGCTGGTTTCTACACTGGCCTTAATCTCACCATACATTTGCGAGCTGCCTCCGCTGCCTGATGCGCAGGCCGCCAAGCTCAGTGTCAAAACAGCCGCGGTCAAAATCTTCAACATTGATTTCTCTCTTTCCACAAAAATTATTTCGGATCGCAACGGAAATGGTAAGCGCAAATTTCAAATCCGTTTTTGAAGTAGAGACGATGCGCACCTGCACGGTCATGGTTAACATGGACATTCAGATGGATTTTGGTCGCGCCGGTTTCCGCACCGATTTTGCGTACTTCTTCCAACAAGCGTGAAGCATAGCCTTTTTGGCGGCATTGCGGCATGGTTACGAGATCATCAATATGGATATGGTAACCACTGGCCAAGTTATGTGCAGTATGGAAACCGCATACGGCCACGGCATTTTGTTTACCTTCTTCAAAAATACCCAACAGGCGGTAACCGGTTTTGCGCTGATGCTCGTTGATTTGTTCGACGAAACGGTGAATATCGGTCAAAGAAGAACGCAAAATGCTCAATGCCGCAAAAGCGGTTGCGGTTTCTTCCGGCGGAATTTCACGCAATACGCCAACCACAGGCGCGGCAGCTTGAGGCTCAGGCTGAGCATTGGCCGCTTCCGCACGCTCGGCTGCATGTTTTTCTTCAATCGCCTGCGCCAACAAAACGCGCTCGACCGGCACTTCGCCCTGCTGTTTGCTCTCTTGCTCTTTGAGCAAGGCTTTGCAGTCAATCACGCGCAAATCATTATCCGCTGCAAAGTCCATCAAGAAACGGAACATTTGCGGATTGTCTTCTTCCAACTTTTTATCGACCGCTACACAACGGACATTGTCCACCAAAATCGGGCGCACCCAATTCGAATAGGAAAGGCGGTTGTCTTTAGTAAAGGAGGACAAAATACCGCACAGGCGCTCCGCCCAGTCGCTTGGTCGGAAAATCTTGCCTTTGCTGGTCGTACCATGGATCACAACTTCATAAGGATTACACACTAACATAAGCAGCTTCCTGAGAGTAAATGGCTGAAGGAATATTTCGCCAGTGCCAACATCAGAAAAAGTTCCGATACATAGCAACAGATTATTGAAAAAATATCAGTAAGGTTTTGAAATACGACAATGATGAGACGGCTTGCCGAGCCTGACAATCCGTTTCGAATTCTTTGATTATTATACCCGATACGCCTCTTTTTCTTCAAAAATCATTTGAAAAATAACAACAGGCCGTCTGAAAACAAGTATTTCGGTTTCAGACGGCCTGCATATTTTGAATATCAATACAACAATTTCTTGCGGGGCTTTTGCTCGCCATTGGATTTAATTTCTGACAAATTGAAATTCAATATGCTCAAATCCAAAACGCTTTCTGAAGTGCATTGATCGCCAAAGGCATTTTCATAAGTGGCTTTCAGTTTCAATACTCCGCCGAATGTTTGGTCCGGCAATTCGGCAGCCAGCGCCAACATGCTTGCAAACACGCCGCCATACAATTCTCCCGATGCCAGCATATCCACGCCGCCGGAAAACATCTCCAAGCGCATAACTGCATCGGCAACCAGCTTGCTCGGCAAGTGATCCGGCAAAGCCTCAGCCTCAAAACGCACATTCTTCGCCAAGCCCTTACCGCTATTGCGGACAACCAAAACCAATAAATCCGTTTGTCCATCAGAACGTTGCAACGTCGCATGCAAAACAGGATGAATGCTCTCTTTTTGAATCAGCTGCTCACGGTGCAACATCTTGCTTTTAGCTTTGGATCGCGCAGATACGACGGCCCAAATCAACCAAACAAATGCAACGGCAGAAATGGCTGTAACCAAAAGGGGAAGATTGGTCAAATAGGCTTGCTGATTAAACCAAACTTGTGCGGCTAAAAATCCGGCAAAGAAAATCAAGACGTATAAAATTGGGGCAAACCGGCTTTGTATGGATGAGTGCATGAGTTTTCCTACATTTCGTATCATGTTATTAAAAAATAATGCCTTTCGGGCGAATAATGTCATCAACCCGGAAGGCATTATTTTAACGTAATTTTAACGCAATTTGCTTAATATCTTGCTTTTTATGAAACTAATGTATCAAGCAGACAACTCAAACCGTATAGCCGTATTTTCAGACGGCCTGAGATTTTTATCAGGCTTCGGCAACCGAATCACGCGAGAAGGTTTTTTCGCAATAATGGCATTTCAAACGCGTCTGACCATTATGTGAACGGACATAAAAGCGACTGATGACCGGCTCGCCATGACTGGCACAATTAGTATTCGGGCAACGGAACACTTCCGAAATCTCGTCCGGCAATGACAAATGCTGTTTCTCAACCACCTTAAACCGATCGATTTTGTTGACCACTGCTTCAGGGGCAAATAAAGCTAAACGGTTGGCCGCATTGGCATCCAACCACACACCGCTGATTTTGATAATGTCTTTGCTTCCCTGCGTTTTACTGGGCAAATTAAAACCAACCGTAACCGCGCTGCCATAATGCAGCAGCTTAAACTGTCTTAAAATGGCCAAGCCTTTACCAGCAGGAATATGGTCAATCACCGTACCTTGTTCGATTGCTTCAACGCTGAGTTTTGAGTTTTCCATCTTTCGCTCCTTAAACTTCTTCGTTCAATACCAAAGACAAAATCGCCATCCGTGCATACACTCCATTGGTTGCCTGTTCAAAATAATAGGCATGAGGTGTTTTATCCACATTCGGATGAATTTCATCTACCCTCGGTAAAGGATGCAAGACGCGCAAATTGGGTTTGGCGTTTGCCAACATCGGCGCATCAAGATTGAATTTACCCTGAATTTTGGCAAATTCCTGCTCATCAAAACGTTCGCGCTGAACGCGGGTCATGTACAAAATATCCGCCCATTCGACCGCTTCTTCCAAGCTGGACAGGACTTGATAAGGGCAACTGGCCTCCTCCAGCTCTTCAGTGATATAGTCCGGCATCGCCAAGCTGGGAGGAGAAACAAATGCAAACTCACAACCCCAACGCTTCAATGCTTGACATAATGAGTGTACCGTACGGCCATATTTCAAATCACCGGCCATCGCAATCTTCAAATTGCTCAAACTACCTTGTGTTTCATAAATCGTTACCAGATCCAAAAGCGTCTGGCTTGGATGTTGGTTGGTACCATCGCCGGCATTAATCACGGGCACGCTCGAAAACTCGGCCGCCACACGGGCCGCACCGTCTTTCGGGTGTCGCTGAATAATCGCATCCGTATAACTGGAAATAATCCTCGCAGTATCTGCAAGCGTTTCACCCTTTTTCGCGCTGGTATTCGCGCCATCGGAAAAACCGATAACTTTCCCACCCAAACGCTGTACCGCCGTTTCAAAAGACAAACGCGTACGGGTAGAGGGTTCAAAAAAGCACGAACCAATCAATTTACCTTCAAGCAAATCTTCGCGAGGTTGCTTTTTCAACTTCAAGGCCGTCTGAAGCAGCAATTCGAGCTGCTCCGTCGTCAAATCTGAAATTGAAATAATATGTTGCCGATAAAGCGGATTAGGCATGACCATTCCTTCCCATAAAAAAGCCCGCAACAGGCGGGCGTTTCAAGCAAACCGATTCCATCGTTGCCCGACATCATCCCCGTCGGACAATCACAACCATGTTTCTACCACACCCATGAAATCTCCCGCATTATCGCATATTTAACAGACGACTGCTTCTATCAAGTTTTCAGACGGTCTGAGACCTTTGCAAAAAATCCTTCATCCCCAACAGCCAAAAATCAAACACAGGGACTTGACAGCTCCCTTTTATCTTCCCAATGCTCGCATCTTGTAGGAGCAAACAAGCGCAAGTAAGCTGTTAACCACTTCAACGATTCAAACATATCGCTTTCGAATAGCGTTGCACACCCATGTTGCCTAAAGCAAATTAGGTTCACACCCTGATTTACAGTGAAACGTAACAAAGCTTTGTTCAACCACATAACGGGTTTTTCGACAAATATTCGGTTGTGTTTGATTTGCGTTTCCGTCGATGAGTTGTTGCAAAGGGCTTTGCGATAATGCAGGTCTGTAGCTGATGTTTTTCTAGGTGCCATCTGTTTTGCTGCCGTAGCCTTTGATCGAACCTTCTGCCATACCTTATCTCGTCGATATTGAAGGAGTGATGTGCAGTTTCTCAATATAGCCTTTCAAAATAGATACAGATATATGTTTGCTGTATCAACCAGCCTTTTACCCTGCAGACAATGCTATCTTTGCTTGGTGTAATTTGTCTACAGCCTTTATCTTTTATTATCCTTACCCATGACCGCTCGGGCCGTCTGAATAATGTTGCATCAATAACTTAAACTACCGCTTTCTCTACTTTTAAACTTTCCCGCTCAATTTACAGTTAATTCCTAATAGTTCTGACCAGGGCATTACCTTCCGCCGGCTGGTTGCAGTGTCAGCATAAGGTACTGGATTTGAAATATTCAGTTCGTCAAAATAATAAAACGGGTTAAGACAATAATGCAGTACTCGAGGTTGAGATCAGCCTCCCCCAAAGACGTGCCTGTGCACGTCCTTTTTACTTTCTTATCTCCTTTCCACCCTATTGTCACCCCGTAAAAGGCTTACACTCCGCATCATTGCCCCTAAATATCTCCTCA
>NZ_KV810196.1:1905-23251 GCF_001812725.1 Neisseria sp. HMSC067G12 | reverse complement strand
AGAGACTAAGGCGGCCTTAGAAGTCAATGCAGGCATACTCTGCTTGGCTGGCGTAACAGTGTTGCCGCACTGTTACGTCGCCGTCCCACTTATATTTAAAATCCTCCCCAAGGCCGCCTTATTCAGACGGCCTTTTATTTATATTTGCCTACAAATAGCGTAACTCTTTCGCTTTTGCGATGATACGTTCGGCGCATAATTATTTTATGACGTTATACGAAAGCAACGCCTGGCTGTACTGCACTTATCCTTATACGCCCAGCTCTAAAACAGTCGTATTGGGAGCCTGACCAAGGATACGGTTGCTCAAGACATCATAAAACACGCGCTGATTTAAAGCGGCTTGCCCGCTTAAAACAAGATTGCCGCCGCTTTGCGTTTGCGCCGCCCATGAGCCGCCGCCCAAATCGCCCGTTATTTTGGCAATGCCGCGCTGTTCGCGCTTGAGCAGTGCCGTCAGGTTTTGATACAGATTAGTCATTTTGTTATCCTCAACAAAAATATAAAAGGCCGTCTGAACATGGCTTTCAGACGGCCTTTAAAGCATCTTTAAACCAGCTTTAATCATTCGTCAAAATAGCGGTCTATCGTTACATTTTGAGTAACGACAGGGGCGTCGTTTTCGATTTTGACTTCGACCGACACACCAACCACCACGCCTTGCCAGCTCCCCGTAGGCTCATTGATTTGCCAAATCTCGCCTAAATTCGCCATAGGAACGGCGTATTTATCCGATACCGGCAAAGACACCGTTTCGCGTTTATGAACGCCAGTCTCGCTTAAAGCGGCGATACCGGCGGCAAGCAAGACCGGCTGGTCGGTATAAAGCGTATTGGTCAGCGCGGAGGCACGCGGCTCGCGGTTGCTGCCGTTGCGGTACACATCCGCGCCTTTGCCCTTGTTATGGCTCGGCCAAACATAAACCCCATTGGCACGCTCCGATACATTGCGCTGGCCGCTGATGCTGAAAATCACGCTGACAGGGACACTGACATCGGCAGGCGCATCGGAAACCTCCCAAGAAGCCTTTTTCCATTTAGGCTTAAAGCGGACAACAGGTCGGGCGCGGTCGCTCTCCACAAATCCCCCTGCGGCTTGAGCCAGCTCTTGCAAAACAGCAATCGGCGTTTTATCGGTCAACGAATACACATCTCCCGGAATCAACCAATCAACCATCGTCCAGCCGTCCAAATCCACGCCTGTCGGGCGTAAAACCTCCGTTGCGATTTGTTGCGCATAAATCGGATTGCGGTATGTACCACGGCCTTTAGGCGCATAGTCCGCGCCCAAACGGGCGGTAACACTGCGGCCGGTTACCGTATAGCTCTTTTGCCCGAAGCGGCGGTTGTCGCTGTAATCTTCCGCGATGATGACAAAAGTATCCGCATTGATTTGCACCTCGATTTCGGCTTCCCGGCCTTTCGGTCGGGCATCAGGATTAATCTTGGCGAAATCATCGGGCGAAACCGTCAAACTGCCTTGCCAACAATAACCGGCAGTGTCCGTCGTAAAGGACGCAGAAAACAGCCCAATCGGCTGGCCGTCAACCGTAGCCTTAATAATATTTTGCATGATATATCCGTCTAAAACAGGAGTGCTTACCGTATCAAAACAAGCAAACGGCAGCGGAATATGGCGCGCATCGTGTGCAATCTTTTTGCGGTAAAACCGCAGGTTCAGTCGGTTTGAAGGCGGGCGGATACCGCAAACATAAGTTTCAGGCACAGGCTCCGGCTCAACCGGAATCTCATAATACTCGCAAGGCACAGCCAAAGCAGGAAGGCTTTGCGGATGCGCACATCGTGCCAATACCGCCGCCTCGCGCACATCCGACACCAAACAATCACCAACCGGCGCGTCATCGGAAAACACACTCTCCGAACATGCTGCCAAAGCCTCGCCAAGACCCGCCGACGATTGATCCGCATTACAGCCACTTAAGAACAAATCATCGGGGAAAGCATCATGCAAACAGCCATCCAGACCATCCATTCCGGCCTGTACCGCCTGCATACACCCGGCAACCCAGTCAGACAAGCCGACCGTTTCATGCAGGCAGCTCTCCAATTCAGGCATATCCGAAAAGGCCGTCTGAAAACAAACCGCCTCCCCGATAGCCTCCGCCGTTATCCCCGACACTTGGACAGCCATGTCACCCAAATCATAACGACCGGCCGCGCACACTGCCTGCGTTGACACCGCCTGCTGCACAAAGCCCCACGCCCCTGAAACAGTCGCATAACCATCTGGAGGGCGGTACGGATTAGGCTTGGGCGGCGTATCGGGAATAATCTCGCCGCCATCCTCAATATGGCGTAAAGGCCGTCTGAACGCCAACGGCAAGAGCCTGGACGACGGACGGGAGCCAATCGCCAAACCGAAAGGCAAAGGGATACGCGACGAATCAGCATAAATTTTGTCTTCGGACATTTCAGACGGCCTCAACCGCCGCCGTCACGCTCGACATAAGGCTTAATAAAATCATAAGAAACAGGCTCGTATTGCTTTTTATAATCCGTCGCCACCATCAAATACTCCTCGTCTTCCTTGAGCCGGTCAAAGCGGTAGCTGCCGTCTTCCGCGCTCCAAGTATCGGCGATGCAGTACATATTAGGCCGGACAAACAGATAAATACGGCGCGAAGCCGGCTGACCGCCCACCGTAACAATGCCCGTACCTTCGCCGGCGATATAGCCGTGGCCGCCGTATTTCCAGTGCAGCGATTTGACAGCACGGCTTCGCCCAATGCGATTGACGTTTTTGCCGCGCAGCTTGCCACGTTTAACGGCAAGACGGCTGCGGAAAACATAATTCGGCATGACTTACAGCTCCCAGGCCGTGAGGTTTACCAAAAAAGAGCCCCCGCCAATTGTATTGATATACATAAATCTGTCTTCGCTATCGTCTAAATTGTCGTAAACCGTTCCCATCGAAATAACGTCTCCTGCGGGCATCGTTTCGCCAATTTTCATAAAGCCAGGTAGTAATCCGCGAATGGCATATTCATCACTACCAATTAATTCTTTTAGATAAATATCATCTGCTATGAAACCACCTGTAATAGGATTAGGATAGCTACCATAATTACCATCTACTTTACTTATAAGACTCATAGGATAAGGAGCATCTCCCTTATAATCACGCATCGGCACCACAAAAATAACAACTTCATTGCCACTGCCAAAAACAAAATTTTCATCTACATCTGACGCATATCCAAGCAGGGTATTCGCGGCGTCAGCCACGGCGAGACTGGAGAAATTGCCAAAAATAAAAAACGAGCAATAATCCTGCCATAAAATAATTAAAGTAAATGCGCGCTCATTTCCGACCACAACCCATTGGATCTTATCCCGGTTACTGTCGTCTTTTTTGTAGATGAAATTGTGAAATCCACTGCTGTTGTTAACCTTTTGTTTGACTTTCCCCGCCTTTGCCGATTTCGGCTCCAAAAGACCGCATAAATCAACGTATCTTGCACGGTTTCCATATTTTGAGTCATCCACCCCCAGCCACCACTTTGTCGCCTTCGGGTGCATACTGCGGAAACAGGCTTCTTGCGTCTTTTCAAACGCCATTTCCCAGCCCAGCCCGTCCTTGCGCTTATTGCCCTCGCCATAACCGGTAACCAGGCAGGCTTTTAAAATCGTTTTAATGCTGCCTGCCACCGATTCAACCTGCGGCGCACCCTCGTCATCCCAGCGGTAAACCTTTACCGGCACACGTTGCGTATCAAACATTTCAGACGGCCTTTCTTTTTACTTCAATAATTTAAAACCCCATTAAAACAAAAGCCCCGAAAATCGGGGCTTGGCATAGTTGCACTCAGAGCGATGATTCGCTTATTTTTTATTACAGGCCATCTCAAAAACCTCATTGCCAATACTGTCCTCCTGAAGAACCGCATATTTCTCGCCATCAATATAAACAAATCCTTTGTAACCGACATAACCGCCCATTGAATTTTTGCTATTGACCATGCCGCACACATGCTTTTTCTTATCCTTGCTGACTTGACCTGCAATCAAATCTTTAAATTTCACAGAATCAGGGTCTTTCATCATATTTCTAACAGCCTCTTTTGCACGCTCCAATAATTCGGCCTCTTCCTTTTCTGATTTCAATCGCAGCATCTCTTTTTTCACCTCCTCTTGCCGCTTCGCTTCATTTTCTGCTGCAATCTTTGCTTCATACTCTTTCTTAATCATCTCTTTTTTCTGATTATTCATATAAGCCCGACTAACAGCGGCTGCCATTAATATTGCCACAACCACCATCAGGATTTTCATGCCTTTCCCCATTTTCTCGCTTCCTTTCACTATTTGAATAAAGATTAAAAGGTTAGTTTTACAGATAAAAGGTATAAATGCAAATTAATTAACCATTTTACTTAAAGGCCCTCTGAAAGTGCTATTCAGACGGCCTTATCTTTTATTCGGCCACCGTATTGCCGCGCAAACACGCGGTAAAACCATCGCGGCCGTTTTGCTTGTCCGGCGAAGGCTGGACACTGCGCAAAATCCAAACGGGCAACGGCGTGCCGTAAGTATTGAAGCGGATACAGTTCTGTACCGACCAGCCGCCGCCGAATGCGGCCGCCTTTAGCGTGAAATAAGGCTTGCCGGTTGCCGGATTGGTCGGCGCAAGATCGGTCAAGGTATCGCTTTGAGCGACCAAGCCCAGCCGCTCGCCGTAAAGCTCAAATTGGGTTGCAGTAATGAATTTAATCAGCCAGCGCTCGGTAATCGCGCCGTTGCTGGCCAACTTAATCGGGTAGTCTTTGACATTGGTACGCGCCAAAATAGGTTCCCCGCGTTGCGCGTCACTCCACACATTGTCCCATGCCTGTTGCGAAAACGGCTCGGTAGCGCGCACCAGCAAATCGCCGCCGATCAGGGCGGAAGACACAAATGTATGCTCCTTCGGATAATTGCGCCCAATCGCAAACTGGAGTTTCAGACGGCCTGAAATATCGACGCCGGTCACACGGTTTTCCTCTTCCCATGCACAAACGGCAGTCAGCGGCAGGGTATATTGCGACAAGTCCAACGGCTCGGCAAAGGTAATGCTGCCCGCCTTGAGGTCTGCCGTGTATTTCTCGGCGAGGACGTGTTTGCCCTTACTGTCGACCAAGCAGAGGCGGTCGATATTTTGACGGTTGAGCGTTATTTTTTGAGCGGCGGTAAACGCGCTGCCCAAATCCTGCTTGAGCCGGTTTGAAATCACGATCATATCGCCTTTCCTAAACACGGGGACACGTCCGTCGGCAGGCAGGCGCACGGCATCAATGCCGATAATCGACGAATCCAAAGGCAGGTTGTCTTGTGTCACGGCGTTGTAGCGTAAATCTTCGGGGTAGAAACCCTCATCGCGCTTAATTTCGTAGAAACCTGTCTCGTAGTCGATTTTTCCCGTAATACCGCCGGTAATTTCCCCGGCGGCGTTGCTTCTGCCGACAATTTCGCCATTCCCCGCGTAAACGGTAAAGCTTTCAGGCTTGACCGGTGCGGCAGGTGTGCGGCCTGCATAGCCATAACCCTTGATCTGTGGCTGACGTACGATACCGCCTGTGATTTTAAGATTCAGGAAGGCAATACTACGGTCATTGATAATGACTTTACCGTCAGCAGTCAACGTACCGACTGCATCGCCCGAACCTCCTACTGCATTCCAATTCTTATAAAGCGTACCGCCTCGCTCGACAATCTCTGTCTCGCCGTCATGAAATGACCAGGTATCAAAAACACAGATGCTTCCCTGATCAAAGTCGCTCAAAACATTAAATAACAAGCCGCCGTTCAAGCTGCCACGACGTTTTTTTACTGAAGCTGGATCACTAGTCAGGTAATCTGCATACCAACTGACTATTTTTCCATAACGGTTTATTGTTTTGGCCTCAAGCAATTCTAGGTACTTATATTTTGTACCCAAAATATTTCCTTCGACTATCCGTCTTTCTTGACCGGCAACCTGTAACACCGTTTTAGGTACGATCATTGTCGAACCTACACCACTCACACCCTCGACTTTTCGACCGCCGATTGTGAACTCGCCATTTTTCGCAGGGTTGGCGGACAATACAATTTTAAAGCCGCCTGAACCAGTTTTGATTCCCATTACTTATCCTATCCCAATGCTGCCGCATAACCAGAATAACTGTTTGAAACAGTTGTACTTGTATATTCTTCAAAGCTTCCCAAAGCCGTTAAAGAAACAGTGCGCCAATCCGGTACTGCCGTACCTAGTGTGATATTCCACACCTCTCCTTTTTCCTCTGCGGTCAAGCCAAGACCATCAGCAAGGCCAACTTGAATACGATCAGGCTCATCACAAACATAATCAACTGAAGTAGAGTCAATATAAGCCGGCAATTTAATCGTGCCGTTCAAATAATCCACGTTGCCAGTTGCATCACCTGTTAATTTTCCTGCGCCATCGTCTTGCGCTCTTTTCTTACCGTTATTTTGCCAAGTAAGCACCAGCGTTCCCGGTTTAATTGAATGTCCCAGGGAATAAGTGCACTCCCCGTTTGCCGCTTTGGGCAGATTATTTCCGCCCGTCTTTCCGCCATCAAAAGACGTAAAACCAGAGGAGTCTCCCCATTGGAACACCAAGCGGCTGCCAACATCCGGAAGAGACGGTAGATTAAGCAATACACTGCCTGTTGCAGACGACACCGTACCTACACTTTTACCGGCCTCATCCCGTAATACGCCGTCGCCTGTATCTGTCAAAACATACCAAACTCCCAAAGCCATAAAAGACACTTTTAAACTACCCAAAGCAGGATTAGGTCTAAGCAGAGGGGCAAATGATGTACCGTGATTGGTTTCTTTAATTTCTACCGCAAAAGCATATCGCGCTGATGACGATTTAGCACCCGGAACCGCAGTTACCGTGTAATAACCTGTCGGCAAACCACTCAGACGCCCATGAGCGTAATCGGCATTGACGATATTGTCCCCGCTTTTAAGTTGACCGAAGCCATTGTCTGTGTAGTTCCCAATCTTGATACTGCCGGGTAAAACAGCCGAAGGCAAAGTTAAGGTTCCACTATCGACATGCCCCGCAAAAAGCTGTTTTTCCGGCGCAGCAGCGACCCATGCTTCCCCGGGAACCGGGTATTCATCCGCATAAGGTGTCTCGACTGTCGAAGTCGGTACAAGCTTTTCATAAATGCTTGACACCATCAGCGCGGCATCTCCTGCCGAAAGGCCGTCTGATACAGGTTTTACGCCATAATAAGCCGCGGAATCTGCCACTTGAGTTTCCAAAATTTTAACTTTAGGCGCGGCATACCCCTTAACCGGATAATCGACACCATCAAAATCTCGGGTCAACGGATTGCTGATTTCCATTTTGACTACACGGCGCGGCACTTCTTCGACCTCGCCGTTTGATTTTGGAATCTCGAAAATGCGCACCTCGTCTTCGATGTTGATAATGCGGAAATACTCTGTGATACGGCGCGTCATATTTTCAGTTTTATCCTCATATTGCAGACAATAACGCTCGCCGACCTTCGGCAAAGGAGCCTCTACGCGCTGATACGCCTGCACGAGACGTACACCTGCCAAATGGCGACCCAATAACGTCATGCGGCTCTCCACCGTCGGCACAGAATACGCCTCAATGCGCGGCATAATATCCGCGCGGCTCTCGCCGTAGTTGCGCGCCTTAAATGCCAAGAAAGACACGTTTTCAGAGGTCGGTGGCTCGGTAATGACGAAATGACCGCCGTAAAGCGGCTCGGAGTCGTTACGCAAAACAGCAGGGTACAGCAGACGCGCGTCCAGGCTGCCCATCGTGCGGTCAACGTCCGAGACAGGCGGAAAAATCTCGTTATCCTCGCCCGTCAGCGGCTGGCCGACCATCAAACCGCCGCCGTCAGGCGTATCGGTCATGCGCTGGCTGGGGTAAATCTGCAAATCCTGCTGCGTCAGGCGCGTTGTTTTTTCCATTTTGAAACCTTTTTAAATCCTGTTTAAACCTACTTTCAGACGAAATTAAAACGTCATCAGGCAGAGCTGGGCGGTGTATCGCTCGCTATCCGTTTCCGGCGTTGAGTAATGCACCGGCTCGACATTGTTCAAAGCCGCGTTGTGGGTACGCCAAATGACATTAAATTCGCGGCCGTCGTAATGAGTCAGCGTCATTTCCAACTCGGGGACGTCCGTCCAATCGCGCAACGTACGCAAGATACTCAAATCAAGCCACACCCAATCGCCCGACAGCGTAATCGGACGACCGTTAGCCTTAATGCCTTGTTGGATGACCAATCCGCCCGACAAGGTGCGCTGCGGAGCGGCCTGAGCTACCTTGCTCCATTCAAATTCATCGTCCCAGCGCATATCCTGCGGCAGATGTACAGCCACGCCGTTGTCTTTTCGCTTCAGTGTCCATTCTTGATTTGCCATTTCAGACGGCCTTTGCGTATTTTTCTCAAAACCCTATTAAAACAAAAGCCCCGAATATCGGGGCTTGGCATGGTTGCATTCAGATGGGTACAACCCCTCTGAAACTATGTTGCGCGTTTCAGGGATGCGTGCAAACTGTCCATAAAACCGTTAACAGCTTTTTCGGCAACCGCCTGGTCGCGTTGCGCCAAAATTTGGTTAAGCTTTTCCGGGTCGATATTAACCTGCGTATTGCCGATTTGTTGCAACCGTTGGGCGGCATTGCTGCTGCCCTGCGAACCTTGGTTGCGGACTCGCTCTTGCGCGGCAGATTCGGCGCGTTTGTTGCGTTGGCGGTCGTAGATTTGCTGCGTCAACTCAATTTGACGCTGATATTCGCGTGCAACGTCGGTTTGTTTGAGGCGGTTGGCGTTATCGAGTTTTTGCTTCAGCTCGCGGATTTTTCTTTCTTGCTGTAAAGAATAAACCGCCTCCGTATTGCCATTAAGCTCGGCAAGCTCGGCCTCAAGCGCGCGGGTTGCATCATGCGCTTCTTGGCGCAGGGCATTCAGCCGGCGTTGGGCATCGGATATCGCATTGCGAAATTTGGTCAGCTCAGTGTTACCCAACTTGTCGGCAGCGCGAGAAGCTGCACTGGCCGCATCATTCAGGACATCTTGAGTAAGTGCACCCTTGGCCGCCGCTTCGTTCAGCCGTTGCATGGCGGCGTTTGCGCCATACAGCTGCTGCGTATAGTCCTTCATTTGTGCGGCTCGGAATGTGGCCTCCATGCCCAGCTTAATGCCGGAGAACTTCCGATTCATCAAATCCAGCTGCTCATTATTTAGCTTGTAAAATCCTGCCGTTTGCGTCAGGCGGTAGCCGTAGTCGCTAAACGATTTAGATGCATTTGCCGCCGCTTTGGCTGCATTGTCTGCCTCCGCTGCCGCTTCTTTGTTGGCTGTCGCCACTTTTCTGACCGATTGGGCATGGTTTTCCGCCGCTTGCGAGCCTTTGTCATGCGCGGCTTTCGCGGCTTCGCCTGTTTTAGCGGCAGTATCGTTCAGCCCTTGATAAGCGGCTTTGGCTTTTTCCGCACCGCCCGACGCCGCGTCGCCCAACCGGGCAAGCTGCTCCTGCGTCAACAGTGCCGCGTCGCCGCTGGCTTTGAGCTGGTGTTGAAACTCGGCAAATTCCTCTTTGCTTTTAAGTTTGCCCATCATAGCCTCAAAGGCTGCCTGTATCAGCTTGGCATCTTTTTGGCCGGCCGCCGCCGCTTCTGTCGAGGCCGTCTGAAAATCAGCAAATGCCTGCCGCGCATCACTGCTGATTCCCGTCATCACGGCCTTGCTGTCCACGCCGAGTTTGGCGAAGGCGTCGGCAACCTTGTCAGTCGACTCCCTTGCCGTATCTCCGATTTTCTTAATTTCTTCGGCCGTCAGCCCGGATTGCTTGCCTACCTTTTCCAATTCGGCCAAAAGAGCATCGGTTGATTCTTTGCTGTCCATCTGCTTGAGCGCGGCTTGAAACACTCGGCCCATCTGCTCGGCATCATTACCAAACTGAGAGGCAACACGCGAAAAATTGGCAATACCTTCCGCCGCCTTTTTGCTCATGCCGGTGGTTACTTCTTCCGCCGTCAAACCCAAAGCCTCAAGGGCTTTTTGTGCTGCGGCAAGCTCGCCTGTATCTGCGCTGATTTTGACGTTTTTTTTGTCAAGTTCGGCTTTCAGTTCGGCGGTTTTGGTACGCACGTTTTCCAGCTTGATTGCCAATTCGCTGTAAAAGTCGCTGGTTTCACGACCGTCGGCACGCAAGGCGGCCATACTGTGTTCCAACGCTGACAACTCTGTTGCAGACGCACGATATTCGGCTTGCAGGGCTTTGACGGCGGCTGCCTCTTCTTCGGCAGCTTTTTTCTTGGCGGCGGCGGCTTTTTCGGCAGCTTCCTGGGCTTTTTTATCCGCTATCTCCAACTCACGCTTAATTTGGGCTTCGGTTTTAAAAAACTCGTGATACTTGTCGAGACCGCCGGTGGTAAACAGGCTATCCAAAATAGCAGGAATACGGGCGAGGTTATCGCCGAAAATTTTTGCTAAATCCGTGTTTTCGCGCAGCCAGCCGCCCACACCACGGCCGACCTCAAAAGCCGCAAACAGTAATCCGGCATTGGATGCCGCCGTCTTGAGATTTTGAGCCAACGCTCCTGCAGCCGCCGCACCATTGCCGAAACCGTTACCGGCAGCAGCGGATTTGAGTGCGATGCCCAGCTCTCGTGCAGCGACAGTGGTCGACAGGATGGATGCTTTGGTTGCTTCAATTCCGACACGCTGGGTCGCAAATGATGCTGATACCGCACCACCAGTCAGGCGGACAGCCGCCTCATAAGCCTTGACTGCAACTGCGCCTGCTGCAAACAGCGTGGCAAGTTGCGTCAAACCTGGAAACTCTTCGGTAATCGCTCCGATTGCGCTTGCCACACTGCCGGCCGTACTCGCCAATAGAGACACCAAAGGCAGCAGCTTTTCGCCGACCTCGATGGCAACGTTGATGATTTCCTGCTTGGCTTTGTTGATTTGCGCCTCGCTGGTGGACATGGCGTTTGCCACCTCTTTTTGCATCGCGCCAACGACTTGCCCCTTGTCAGCGACCAAACCTAAAGCCTTTTCGTATTCGCCCAGCGAGCCGACCAAGAGGGCAATGTCGTCGCTGTATTCCGTGCCGAAGAGTTGCGAGAGCATTAGGGCGCGGCTTTGTTTGTCCAAGCCTTCGAGTTTGTGCAAGAATTCCGTTAAAGCCTGCTGCGGATTGGCGGCGATATTGGCTGCCATCTCGTCGGCAGACGTACCGATGCCTTCCAAGGCCGCCTGAAATCCTTTGCCCTGGCTTTGCGCGGTTTGCAATTTTTGCAGCATAGCATTGATGGCGGTCGCCGCCACTTCGGGCGGTTTGCCCAAGGCGATAAATGCGTCGGCAAGCGCGGCAGCTTCGTCGGCGGCCAGTCCGAACTGCTTGGCCGTACCGCCGATACGCGCCATTGCGGCGACAATGTCTTTTTCTCGTGCGGCGGTATTGTTGCCCAAAACGTTGATGGCATCGCCGAGCTTTTCCACTTCGCCGATTGGGAGTTGGAACACGTTGGCAATCGTCGCGGCGGCATTGCCTGCCTCTTCAGCGGTCATGCCGAAGGCAACCGACATCTTGGACGCGATGGCGGTAAATTCCGACAACTTCTCAATCGGGATGCCGAGCTGTCCGCCCGCTGCGGCAAGATCCGCCATTTCGGCGGCGGAAATGCCCAATTCCGCGCCCATTTTCTTCAGCTCGTCTGAAAGTTGGGCGTACTGCTCGTCCGTGCCTTCGGCGACTTTTTTCACGCCCGCCATAGCGGTTTCGAACTTCATTGCCTCGCGGGTGGCAAACGCCAAGCCGCCCGCACCGCCGACCAAGCCCTGAATCTCCGAAGCAACCTCGGCAATAGACGGCTTCACACCTTTCAGGCTGGCTTCAAGTTCGCGCACCTTGCCTTCCTGCAACTGCGCCGCCCGGGCTAATTCTTCATGCGAGAGTGTGCCGCTGTTTTTAAGCAATTCGTAGGCGTCTTTGGTCTTTTGGATTTCCTGCCGTGCTTTGTCGTCGGTATCGATGCCAAGCTGGATTTTTGCATCAGCAATGGCTTTTAGGGTTTGCGCTTCGGCGGTCAGGCGGTCTAGCTGCGCTGTTGCGGCGGCAGATTCGGACGACAGGCGCGCCTCTTCGGCGGCAAGATTTTTGACGGACACGCCCGACACCGACATCGCATCGCGGGCGGCATACAGCTTGCCCGTTAGCTCGGTTTCGCTTTTTGCCAGGCGTTCGGATTCGGCACGCAGTTTTGCCAAATCGGCCTGCTGTTGCTGCGTACCGCCGCCGCGCATGGATTTCTCCAACGTCGCGGTCAGCTCGTCCAGTGCACGCATTTCTTTAGCGGTATTGTCCAATTCCGCCGACAACGCCTTATATTCTGCAATTGCCGCCTGTTGCGCTTGTGCTTTAGCCAGCGTTGCGCCCAGCTCTTTCGCTTCGGTGGTCAGCTTGCCCGTATCTATGCCCGCCGCCTCGATGGACTGCGCCAGCGCGTCGATATTTTCAACGCCGGACACGCCTGCCTTAATCTCTAAACCTGCCTGAATATTCGCCATGATTTAATCCTGTTTTAAAACCCGTTTAAAAAAGGCCGTCTGAAACCTGCCGCCGCTGCGCCTACACGCAGAAGCCAGTTTCAGACGGCCTTTGTTTATTACCGAATCTTTAGTTGTTGTACGACGTGAAGGAATAGGTCGAGGTCTCGCCCGAAGCCAATACCGCCGTGCCTTTAAATTCGGCTTCGTTGAAGTCGTCGCCGAACCAGTCGATACTGCCGTCCGCCGCCAGTACGGCATGGGGGATATGCAGGATGCCGGTCTCGCCGGTAACGCGGTTGCGGCCGTCGACGTAGATTTCCAAGTCCAATTTAGACAAGGTCGCGGCAGAGACTTTATAGCCGCCGGAATCGCGGGTTTTGTAGTCGACGGTGATGTTTTCGCCGTCGTTGACAGTATCTGCGACCGGCAGGATGGTAATCATGCCCAAGGTGGCATTGATGTCCAAATGCTTGGCATCGACATTGGCGTTTGACTTGTTTTTGACTTTGACGGTAGCCGGATCGATATTGCCGTTTGCCAGCTTGTACGCCATGCCTTTTTTGCCGATGGTCACGGTCTCGCCGGTAACGGTCTGCGCCGTAGCCGCGATGACGGCGGCTTCGCCCATCAGGGCAAGCGCGAGGTTGTCTTTGTCGAAGGTGTCGAGTTTCAGGCCGATTTCGGTGGGCTTGACGGTTTTCAGGCTGTCAAGTGCGCTGCCGTAAGTGCCTTTTTGCTTGGATACGCGCTCTTTGGTTTCCACGCTGGTTTGCGTGGTCAGGGCAGTGGTATTGCCGATTTCGATAAAGCCAGAGCCTTTTTGATTGAGGTTGCGCACCTTAACGTCGCCCTCAAAGATTAAGCCGTGGTCGTTTTGTTTTGCCATGTGGCAGCTCCTTTAGTTTGCCGCCTGCACGGTGTCGCAGGCGAATGAAATAGGGTAAAAGGCAAAGCCGTCGTTGTATTCGATGGATGGCGAGGCGATGCGGCGGAAGGGGGTAACGGCATATTCGTCGCCCGCATCCCAGCCTGAAAACGCCTGTTGGATTGCCGTCAGGGTCTCGCCGACCTCGTACAGCGTGGATTTGCCGTTGGCGGTGTAGCTTCGCGCGAGGGCGAAGGTAAAGTGCAGCGTCGATTTGAGGAATTTGCCGTTTTTCGCTTCGTCGGCAAAGGTTGAGCCGCCGTAAACGACATAGACCGCGCCGTCCAGCGGGGCGGCTTTGCGTTTCGCCGTGCCTTGGGCGAGCAGCTCGGCAAGTTCGCCGATCTCCTTGACCGCCTTAATGCCTTTGACGGTTTTCAGACGGCCTAGGATTTCGGGATAGACCGCCAATAAGTTTTCATGCTGTTTTAAAGCCATATCAGACAATCAATCCTTCCAGCCAATCGGACATCAATTCGTCGATGTCCTGATAATCTTGCGAAGACAAGCCCAAAAACGGACGCGCCGGCATGGTTTTCGTGCCTTCCTGCACATAAACCGAGTAGCCCATTACCGAGCCGGTAATCACGCTTTTTGCCGATGCCTCGTGCGTAATGCTTGCCAAGAGGTTGCCGTGGTCCACCAAAATCCCGCCGCGTCCGTTTTTGGCTTGTGCCGTAGCGGGGGATACGTCCGCCCAGCGTTTGCCGTCGGGCGCGGTTTTGGTTTCGGCGATACGGCGGCGGGTCGAAAATTCGAGGATGCCGCCGATAGCGCGCAAAGGCTCTTCAAGGCTGCCGTTCAACCTGCCCGACAGGCGGTTCAGGCTTTGGGCGATACGCGATAAGTCGTGTGATACCGTAATCCGCATCGCTTACTCCTTCAGCCATTCCCGCAAATCGGGTTCGGCATTGACATAAACGGCACACGTTGACGGTCTGCGGTCATCCGATACGCGGCTATCGTCCAGCATATTCGGATTTTTGACGACCATCTTCAGCCAGGCGATTGCCGACTGATAACGCTCCTCCACAATGCCTGTTACCGCATCGTCGTAGAGGTAGTAGCGGGCAATGTCGCAGACTTTGATTTTCAAAACCTGCGGCGCGGTGTCGTTGGTAAAAAACAGTTTCGCCGCCCGAAGGTAGCTTGCCGCTTCTTCTTCCGCATCGGCAATTGCCGCCGCCATCACCGCTTCGTCTATTGTCTCGTAGTTCTCATGATTCGACCGTTCCGCCATTTCCTGCTCGCCGAAGCGGGTAATCATGTCTTGGATGGTAATCATGCCGTCCTCCGTTTTCAGACGGCCTTTTTGTTGCCTTAAAGGCCGTCTGAAATCCGTTTAAGACATGGTCAGCGTTGCCAACAACTCGGGGCGCAGTGCAATCGGCAATGGATTGGACTGCATATGCAGGCTCCAGCCTTTGTCATGCTGCAATTTCTCGCGGCTGGCGTAATACGGCAGGGCGCGAGTGTTGACGGTCGCGGACATATCGGCGGGCGCGAAATACTCTTTGTAGAGATTACGGCCGACCGGCAGCAGAATGGCTTTGTCCGCACCGATGTCGGCGTCGCTGCCGAAGTGGTTGGCGTATTCGATAAAGCGGATGCCTTTGTGGATAAATTCGGTCGGATTGAGCGTATCGCCCTCGCGGTAGGCGCGTGCCTCATCGTAGCGTTTGTACACTTCGAAGATGGACTTATGCTCTTTGAGCGCACTTAAAAACTCCATGCCGCAATAGACAACCCAGCCGCGCACTTGCGCACCGTTGAATTTTTGGCGTTGTTCGGACAAGAGTTTGTCCAATACCGCGCCGACTTTGGTCGTGTCTTTCGACAATTCGATGTTTTGCGTTTTGCGTGTAACGCCGAAATCGGTGTTAATGTCCAAAATCACGCTGCCGTCCGCATCCAAAATCTTGCCTTGCAACGCGCCGAGCATCAGATGCTCGCGTGTGTATTCGAGGTCGGATTTGCCACCGGCCAGCTTTTCGTTGACCTTGTCCATGACGGTTGCGGCTTGGGTCGTGCCGAAAGCACGCAGGTTTTGTACATCGTCCGCGCGGATAACGTCGTTAACCGGCAGGTGTGGGATTTTGACGGTGTGAATTTTGCGTTTCGGGCTATCCACTGCCTGACCGGCCGTGCCGCGCTCTTTGCTGGCAACCAAGCTGACTTTGCCGTCTTGGAACTCAATGTCGGCATAAGTGGTGGTCAGGTATTCGGGTTCGAAAATACCCAGCTCGCGGATTTGGCTTGCGCCCGGGTCGATTTTGTTGACGGCAGTGGTCAAAGCCTGCACGCCAAACTTGCTGTTATCGGATAAAGGCATATTTTTTCCTTATTTCAAATAATTAAACGTCAGATGCACCGAATTTCGGTAGGTTGACGTAAACAATCCCATACGCGTCGCCTTCTTTTTTCATATCCGCGTCGGACCCGAATGCTGCCTTAGCTTGGATAAGAATATCCTTACACTCGATGATGCAATTGAAAGGTTGAACAATAACTTTCCCATCAGCCTCATCTGTTAAAGCAACAAGTTTTTTCTTGCGTAGCGGATACGTCACAAAACTACCCGCTTTAGTACCGGCATCCGCAGCAACAGCCACACGCGTCAACGGCGTTGCTTCGTATTTCAAAAAATCGGAGACAACAGGGCCGAGGATTTCGGTTTTGGCTTTAGACATAAGCGCCTCCCAATAAGCCTTTGTGGCTGGCTACGGAAAACTTGCCCTCCGCCTCGCCGGTGTGTTCGGATTCGCCTTTGCCTGCGCCTTCGCTCAACAGCGCGGCCGGTACGGCAGACGGGGCGGCTTTCGGCGTCAAATCGGCAATCATGGCTTCCGCCGCTTCGATATCGGCAGACAAAAGTACGGTCATGGTTGCGTCGGACAAGCCTTCAAACTTGCCGTCTTCGCCTTCCTTGAAGCCGGCGGCGGACAATTTCGCCTTGACTTGGTTTTTCTTGGCAGCCGCTTCGGCTTCTTTCAGCTTTTTCTCGGCTTCGGCTTTTTCAGCCTTGAGCGTATCGACTTCCGCTTTCAGGTTGTCAAACGCTTGCTTTTCTTCGGGTGTCATAGATAACTCCAAAGGTTGTTTAAAAATATCCGGCAAGGGGCTGCCGTCCGACAACACCACCGCTTCCGTCTCGCCATCTACGCCGACGGCGGTAAACGATACTTCGCGTATCGCACAACGACGCAGGATGACGGCCGGCCCGGTTACCTCGTTGCCGTTGACGGACAATACTGCGCCCGCCGCCAGCTCCTCGTAGGATTCCGCCTGCGCGTAAACCGACATTTCCCACGGAAAACCTTGGTCGGCGGCTTCGGCAATCTGCGTGCCAAACTCGTTGGACAACAGACTGCCTTCCGCAATCAGGCCATCCGCCGTTACAGACAGGCTGCACACGCCCGCCATCTTGACGGGGGAATGTTCCAACAAGACGGGGACGGACGCTTTGTGCGACAGCTGGGCCAAATCGACGACTGTCTGATAACCGCCGTAGCCGAACGGCTTGCCCGAATTGGCAACGCCTTTAAAAGTACGCACCTTGTCGGCACCGGTCGCCAGGGCAACCGGCAGCGCGGCGGACAATTTGATTTTGAGGGGGGTGTTGTTCGTATCCATTGCTCCATTTTGCCTTGCCAAGTTCAAAAAGACGGACGGCAGGATTTCACTTCCCAATCCAAATGCAAAAGCCGCCCAAAACCCGAATATCAGGTTTCAGACGACCTTTGAAAATCCTCATGCGTAAAATATGAAAATACCCACTTTAAAACCGCTTTAGAATCGCGTTAGATTGATTTTCGAGATTCTGACGGGGGTTTGTCTATCTTCGGCATCCGACCCGCCTAAAATCGCAAATTTGGGGCATATCCAAAAACGCAGACGGCAGCGGTTTAAAAAAACGTTTTCAGGGGGCTTTTAGGGCTGCGTCAGATTGCATTTAAACTCTCGGACATATCTTTGCCTATCCTGACCGATAAAACGCGCTTAAACGTGGAATTTGAGCGTTTATGAAAAAGGCCGTCTGAATCGGTTTCAGACGGCCTTCGGGTTATACAGGTTTAAATCTCGGATCGGCTTCCAGGGCGGTTTTTAAAGCCGCTTTAAACGGCTTCACGGATTCCAGCCGGTCGGCACCCTGCATAATGAGATTATAAATAGCACGATAATATTTTTCCGGCGCGGCATGGATAGAAAAAACTTCCCAATTACTGTATTCAAATTCTTCCGCATATTCCGGCGCAATTTCATACATGGCAGGGGTCATATAAGCGAACAAATCCGCACACGCTCCTTTGTTCATCTCCACTTCGGCCCAATGGTATACATCATCATCCTGTTTGATTGCACGGATTGTCATTCCGCTAGGCGTACTCATTTTGATTCCTTCACTAAAATTCTGATTTTATTCCTTTGTACTTCGGGTAATGATAGCACATACTGAAGCACCCGATGTCGATTCGTCAGATTTAACGCCGAAAAATCAAGCGGTACAATATCAGCTTTCTGCAAATGCTCTTGGATGGTTTTCATCTGTCCGCTCCAGATTTCGTCCGTTTTCTGAAAATAATGATTCATCTTTTCAAGCTTAAACGGCTCTGTAACATACATGAAATCCAAACGCAGCCACTTTTCTTTCGGCAGATTCGGATCGGAAATCAAATAATCTGCAGGTTTCCTGCCATCCGTTTCACCCAAATCAAACACCTCCAGCCTGTCTCCGGTTGCCTGCTGCCAAGCTGCCGCGGCTTCGGCTTCATAAACAGAAATATTGTTGCCGCCTGATGCTTTTGCCGCCAACCGTTTTACTTCCTTCTCCGACACCTTATCCGACAAAGCCAACACCGCTACTTTATCAGACGGCACGCTGTACCGCTTGTCCAGCCACGCTTCGCGCTCGGCAATCATGGCGGCCAGTGCCTCTTCGCCGTTTCGCTCGCCAAACAGCGCGTCCATTGCGCCCAATCGGTCGCCGTGATTGTGTGCAAAGCTCGGCGTGATGTCGTCGGGAATCAATACCGTTTGACCTGTGCGCGGATTGGTAAACTCGACCATATCCACATCAGGCTCGCCGCTGATGCCCTCGCGTTCCGCCTGCCGACGGGTCAGCGCGGAAACCGAGCATTTGCAGCCATAGCCGTTGGGCGGGAAGATGACTTTCCAGATGTCGTGTTCGACGGGCAAAATCAGCCCGTAGTAGCGTTTATGGCTGTCGCGCGGATGCCCGGCGGCGGAATGGTTGTAGCGCAAATACGGCAGGGCTTTTTTGTTTGCCTGTATCCGTTGCCACTGCCCCGCCGCAAAGGCGGTTTGCATATTGGTATTAAAGATGGTTTTCAGACGACGTGTACTGCCAAGCTGTACCAATTTCGGTTCGCCGTCCAGCGGGTCGGTCATTACTTGCTCGCCCCACCAGCCTTTCGCCATCAAATACGGTTTTAAACGCTTTTTAAAATCGGCGAATGCCGTGCCGTTTTGCTGCGCGGATTCGATGGCATCTTTGACTTCGGCGAGCATATCCGCGTCCATCATCTTGGCGACGGTAAACGCGAGGCTGTGCTGATACAGCCATACGTCGTAATGCGAAAACCCGGGCAGGATTTTCTTAGCCTTGAAATGCTCGAAAGCGGATTTATCGACCAGCCCCGCGAAGTTGTATTCAATCCCGTCCATCGCCTGCTCCGTCAACCCAAGCCGAAAGGCCGTCTGAAACCAAACGCTGGATCAAGAGATTGTCGCCCTTGCTCAAATCAAGTTCGGACAGCTTCGCCTCAAATTCGGCGTAGTCTTTGCAGCTTTCCAGTAAACCCAACACCGCCTCCATTTTCGGTCGGGCGATTGCCTGCTCCGCCGTATCGGGCGCATTATGGGCAAGGCCGTCAGACAGGCGCAGGCTGAATTTGGCGGGCGCAGGGTTTTCAGACGACGCTTTCGGGTCGCGCAGCTCGAAATGTTCCGGCTCAAAGCCCAAGATGTCGCGATAGTAGGTTTCGGTCAACACGAGCTGCCCCGTATCCATATACATCTTGTCGCGTTCGGCTCGGGTTTTATCAACCTTGATTTCGTCTTCAAACTCAAACCATACGCCTTTGGGCGCATTAATCGGCTTGCCGTAGGCGTTGTTGACCATCACAAGCGCGTCGATAAAGTGCTGTGCAGCGCGGGAGAGCAGAGCGAGATACGCGCCGATACGCTCGTCGCGGTTGTTTTCTTCGGTTTCCTGACTGGCGCGGCTGGCGGTCTCAAGGTCGCTGGTTTTGACCTTGCCCAACAGCGTTTTTTGGATGCGCACATTGGCGAGGTTTTCCAATCGGCGGAATGCCTGACCGTCCGCGCTGTTTTGCAGCATCATCACATCGTCTTCGCGTTCGATGCTCAATGCGCCGCCGCTCACAAAACGGTAAAAACGGCTCATGAAACTGTCGTGGTCGTCGTTGCTGTTGGCTTGGATTTTGGCAATCAAATACGGCTGGGCGTAGCGCGTGATGAATTGTGCCGCATAAATAAAGCCTTTTTTACGCAACGCAACCGGCGCATACAGCCGCGCCGCCGCCATTTCGCCCGCAGGATTGGTTGAAGTGGCGCGGTGGGTAATAAAGAGATACAGCACGTCCGTATTGCAGGCTTCCTCACCGCCGCTGCCGCGATACACCAGCGAACCGTCGCGGTAGGGAACGTATTTCGCCAATTCGCCGCTTTTGTTGCTGATATGCTTAATCGTCAAAAAGCCGTCGGGTTCGGGCTGATAAACGTACCGACCGACACCATAGCCGCCCAGACGCGCCGTCAGGACGATTTCGGCAAGCGCGGGCAGGTGGCGTTTAAGCGTTTTCCATAGACGGTCTTTGTCTTCGTCGCTCAAGTCCTCGCCATAAATGCGCCACGCCTTGTTCTGCATGGCGGAATGCAAATCCTCCAAACAGGCAGCCACCTCATCGTCGCCCGACACCGCATCCAACGCCTGCTGTCTGTCCACGCCGAGACGCGAAAGCAGCGCGTCCGTGCCCTCCATATTGGAAAACAGGCTTTCCAGCGCATCTTCGGTCGCGCTCGTCAATGTCTTGATGGCGGTTTTCCGCGTTGCGCTTTTAATCAATCCGAACATATTTCTTACTCCGAAAGGCCGTCTGAAAACGGTTTCAGACGACCTTAAAATCACATTTCCAACATCGGCGCAGGTAAATCAATCGCACGTGCTCTGTTTGACACATTGCCCGTTGTTGCCGCCATCCACAGCATATGAAGCGCATCGGGTCCATCGTCGTGGTCGGCTTTTGGGAAGTGGCGCAACTGGCTGATTAAGGTCTTTTGGTCGGGTTTGAGCAAAATCAACCCGTTTGCCATGTGTGGCTGCAAAGTCTCAATCCGCAACATCTTGTCCGATGACGGCTTGATACCGCGCACGGGGATATGCACACCCGACCGCGCCCCGCGCTTAATCAGCTCATCCTTGAGAAACTCTTGGAATTGCACCGTCTCCACCACCCACAAAACAGGCTTGACCCGCGCCTCTTTTTGGATGCGGATCACGTCCTCAATAATCAAATCGGGCAGGCGTTTTTTTACTTGGGCAACGGTTACGAACAGACGGCCTGTTGATTTCTGATAACCGCCGACCAAAATCGCCGACGGGTCGCGCCCCGCGCCCGCTTTACCCAATGACGGGTCGAGTGCGCCGTAGTACACCAAATCGTCCGGCAACTCCGACCAGTATTTGATGTTTTCGGCAAACGGCGCATCTTCGCCACTGACCGGGTCGTTTTGATACTCGCTGTCAAATGTCGCATGACCGTCGCGGGCGCGGATTTTCATCAGCGCCAACACGCCGCGAGCCGCCCAGCTTGTTTGCG
>NZ_KV810196.1:0-1805 GCF_001812725.1 Neisseria sp. HMSC067G12 | reverse complement strand
CCAACACGCCGCGAGCCGCCCAGCTTGTTTGCGCGCCACGCTCCATCTCGTCTTTATTGGCGAGGTAAAACGCCTCGGCCACCGTCTCGCCGTCGTTTCGGAAAAGTTCCTCCCAGCGGTCCCACAAATCCATGCGGTCAGGCCAGCGTTTCATCGCCTTAAACTTAATACCGTGCCAAAACGGGTTATTCAAAGTGCGGTTAAGTACGCTGTCGTAATGCAAAATTGTGCCGATATATATCACATCGTATTTCTGACCAACCCCGCCCAAAGGCAATACAGTCTTAGTCAGCCACGCATTGAGCTTGTCGCGCTGTTCGGGGTTGCGGACTTGTTCGTCATTCTCAATATCGTCCAAAACAGTTAAGTCAGGACGGTAAGGGCCGTGACGCAAACCGCGCAGCTTTTTACCGCTACCGGCCACTTGGACTTTAACGTCATTGGCCGTCACAATCGTACCGGCCTGCCATACACGGCCTTGCCCGCATACTTCCGGAAAGTCGGTTTTCAAGCGTGGATTAAACTCAAGTTCTGCCTTAATGGCCTCCAGCATCGGATACGCTTGGTCGATACTGTCCATTACGATGACCGCATAATGTTTTTGGCCTGTCACAATACACCACAGCGTAAACAACTGAGTAACCTGCGTCGACTTACCCTCGCCACGCGGCGCACCCACTGCCTCATTTTCCCCTTTGAGGGAGCGGATAATATCCGGCAGACGGCTGAATAAAAACGCATGCAGTTCGGATTTCTCAGGCGAGCGGATATAATGGGGGAAGTAGGTATTTACGAAATATTCGTAACCGCCTACCGGGTCAAATACCTTGGCACGGCGTGCAGCAATAGCCTTTGGCGACGCATCAAAGCCGTCCACTTCCGCTTCGATGACTTGGCGCAAACTGGCGGCCAGTTCGGCAAGGGATTTGAGGAATTCTTTTGTTTTCATGCATTTAAAAAGTCTTAATCAATTTTTCGGCAATCCAGCGTGAGACCGGCGGACAGACGGCGTTTCCCGCAGCTTGAGCCTCCGCAATGTTGGCCTCATCCATTCCGAGGCAAAGCCCATCATCGTTAGACGCTCTTTGCCGCTCAACCATCGCACCCCGTCCGTTGGGCGTAACGAGAATATTTGTGCCTGAGCGGTCAATGGCTCCCTTGGAAATCCCTCTAAGCAAAGTACCATGTGGCTTTTGTAGCCCATACGTCTCAACCGCGCGAGGTAAGACTCCAATTGAGCCGGCGTCAGCCATAAACTCATAGGGGGGGTACTCTCCCAAGCCAGCGACCAAGAAAACCCGACGGCGTGCCGTGGGGACTCCGAAATATGCTGCATTAAGCACGCGCCAGTATCCCACATACCCGCATTCGGCAAGGGACTTGATGACTGTTTGAAAGTCTTCGCCATTGTTGCTATTGAGCAAACCCGTAACGTTTTCAAGGACAATCCAGCGGGGTTTAAGCTGGTCGACAATACGCATTGCGTCATAAAATAAACCTGTTCTTTCCCCGGCAAGACCTTTACGCTTACCGGCTATTGATACATCCTGACATGGGAATCCGCCAATAATCACATCTACCGGCCATAATTCTGACAATACCGTTCTGACATCCTCAAACTGTTTTGCGTGTGGGAAGCGGTCGGTCAAAACTGCACGGGGTACAGGATTAATCTCTACTTGCCAAGCAGTGTCAAAACCAGCCTGTTCAAATCCCAAATCAAACCCGCCAATACCTGCAAAAAGGCTTCCGACGGTAGGTTTTTGCTTATCCAAACTTCTTCTCCACTTCCGCCCCAAACGGCT
>NZ_KV810195.1:0-224 GCF_001812725.1 Neisseria sp. HMSC067G12 | reverse complement strand
ATTTCAGACGGCCTTTAATCAAGCTTTAAACGCCAAAGAAAAATAAAATCAACGCAAGAAAAAACCAAACCACCCCGAAGCAGTAATAAATAAAGGCTTTTTTTCGGGCGCGCATAGCCTCTTTTTCTCCTTCTTTCACTTTTCCCCACACGAGAAAAGCGGTTTCCAATTTTCGGTTGGCATTTTCAACTTGAGCGTGGATGTAGAAGGAATCGCGTGCGGCA
>NZ_KV810194.1:0-210 GCF_001812725.1 Neisseria sp. HMSC067G12 | reverse complement strand
TCTCGAAACCGTTACCGATGCGCTGGGCCATACCACCCGCCACCACTACGACGCAGCAGGCAACCCCGTCCGTACCGACTATCCCGACGGCAGTCACGAAACCTTCGAATACGACCGCCTCAACCGGCTGACCGCCCACATCGACGGACTTGGTGCCAAAACCGCTTACGAGCTCGCAGTGGACGGACTGCCGCTCAAACGCACCAACGC
>NZ_KV810193.1:0-3436 GCF_001812725.1 Neisseria sp. HMSC067G12 | reverse complement strand
CCAAACTTCTTCTCCACTTCCGCCCCAAACGGCTCCAATACCTCCACAAAGGCAGGCAAATGTTTGGGGTGTTTTTCTTGCACAAACGCCATCAAGAACTCAATCAATTCCAAAGCCGTCGCCAGTTTTGACGTTTCCGGCATCACGCGGGCATTGGCTGATACGGTTTTGGTAAACGCATCGGCCAGGCTGGCCAACAGCTTCGCACGGTCGGATGGCGGCAAATCTTCGGTACTCGAATCCTGCAGCATCGTCATCGTGCTGTTGTACTGCACCATAAAACCGGCCAACATCGCACGGCTCAAGTCCTCAATACCGCCGCCGGCCAAAGTGTAGGCGGCGCGCATCTTATCCCAGTCGTCGCCTTTTTCCTTATCCGCACGTTTCCACGCACGCGCAGTGGCCTGCGGGATTTCGCACATCAAGGCTGCCGTTTCCAAAGTTTGCTCGCCGCTCACATAGAGCCGGCGTAACTTTTCACGGATTTCTTGCGGGTGAGCCATAATTACAGTCCCATTTTCGCTTTAAGCAATTCCCAGCCGACCGTAATCACGCCGCCGCCGATCGCGCCGAATGTAATGGCCGTGCGTTTCGTGTCTTGGCGGATTTGTGCAATTTCCGCCTGCATTTCCTTCTGATTTTTCAGAGTTTGATCAGTCTTGTTTTCAATACGCGCCAAGGCTTCCAAAATCGGGTCGCTCATGATTTGTCCGCTTTCCTGTCCAGTTTTTCGTTTACTTTTTCTAACTTGTTTTCAATTCGTTCCAACGCTGCTGCAATATTAGTGCTGTCTGCCTTGGCGTCCGCCTTGGTGTGATAAGAGAGCTTGACCGCGTGCAGCTCCTCTTTAAGGTCGTCGATACGCTTGTCCGCCTCTTTCAGACGGCCTGAAATGCCGTTGACCCAAAACCAAAACGCCGCCGTCGCAATCGGCCACAAGGTTTTAAAACCAAATTCAAAGTCCATTTAAAACCCCTTAAACCGGCACATCGCCGAATACGATACGGACGGAGTGGCCGTCAGGGCGATTGCTGAAAATTTCGAGTCCATCTCCATCATTACAAACGCAGTAATACGCCGAAATCGTCTGCCAAACTGCACGCTTAAAGGTGTCGTAGTTTGTATTTGGATATTCAAGGTTAAAGGTCGTCTGAAAATCCTTATTCATCCGTACCGTATATTCAACCCCTGCCTTATCCAGCAGATTAGAAACATGAATGACAAACGGCTCTTGTTCGCGGGAGCGGCTTAAGCCCAATTCCAAATCGGCATGGCGCACAGCCAACTGACGTTCAACTAATTCACGGTAGGTCATTCTTTGATACCCATTAAATATTTTATCCGTCTGTACAACTTCTTAACCCACGAAATATTTACAAATGTATAAATCTTTGTTACAACTTCGCCGTCATACTGCGCATTTTCCTGTGCAGCCCGAAATTTTGCCCGGGCTTCTTCAGGGCTGTCCGCCCAAATGCTCAATGACCAGGACTTGCCGTCAAAGCGGTAAGAAAACGTGTACTCATTCATAGGAGAAACCTTATGTATTTTGAAATCTATAAAGACGCAAAAGGCGAATACCGTTGGCGTTTGAAAGCAGCCAACCATGAAATCATCGCTCAGGGCCAAGGCTACACCAGCAAGCAAAACTGCCAGCACGCAGTCGATTTGGTGAAAAGCACTACCGCCGCGACCCCTGTAAAAGAGGTATAAAATCCGCTTTTACCCTAAGCCCGCGCCCTACGCGGGCTTTTTTGTCAGTCGCCGACTTTGCGGGAGCGATTGCCCGCCCAGTCGCGCCACGCTGCGTTTTGGTTTTCCAGCTCCGAAACATAGCCGCCAAACTCAGCGGCGTGTTCGAGCAGCGTTGCCGTCTTGCCGTCCTTCGGAGGACTCGGGCGTACCGGCGCGACCATCAACGCAGCAGGCGGTGTCGGCATGATCGCCTTTTCGACAACCTTAATTTCCGTAGCCGAGGGCGCGGTTGTAGAGCTGCAGGCCGTGATGGCCAAAGCCGTCAATACAATTACCGCTTGCATTTTTACGGTCTTGAGTAAGGACATTTTCGATTTCCTTTTTATTTTCCGTTTTCAGACGGCTGACTTCCGCCTGTTTTTTCGCCAAAGCCATACCGACGGCGTGTGCTTTGACTTCATATTTTTTAGCTTCCGCACGCGACTGTTCCAATTCGCGCGCATAGTTTTGAGCCGACAACAGCAGGGCTTGCGCCTTATCGTGCTCCATCTTGTCGATGACCGCCTGCTGCTTCGCAAACGCCGACTTGTAGCCTTGATGGTGCGACACGGCCAAGCCCGTGCCGATAAGCGCGATGATGGCAATCGGCTGCCAGTTATTCGCCAGCAGTTTCACGAGATTCATTCTCGACCTCCTGACGTTTCACGCTGACCAGCGAGCGTGCCACCGCATAGCCGCCGACGATGCCCAAATACACCGCCCAAACCTCCGCCGATGGATCGGGCAACATCACAAACTTAAACGTCCCCGCCGCGCAGGCAACATTTGCCCACAGTTTTGAGTGCGACACATTGCCTGTCGCCGGGTTTTTAAAAATATCCAAAATACGCATTGCTATTCCACAGTTTTGGTTTGCAGGTGCCGTTGCAGCATTTCCCGATAATTGGCCAGTTCGCCCTCCGCAAATTCAAACGCAGGCAAGTCTGCCTGTTCGCTTGCCTCACGGCTTTTGCGCGACCACAGCTCAATCATCTTTTCGTAAAACTCAACCTGTCCCATGATTAACGACGATTCTTGCGTTTACGCGCCGCACGTTTCGCAGCCGCCACGCCCGATTTACCCAGGCGCATAGACGGATGTTGTTTCAAATAGCCAATACTGGCAGGCTTAATCTCAAATTCAGGCAGCTGCGGTTTCAAGACAGACAGAGCCAAAGCAATCAAAGACTTTTTCATACCTTCGCCGCTCCCAATTCCATCGCAATCGCGTCCGAAATTGCACGGCAAATGCCCCATTTAGTCGCCTTAAACAAGGCCAAATCAGTGTCGTTGCTGATAAAAAACGGTTCAAACACAATGCCGCCGGCTTGCGCATAAGCCAGCCGCGAATGCTGGCCGGCATTATCCGGCTTAAAGCCGTCTTCGCCGCGCAGTTTCCAACCGGTCGCCTTGGCAACAGCCTTGCTCAACACCTGACACCAGCGTTTGTTTTTCGGCGTACTCAACGCCTCAATGCCCGTAGCTGCTTTGCTGACGGCGGCGTTGGTATGGAACTCAATCGCCACATCCGAGCCGCGAATCAGTTTTACAGCATCGCGCAGCGGCATATTGCCTTTGCCGGTGCCGTCTGTTTTAACGGTCAAGCCGTAGTCATCGCGCAAAATAGATGCCACGATGTTGCGCATATCCTGCGCCAAGTCCGCCTCACGGTCGGAGCCGTTGACCGCGCCCGGGTCGGTGTT
>NZ_KV810192.1:0-103115 GCF_001812725.1 Neisseria sp. HMSC067G12 | reverse complement strand
TACAAAAAAATACAAACTAAAGGCCGTCTGAAATGCTCTTTCAGACGGCCTTTTTTTATGGTTTCTATTTATCCAATACGTTGAAGGACAATTTCTAGGACAAATTTACTGCCTACATAGGCAAAAATCAGACTGACAAATCCGACAATAGTCCAAACGGCGGCTTTTTTGCCGCGCCATGCGGTCATGCTGTGTTTCAACAATAATGCGCCATAAATCAGCCACGACATAATACTGAAGATGGTTTTATGCGTGAAGGTCATGGGTTTGCCGAAAACGGCTTCTGCAAAAAACGTACCGCTGATAACGGAATAGGTCAATAAAATGAAACCTGCCCAAATACCTTGGAACATGAGTTTCTCCAAACTTAATAAAGGCGGCAAAAAGCTGACCAATGCGGAAAAACGGCGTTTGTGCAAATTACGGTTGATTAAAAGGATTAGGATGGCAAATAAGGTAACGATGCCAAATAGTCCGTATGCAAGCAATGATGATGCAATGTGCGACAGCGGCAATAAGTCTACGATTTGACGACCTGTGAAATCTCCCGGAAAAAGGAAACCCAGCAATAAGGTCAATGCGGCACAGGGATACAATAAGAGTTGCACACCGCGCAGACAATAAAAGAAGCTGCCTAAGCAGTACATCATCAGCATCAACCAGACTATCAGGCTGAGTGAATAGCCGAAACCGGTAATCAATACCCTATCCTGCAATACCGGGAACATCAATGCTGCGCCATGTACCAATAATGCGCCACTCAAAATCAGCAGCTCGGTTTTCAGCGGGTAAGATTTATTATTGTGCTTTTTATGTTGCAACCAGGAAAATGCGCCCAATCCGGCATACACCAGCATCAGGCAAATTAAGACAATCGGCATAAATATCTTTCTCAATAGATACTATGAACACTTGACGTACGGCCGGCAGGGTTTCAGACGGCCTTGGTGTGCGTGTTTGTGTTCTTGAAGCATAACTTCGGACTATCGTGTAAAATAATCCCAATTTTATTTTAACAAAGAATGCCCTGTATTGGGCAGCTATTCTCATTATCAAGGATAAGTATGTTAGACAACCTGACCAACCGCTTCAGCAAGGTACTTAAAAATATTCGCGGCCAATCAACGCTGACCGAAGACAATATTAAAGAAGCCTTGCGCGAGGTTCGTCTTGCTCTGCTGGAAGCCGACGTTGCATTGCCCGTCGTTAAAGAATTCGTCAACACAGTCAAAGAACAGGCCCTTGGTCAAGAAGTCGTCGGCAGCCTGACGCCTGACCAAGCCTTTATCGGCGTGGTTAACCAAGCCTTGATCGAACTGATGGGCAAGGAAAACAAAACGCTGGATTTATCGGTTTCACCGCCTGCCATCGTTTTGATGGCCGGTTTGCAGGGTGCCGGTAAGACAACAACCGTCGGCAAGCTCGCCCGCCTGCTGAAAAACGATCAGAAGAAAAAAGTCTTGGTGGTATCCGCCGACGTTTACCGCCCTGCCGCGATTGAACAGCTGCGTCTGTTGGCCGAACAGGTCGGCGTGGACTTTTTCCCATCCGATACCAACCAAAAACCGGTTGAGATTGCAACTGCCGCTGTTGATTACGCCAAAAAACATTTTTACGATGTATTGATGGTCGATACCGCCGGCCGCTTGGCAATCGATGAAGAGATGATGAACGAAATCAAAGCGCTTCATGCGGCGGTCAACCCGGTTGAAACTTTGTTCGTCATCGATGCCATGTTAGGTCAAGATGCAGTGAACACTGCTCAGGCATTTAATGAAGCCCTGCCGCTGACCGGTGTTGTATTGACCAAGATGGACGGCGACTCGCGCGGCGGTGCGGCATTGTCCGTACGCCATGTAACCGGCAAACCGATTAAATTTATCGGCGTCGGCGAAAAAATCAACGGCCTCGAACCTTTCCACCCCGACCGTCTTGCCAGCCGTATCCTCGGCATGGGCGACGTATTGACCCTGATTGAAGACGTTCAAAAAGGTATTGATGAAGAAGCCGCCGCCAAAATGGCGAAAAAGCTGCAAAAAGGCAAAGGCTTCGACCTCAACGACTTTAAAGAACAAATCCAGCAGATGCGCAATATGGGCGGCTTGGAAAACCTGATGTCAAAAATGCCGGGCGAACTGGGTCAAATATCGAAACAAATCCCCGAAGGCACAGCCGAAAAAGCGATGGGCAAAGTGGAAGCCATCATCAATTCGATGACCCCTAAAGAACGCGCCAACCCCGCCCTGCTCAAAGCCAGCCGCAAACGCCGTATTGCAATGGGTGCGGGTACGACCGTGCAGGAAGTGAATAAATTGCTCAAACAGTTTGAACAAATGCAACAAATGATGAAGATGTTCAGTGGCAACGGTTTGGGCAAACTGATGCGTTTGGCCAAAGGCATGAAGGGAATGAAAGGTATGTTCCCGGGTTTGTAAGCTAATTTGACAGAAAACGCCGTCTGAAAAGTTTCAGACGGCGTTTTTATTTTTACTCTAGCAAGAATTACTATTCACATATAACTATGAAATCTATTCCTTTTAAGGATTTTCATAGCGTACCGATGCCTCTTCCAACATTTCCCATTGGCCACCACTACCATGGTAGGTTTCGGCACCAAGACTGAAAACGGCATTGCAGTGCGTACATTGAAAATAATGTACCACGAAATCGTTCCAACCATATATGTCACGATTACCCTGAGAATCAGTATGGGTAATGTAACCGCTATTGGCAATGGTTTTAGCAAAATCAAGGCTGGGACCATAAACTTTGGCGTAGGCTGGGGTAATGTCGATGAGCGTGCCGTCTGCTAAACGATCAGAGGCTCGCAGTAACATTTGCGATAATTCTTTCGGAACCCTGATACGAACGGTAGGTCGCAGGTCAGAACAGTAATCACACATTGTTTGGATCTTTCAGCATAGTAAAGGAAAACGAAGTGGAAGGAGCGCGAAATCCTTGCTTATTCAATCCTCAACTTATTGCGGCTTTTTCTGCTCTTCGCGTACTTTGTCCACTAACTGGTCAATCGTGGTCATGCCGGACTGCCAGTCTTTAAATTCAACTTGGTATTTGCCGCCGACGATAACGGTTGGTGTACCGCTGATTTGGAATTTATTGGTCAACTCTTCCATTTGAGCCGCACGCGCTTGGCTTTCGGGCGCTTCAAATGCAGCCAATACTTTTTTACCGTCAAACGCGGTTTGCTCGGACAACCATTTTTTCAGGGTATCGGTATCGGCCAAGTTAATTTTTTGGTTAACCATCGCATCGAAAATATGGCTGTTGGCTTTATCTGATTCACCGGCCATTTCCACTGCGGCCGCCAAACGTGCCAAAGGTTTCATTTCATCACCCCAAACGACATGCTCCCGGCGCATATAGGTATCGTCTTTAAACGTTTTGATGTGCTCGCTCAAAACCGGCTCAAGATGGGCGCAATGCGGGCAGAAGTAGCCGAAGAATTCCAATACTTCGATTTTGCCGGCCTGCTGTTGCGGAATCGGATTGGACAATACGGTGTAATTGACACCTTCGGTCAATGCGGCAGGGGCTGCCGGAGCGGATGTGTTGCTTTGGGCGCTGTCTGCCGGAACGCTGGTTTCCGCCTGTTTGCCGCAAGCGGCCAATGCCAACAGGGTCAATGAAGTCAAAGCTAAGGTTTTCAGTTTCATAGGTATCTCTTTACATTCAAATCAATGGGCGGATTTTATGGCATTTTGTTGGAGGTGTGTTCGATTTGAGTGAAAAAATGTGTTTAGTTTTATTTCAACCTTTATAAAAGGCCGTCTGAAATATGGCTTAGATCATAGCCTTATTTTCAGACGGCCTTTGCCTGATTTCATCAGAAACGGTAATTTACCCGGGAAGTATAGCCGCGCGGATTACCCGGCATGGCATCCGAACGCCAATATTTTTGATTGAACAGATTGCCGACGGCGAAAGTGAGGTTCAGGTTTTTGCGGTTCCAGCCGAGCATGGCGTCGGTTCGGACGAAGCCGGGAAGCGTGGTGACTTCTTTGTTTCTTGAATCGTAGCCGTAGCGTTTGCCCGTACCGGTTACGCCGATTTCGCCGTAGAGGTTTTCGGTCGGCGTGTAACGGAAGAACAGGTTGCCAGTAACGTTGCTGGTGTTGTCCAAATGGATGCCCAAGCGGTCGGGATTTTCTTTGTCTTCAACGACTTTCGCCTGCATCACGCCCAACGAACCGCGCAGGTAGAGTTTTTTGGGGATGATTTGTCCGATGGCGGACAGTTCCACACCGCGCGAACGGTGTTTGCCGCCGACAGCCCAAGTGTAGGGATCATTTTGCGCGTCGGGACGGTAGCGGATATTGAAGCGTTCGATTTGGTAGGCGGACAATGTGGTGCTGAGGCGGTCGTCCAGCCAACTGCTTTTCACGCCGGTTTCGTATTGGCGGGTGTATTCGGGATCGGCGTTGAACACGGCGGAAGACGAAGTGTCGATGCTCAAATAGCCGTCGCGTCCGCCATAAGGTGCGAAGCCTTTGTTATACGAGGCGTAGAGCGTGTGGGCAGGCGTTACGTTCCACACTGCGCCGATGTTGGGGCTGAACGAATGGCCGCTGTATTGACGGCTGCTGCCGGTGAGTTTGTTTTCGGAATTAAAGGTGTATTTGTCGTAACGGCCGCCGAGGACGAATTTCAAGTCGGGCGTGGCGGAGAAGATGTTTTGCACAAAGATGCCGTAGGAGTCGGCTTTGTGGCGGTTTTGGGTGAGGACGGGTTGCAGCCTGCCCGAAGCCGGCCAGCTTGCGCGGTCGTAGGGGTTGATGGAGGCTGTAAAGGCGCGGCTGAAACCCAATGTCGGGTTGCGGTGTTCGCGGCTGTAGTCCATGCCTACGGTCAGGTGGTTTTCAAAACGCCCAATGTGGTAGTCGCCATTGAGCGTGAAGTTGGACGACAGGGTTTTGTTGTCGGTCTGCTGCCAGGCGTAGTTGCGCTTGATGCGGATGCCGTTTTCGCTGCCTGCATAGAAATGGTCGAAATCCTGCGCCGCCGTACGGTGGGCGAGCTGCCATTGGGCACGCCATTTGTCGTTGAAGGCGTATTCAAGATCGGAACGCCAGACTTGCAGCTTGTCTTTGACAAAATCGTTCGGGTGAGCAAAACCCATGCGATAAGGCAGTCCGAAGCGGTCGTACACGGACTTGGTCGGGCTGCGGTCGGGTGTGCGCTCCACATTGTCATAGGTGTATTGCCCCGTCCATTTCAAGCCGTTGTCGAGTTTGACGGTAATGCTGGGCGAAACCATGACGTTTTTGCTGTCTATGCCGCTGCGGAACGAATTGGCGCGCCCGACTTCGCCGGTGAGGCGGATGGCGACGTTTTTGTTCAGCACTTCGTTGATGTCCATATTCAAGCTGCGGTTTGCCCACGAGCCGTAAACCGCTCCGATGTTGCGGCTTTGTTTGAAGTTGGCGTATTTGCTGACCATGTTGATGACACCGCCGCCGTTGGTACGCCCGTAAAGCACGGAGGACGGGCCTTTCAGGATTTCCACGCGCTCGATGTTGGCGGTGCTGCGGCGCACTTGTCCGCTTTCGCGCACGCCGTCGCGGTAAATATCGGATGCATCGGCTTGGAAGCCGCGCAGGAAAATGCTTTCGCCGCGCATATCGTAGGCAGCGTCAATACCGGCGTTGCCTTCGAGGATGGAACTCAAATCGTTCGTGCCGTAATTTTTGTTTTTCTGGATATTGAGCGTATCAACGGTTTGCGGCGTTTCTTTGATGAGCTGTCCGTTGCGGGTAACGGCGGCTTCGTCGTAATTGATGTAGCCTTTGAGTACGCTGGTGTCGGACTATCCGACCACGGTAACGGTGGGTAGGGTGGCGGTGTAATGTTCACCATTGTCCTGCGTATCGGCGGCAGCGACAGGGAAGGAAGCAATAATCAACGTGGGTAATAAAGCTAAATGAAATGGTATTTGCATTTTTATACTCAATTTAACGAAACAACCGAATTATATTGCCTCATAAAAGAAATGAGAATAGTTTCTTTTAATTATATTTAACATGATATTTGCAAACAAAGGCCGTCTGAAATACATATAGGTTTCAGACGGCCTTCGTTTATTAATATTAATAGATACTGCTACACTACTTACTCAACAACATTTCCTGCATCAGCTTCATGCCCCATTGCCAGCCGCCGAGCGCGCCGTTTAACTGGCCGGAATGCGGCGATTGAAGCAGACGCGCCTGCCAGCGGTCGGCCTGTTCTTGCGCCCAATCGCGTGGCGTACCGTTTGTTTCGGCGATGACAAACGCCGTACGACAAGGACAGCGGACGCGTTGGAACGAATGGATTTCGTCTTCGGGAAAAGCTTCGGGACGCGGCGAGACCAAAATAATATTGGTCAGGCGTTTTTGCGTCAGGATGTCGGCTTGGTACAGCCATGCCAAAAATGCAGACACACCAACACCATGAGCCACTACGGCAATATTTCTGCTGACGATATGCTCAAAGGCCGTCTGAATGGCGTGTTGCCATTCGGAAACGGTTTGCCGACTATCGGCTTCGGCAGTTTGGACAATCGGATAGCTGACCGCCCAGCGGTCTATCCACATTTCCGCTTCATCCGCATCGCGTATCAGAAACAGTGCCATTTCTTCGAGTTCGAAGCTCTGCATTTCAGACGGCCTATTTGAGCAAGTCGTTGAGTGTAAATGCGATCAACAAGGCGGCTGGCACGCTGAGAATGGCACAAGTCGCCAGACAAAGTACGATGTTGGCAATCAGCCGCCAGCCCCTCCAAGCAAAGCATTTGGCCGCAATCAGCAGGCAAGGCAGGGAAAACAGCAGCCACACCAACGCCCATGTCGGATTGGCCTTGGTCGGCGCAACCCAGCCGGACATCCGCGCCAGCATAAATATTGCCCACACCAGCATAGGCAGCACAAATGCCGCCACAACCCAAACCGCACCTACGCCGGTTTTACTGTTTATATTCCAGTCGTACTTACCAAAAAACTTATTCGGCAACATAGTCATACTCCACAACTAAAGGGGCGTGATCCGAGAATTTTTCATCTTTATAAACATGTGCGGAAACGGCTTTGGCAGCCAGCTCCGGCGTAACCATCTGATAATCGATGCGCCACCCGACATCTTTCGCATACGCTTGTCCGCGGTTGCTCCACCAGGTATAGCCCGGTACATCGGGATAAAGTGTGCGCCACATATCCGTCCAACCGAGCTTGTGGATGACTTTGCCTATCCATTCGCGCTCTTCAGGCAAGAAGCCCGAATTTTTCTGATTGCCTTTCCAGTTTTTCAAGTCGATGTTTTGGTGGGCAATATTCCAGTCGCCGCAGACGACGATGTCGCGCCCTTCGTTTTTCATGGCTTCGAGCATGGGATAGAACGCGTCCAAAAAGCGGTATTTCACTTGTTGGCGCTCTTCCGCGCTGCTGCCGCTGGGCAGATACAGCGAAATTACCGACAACTTGCCGAAATCGCAACGGACAAAACGGCCTTCCCTGTCAAATTCTTCAATGCCCATGCCGATTTGCACATTGTCGGGCTTGCGTTTGCTGTACACCGCCACGCCGCTGTAACCGCGCTTTTCGGCGCAATGCCAGTAGCCGTGCATACCGTGCGGATTTTTCATATCGTCTGACAGGTCGGCTTCTTGAGCTTTCAGTTCCTGCACGCAGACAATGTCCGCGCCCGATGCGGCAATGTATTCGTAAAAACCTTTTTTATAGGCGGAGCGGATGCCGTTGACGTTGGCAGAGATGATTTTCAACATAGATTTTTCTTAATTATTTGAACTATAACAGTTACTTCAGAACCCTTATCTTACTTTCTCCAGTAATCTAAGCATCTTTCTAAGAGATTCCAATTCTTTTTCTTTCTGCTCTAATAACTCATTCTTATGAAGAAGTTGTAATTTTAATTTTTCAATTTCAAAAAGAGTAGTACGGCGATCGCTATGCTCACTTCCTAACGTATTATCCCTATTCTCATTCATAAAAAACATAACACCTTTGTCATCATCGACTAAGTCTGACAAATTCATATTAAAAATCTGAGCAATTCTCACTAACTTATCGTATTGTAAACGAGTTTGACCTCGTTCAATTTTAGCGTAACCACTAGGTGACATATTCATTCTCCCTGCCATATCTTCTTGAGATAATTGAAAAAGTTCTCTCATTACACGAATTTTATCATGCATCCCCATCTAATTTATTCCTTTCAAATTGAATAGTTTTTATCGAAAATAGGTATTACTTTGTCCTATTTGTTACTAGCCCTAACAATTAAATTTGCATAAAATCTAACCTAATTTAATTATTTAGCTGGTAATTTTCACATATTTAAAAATCAATAATTTATGGAACTTATTAGGATAATAAATAATATTAATTGAATAGATCCTTTAAGTTTTAAGCTGCTTGCACTTCGTTTTTAGACTCAAATGATTTGAAGTAGACATAACAATTCTCGGTAGCCCAACAATCGATTACCTGGCAGATTTAGTTGTATGCCCCTTAACTTAGCTTTCTATCTGAGTGCTACCTTAATAATATCTTACAAGAAAGAGTAAGATTTACTCAGAACGCAACAGCGAAAGTCATCGCTGAAGGTAAACCAGCTAACAACGAAGAAGCTCTTGCTTTGACAATGCCTTCAGGTGAAACTCTTGAAGCAGCATACGTATCTGCAACAGCTACAATCGGAGAAAAAATCTCATTCCGTCGTTTTGCTTTGCTTGAAAAAACAGATGTACAACACTTCGGTGCATACCAACACAACGGTGGACGTATTGGTGTTATCTCTGTTGTCGTAAGTATCTTCCTTATCCATTGTTTATTTCAATTATACTTTATTTGAATATTTAAAATCTTCATAAGAACTTCTCTCAATGAAGTTTCATAAACTCAAAGGATTAATTATGCACCATTTTGGTTTCCCACTAGAAGTCATCATCGTATTCTTTTCCGTTATTTTATTTTCGGTTTATATCGATTTAATTTCTCATCGCCATAGCAAAGAAATTACAGTAAAAAATGCTGCACTTTGGTCAATATTTTGGATTTCACTTGCTTTAGCATTTTATATTTACTTGTATATTCGCTTCGAATCTGAGTGGGCTGATCTTTATCTTGCAGGATATGTACTTGAAAAAAGTTTATCTATAGATAATTTAATGGTATTTGTTGCTATCTTTGCTTCTTTTGGAATTAAAGATCATCTCCAACATCGCATTCTCTATTGGGGCATTTTAGGCGCATTAATATTCCGAGCAATCTTCGTTGTTATTGGTACTGGGTTATTTGCTGCCAGTCCTTGGGTAGGGTTTATTTTTGCTGCATTTGTACTTTGGAGTGGTTGGAAAATGCTTCAAAGTGGAAATGATAGCGAAGAAGAAATTGAAGATTATACCCATCACTGGAGCGTTCGATTAATTGGAAAAATGATACCCATTTTTCCTAAATTAGTTCAAGAAAAATTCTTTATTAAACACAGTGAATTAAATACGGAACAAATTACCTTTGTTACTCGCCAAGGTTTCCGATATGCAACCCCCGCATTCTTATGTTTAATGGCAATTGAAACGTCCGATATTGCTTTTGCATTTGACTCTGTCCCTGCAGTTATAGCAGTAACTCAAGAACCGCTGTTAGTTTACGCTGCAATGATTTTTGCGATTCTTGGGTTACGTAGTCTCTATTTTATCCTTGCAGCCCTAACAAAATACCTTGTTCATTTAGAAAAGGCGGTTATTGCATTATTATTTTTTATTGGTGCCAAAATGGGACTTCAATCTTGGAACCACGCTGTATTTGATACAGGAGTCCATATTTCTGCAAATGTAAGCTTATATATTGTGTTAAGTGTATTGCTTTTGGGTGTCATTGCATCATTTGTTTTCCCTAAACAAGGAGAAAATTGATCTATGATCACAAAAAGGCTTATCTTACTAATTGCCTATTTTATTGCAAACAGTGTTGACGCTAATCATTACTATAGTACTCCTCCAGCATCTTCTACTCATGGCTATGTTCCTGTAATTAGTGATGCACTTATGGAAAAATGTGTTAAGACCTACAATCAAGCAAAATGGCTAGGCAATTCACTTCAAAATGCTTATGTTAATCAAAACTCAGTTAAATCTGTAAATGATTATAACCAAAAAGTTACTAAACATTCTCAAATGATAAATTGGTTTAATCAAAATTGTGCAGGAAAACAATCGCGTTCAGCTTGTGAAGCTGCAATGAAATTAAACCGTAAAAATGGTATATCAGCACAAAGTTGCTATTAAGGAAAAAATTATGCGTCGTTTACCCGTTTATTTATTAGTTGATACTTCAGGCTCCATGATGGGAGAAGCTATTGAATCGGTTCGCAATGGTTTACAAATGCTTGTTTCTGCATTACGTCAAGATCCTTATGCGTTAGAAACTGCTTATTTATCCATTATTACCTTCCATAGTAAAGCAGAACAAATTATTCCACTAACGGAACTCATTAGTTTCCAACTTCCAACTATTGAAGCATCAGGTTTAACTTCTATGGGAGAAGCATTAACGTTATTAACAGATTGTATTAATCGTGAGGTTCAAAAAGGATCCATGGAAGTAAAAGGCGACTGGAAGCCTGTTATTTTTCTACTCTCAGATGGTGTACCAACAGATGATTTACAAAAAGGAATTGACACTTTAAAAACCATAAAAACAGGTACGTTTGTTGCTTGTGCTGCAGGAGCTGGAGCAGATACTAATGTATTAAAACAAATTACAGAGAATGTTGTTTCTTTAGATACTGCTGATGCCAATTCGATTAAAGCTTTCTTTAAATGGGTATCCGCATCTATTTCTGTATCAAGTCAAAAAGTTGATCTAAACAAAAAAGATGTGGGCGGGCTGGGCGATTTACCTCCCCCTCCACCAGAATTAAATATTGTTTTATAAGTTATGTGGTGATCTATTATGTCTAGAAGATTACTCACTTATATTTGCATTGACACATCAGGCTCTATGAAAGGAGAGCCAATCGAAGCAGTCAACGTGGGCTTACAATCATTACTTTCAGCTTTAAGGCAAAACCCTTATGCACTGGAAAGCGTATACCTCTCAATTTCGACATTTGATACTCAAATAAAAAATGTACTCCCACTTACCGCCCTTGAAGATGTGGTTTTGCCAACAATTACTTGCCCAGACAGTGGAGCTACCTTTCTAGGGAAAATGCTTGAGGAAATAGTGCTAGAAGTTAAAAAAAATCGTATTCTTGCAACACCTAATCAAAAAGGTGACTGGCGCCCTATTCTAATTCTACTAACAGACGGTAAGCCATCAGATACATTCGCTTATGAACAAGCTATTCCACAACTCAAATCCTTAAACTTTGGCAACATTGTTGCTTGTGCAGCAGGACCCAAGGCAGATCCAAATATACTGAAAAAACTAACAGATACTGTTGTGTCATTAGATACTATGGATGCGAATAGCTTTGCTCAGTTCTTCCAATGGGTTTCAGCATCTGTTGCTCAAACCAGTGTGAGCGTCGGTGCAGTAAGTAATAATGATCTACCTCCACCACCAGATGAAATTAATATCGTATTGTAGGAAAAATTATGCGCCGCTTACCTGTTTATCTTGTCGTTGATATTTCTGAAAGTATGATTGGAGAAAATATTCGTCAAATGCAAGAAGGCATTAGTCGTCTTATTAATCAACTCCGTAGAGATCCCTATGCTTTAGAATCAGTTCATCTTTCTGTTATAGCCTTTGCGGGAGCTGCAGGGACACTTTCCCCATTGACAGAATTAATGAATTTTTATCCTCCTCGCTTACCAATTGGTTCTGGAACATCTATTGGAGCTGCGCTTAACCACCTTATGGATTGTTTAGAAAAAAATATTATTTATAGTACACCGGAGAAAAAAGGTGATTGGAAACCTCTAGTTTATATAATGTCTGATGGTTCACCAACAGATGATCCGACTCAAGCAATTTCTCGCTGGCAACAGCATTTTCGCAATAAAGCAAAGCTTATCAATATTGGTATTGGTAAATTTGCCAATCTTGATACGTTAAATAAGATTAGTGACCTAACTTATCGACTTGATGATGATGATATTGAAAAAGTCTATCGTACCTTATGTGAATCTATTGCTGATTCAATTTTAAGTCAAAGCCGTTCATTAGGTATGGAATCTCCTATTTCCCTTAATAGAGAAATTTTGGAAGATGGTACAATTTCTTTAATTAAAAACAAAGAGCAAGCTGTTGCTTTAGATGAGAACTATGCCATTATCGTTGGTAAATGTAGTAAAGTAAAGTTACCTTATTTAATAAAATATGAGCGAATTGAACATAGCCCATTTGATAACGCAATGTTCCAATATGTTGGTGTTTATCCTGTAGAAAAAGACTATGAAGATTGGTCTGATCATCGCCCAAATTATAGCAAAATTTCGACATCTCAACTTTGGGGATGTGGAGGTTGCCCACATTGTGGTGCTGCCTTTGGATTATGTATGTGTAACTGTGGTCAAATTTTCTGTGCTAATGGGGAAAAAGAAGTCATTTGCCCAGGTTGCAATGAAACGTTGTATTTTGAAACTACAAGCACTGATTTTGATATTACTCGAGCAAGGGGTTAACGATGAATTCAACCGAACAATTAGAAAAATTTAAATCTTGGTTGAATCAAGCAGATGAAAAATATCTTGATGCCTTTGCCAGCCAAAATCAAACGCTTATTTCTCACATTTATGAAATGTGGCAACGCTTTCAAGATTCAAAGAACATAATATTATTGGAAAATAAAATGTTGATAGTACAACCAACAACCGCTACGCCAATACATCAAAAAAGTCTCATAATATCACTTCCAAATGCGAAGCAAGACGAGCTTTATTTTTATCAGAAAGCTGATGAGTTACCACTAATTCAATCTATCAAGCTAGAAGATGAAATTGGATTAGTATGGAATCCGGAAAAACAAATTTTAGAAGGAATACCAACAAAGAGTGGTGAGTTTTTGCTGACTTTTCAACTTGATGATGGAAATACTGTGTACTCAAGTATTTTTATTAACCCAAATCCTAAATATTTATGGAAGAACATCCCCTCAGATAAAAACTGTCGATTTTGGAAACCTGATAGTACCAGTGACAAAATCACGACTGAAAGTGGACAATTAATTGCTGCCCGTATGCGCGGTCGTACTCACGCAATGAAAGGGACTTGTTGCGATGATGATTTTACAATCGCATATCATGAAAAATCAAAAGTACATTTCCTTGCTGTCTCAGATGGTGCTGGAAGTGCCGAATTTTCCCGACAAGGCTCAAAACTAGCAGTTAATGCTGCACAACATAAAGTTTTGGAACTACTGAATATTGAAGGTAAAGACTATCAGAAACTTTCTCAGAAAAATGAACAAGAACTCGCTTATATTACTAAAGCAATGTTTAAAGAAGCTGTTCAAGCCGCTTATTTTGCACAAGAAAAGGAAGCTATAGACGCAGCTATTGAACTTAAATCACTTTCTTGCACATTATTAATTGCATTCACATTGCCTTTAATTGATGGAAAATGGTTTACCGCTTGTTATTGGATTGGAGATGGAGCTGCCGCAATTTTTGACCCAGCTACTAAAAATGTTCGCTTACTCGGTGAAGTCGACTCAGGGTTGTATTCAGGAGAAACCCAATTTTTAACAAGAATAGAAGCCAATGCCGATAATATCCTTGCCAGAATTTATACGGATGTTCGTGATTCTCCTCCTATCTTAATATTAATGACTGATGGTGTTTCTGACCCCAAATTTCATACAGATATTCAGCTAAACTCTTTTGAAACTTGGCAAAAATTTTGGCTAGAATTACATATACCATTGCAATCTGAAAAACCAGAGAAATCCCTTGAAGAATGGCTTGATTTCTTCTCAAAAGGTGAACACGATGACCGAACTTTAGCAATGTTTATTCCTCAGTTAGTATGGCAACGCATTACTCATTCTGCATCAGAAAAAGAAAATTTAGTCAACATTTCATCTGTAATTGATGAGATGAATCTGCAATTGGATGAAAAAGAACAAGGAGAAAATGAAGATATAAAAACAAGCAACATTACACAGAATAATGAAACAAAACCTATCACACTCCATAAAAAAAGTGATGTGCAAGTTCAAGAAGGAGCAAAATAATGAGTAAAATTATTACGCTCACTGCAACAAATGGGGAAACTATTCAATTTATTGATGAAATAAAAGCTCAAGGTGGTATGAAAGATGTAATGTTTTCCCCTAATAAAGATTATGTTGTTGCTTTCTTCCGTGAACCTGCTGATCTATCAACAAAAGAACGTCTTGAAATGATTACAGGGACTTATCGTGAAAAAATATTTAATCAAGAAGGTGGAGAATATCTAAAAAAATTATTCTGCTGGCCAACCGCAGTTGTAGAACATCAAGGTAAGTTAGGTGTTGTTAGCCCTTTTTATCGTGATTGTTTTTTCTTTCAATATGGTAGCCGCAATGATGATATGTTAGGTATCAAAGGCAAAGACAAAGATGGTAAATGGTTCGCCAGTGCGTCTAATCGTAATAAATTTCTTGATCCTAGAGAATTGGGCGACTGGATGCTACACCTTAAAGTCTGCTTGATGCTTGCTCGTGCTGTTCGCCGAATGCATATGGCAGGGTTAAGTCATAGTGATTTAGGTTATAAGAACTGTTTAATTGATCCCACAACAGGACAGGCAAGCTTAATTGATATTGATGGTTTAGTTGTACCAGGCAAACACCCACCAACTGTTGTAGGAACTCCTGATTTCATTGCTCCTGAAGTAGTTGCCACTCAATATTTAGATAAAAACGATCCTAAACGTAAACTACCTAGTCGAACAACGGATCTACACGCCTTAGCTGTTTTAATTTATATGTATTTACTCTATCGCCATCCTTTACGTGGAGATAAAGTATTTGATATGAATGATAGTCAACATGATGAAGAATTGGGAATGGGAGAAAAAGCTTTATTTATTGAGCATCCAACTGATCATAGTAATCGTATAAAAATCAATAGTGTTAAATCCAGTGAACTACCTTGGAAAGACACACAAAAAATACCCTACACTATTACAGGACCTTATTTGAGTGAATTATTTAAACGAGCATTTGTAGATGGCTTACATAATCCATCATCCCGTCCTGCTGCAGATGAATGGGAACAAGCATTAGTCAAAACCGTTGATCTACTACAGCCTTGTAGTAATTCAAATTGTGAGCAAAAATGGTACGCTTTCGATAATTCTAAATCACCTAAATGTCCATTTTGTGGTACCGCACATCAAGGTAAATTACCTGTATTGAATTTATATTCTGCTGCTCCTAATGGAAGTTATCGTCCAGATAACCACCGAATTATGGTTTATAGTGGACAATCTCTTTTTAAATGGCATTCAGATAACCGAATATTTCCAAATGAAAAATTAAAGGCAGAAGATGCAAAACGTACTGGCTATTTCCTCTTGCATCAAGAGCATTGGTGGCTAATTAATGAAAATCTTCCTGATATGGTAGATGTTAATACTAAGCAATCCATTCCGATAGGAGGAAAAGTAAAACTAGAAGAAGGAACCAAAATTTTACTGAAAAAAGGTGAAGGTGGGCGACTTATTGTCGTTCAAATGGCAGGTATATAAGATTTGTTAACCAACAAAAACTGGAGAATTATAATATGGCAATTTCATTAACTAAAGGTCAAAACGTTTCATTAAGTAAAACAGATCCAAGTCTAAAAAATGTTTTAGTCGGTTTAGGATGGGATGCCCGTTCTACTGACGGACAAGATTTTGACTTAGATGCAAGCGTATTCATGACAACAGAAAATGGTAAAGTACCTTCTGATAGTCATTTTATTTTCTATAACCAACTGGTATCACCTTGTGGTGGTGTAGAACATATGGGGGATAATCTGACAGGCAGTGGCGAAGGTGATGATGAAAGCATTATTGTTTGCTTAGATAAAGTTCAGAACAATATTAAATCTCTTTTTATTACAGTAACTATTCATGATGCAGAAGCTCGTCGCCAAAACTTTGGCCAGGTAAGCAATGCATTTGTACGTATTGTCAACAACGATACTAGTGATGAAATTGTACGCTTCGATCTTTCTGAGGACTACAGTACTGAAACTGCAATGGTTTTTGGTGAAATTTATCGCCATAACGGTGAATGGAAATTCCGTGCAATCGGTCAGGGATACGCTGGTGGATTACATGCCCTTTGCCAACAATATGGTGTAAATGTGGGCTAATTGGAGGAATTAGAGATGGTTTCATTAAGTAAAATTACCTTAGAAAAAAAAGGGGATTCTCACAAAATTAACCTTTCTAAGGCAACAGATCAACAAATTACAATCAACTTAAATTGGACACAACAAAAACCAACAGGCTTTTTTGGTAGCTTATTTGGCTCCAATAAAGAAATTGACCTGGATTTAGGCTGCTACTGGGAATTGAAAGACGGTACAGCCTCACTCATTGACGGTCTGCAATTCTCCAAAGGTCAAGGTGGTTCCAAAGATCGCCTTACTCGCCAAGGATGCTATACACAAGCCCCTTGGGTATGGCATTGTGGTGACGACAGAAATGGGAGCTCATCAGAAGGAGAAAATATTCTCGTCAATCCTAAGGGAATCAAAGATTTACAGCGCTTGGTTATTTATTGCTTCATTTATGAAGGTGCTGCCAAATGGGCTGAATCCGATGCAATTGTTACAGTCAAAGTTCCTAACCAACCTGAAATTGTAGTTGAAATGGGAAAACAAACTGACTCTCGTACATTCTGTGCTATTGCAACGATCGATTTTGATGAGTTACAAATGTCTGTCCGTAAAGATATTAATTTCTTTAATGGACATGCAGATTGTAGCCAATATTATGGATGGGGATTTGAATTCTCAGCAGGATCTAAATGATATTAAAATATTCGCCATAGAAATTAAATGAATAAAAGGGGCTAGGTAACTAGAGCCCCTTTTTTAAACGACTTAGACTATTCAAACTTTTCAGACGGCCTGCAAGTCATAAACAAATACTTTGGAATTGCGGCCGTTGGCATTGTATTCCTGCAGACGTTCGGCAGGCAGGTCATCGGCTGAGGCCGTCTGAAAGCCCCGTTCGACAAACCATTCGCCCGTATGCGTGGATAAGGCGAAGAGCGTTTTAATATTTAAGGCGCGTGCTTTTTGAAACAGATGTTCCAACAGCAATTCGCCGTAGCCGCCGTCACGCGCTTCGGGCGACACCACCAGACAGGCCAATTCGCCGCAATCAGGCTCGGAAAAGGTTTTCAACGCCACGCAGCCGTAAATGTTTTGATCGTGTTCCAATACGGAAAAACTGGAAATATGGTTTTCCAAATACTCGCGGCTGCGGTGTAACAAGATGCCTTGTTCCGCCAACGGACGGATTAAGGTGATGATGTGCGGAATGTCGTCGCTGCGTGCCTGACGGATGGAAACAAACGGCTCACGGGCAATAGATGTACCGCTGCCCTCGCGGGTAAACAGCTCGCGCAACAGGCTACCGTCTTCGCGGCCGTTGAGAATCTGCACCCGCGATACGCCGTTTTCCAGTGCGCACACTGCTGCATGGAGCAAATCAACCGGCGCATCGGGATTGCCGCGCACCAATTCCTGCACTTCGCCGACAGACAACGTATTGGCCAACGAGCCGTCGGAGCGGCGGATACCGGCTTCTTCGGTCAAGAAAACCAGTTTCTCCGCCTGCAAAGCCATGGCCACTTCCTGAGCGGTTTCGCACATGCTCAGATTGAAGGTTTTGCCGCTGTACGAATGTCCCAAAGGGCTGATAAGCACCACCGCGCCGCCATCCAAGCGCAAACGGATTTCTTCCGCGTCGATTTTGCGGACGGTACCGGTATAGCCCATGTCCACGCCGTCGATAACGCCCAACGGACGGGCGGTAATAAAGTTGCCGCACGCGATAACCGGCGGCTTGCTCCGTTGTTGTGCAGATACGCTGCTGAACAAGGCGGCTTCGATATCGCTGCGGATAATTCCCGCCACCTGCTTCACTTCCATCAGGGTCGCTTCATCGGTAATCCGTCGGTTGCCGCTGTATTTCGGAACAAAATTCCGACCCGAAGCCAATTTATCGAGCAAATGCCGCGAACCGTGCACCAAGACCAAACGCAAGCCCAAGCTGGCCAACAGATTCAAATCTGCGGCCAAACGAATCAGGGTTTCGCCTTCCAACAGGCTGTCGGTCACGCCGACCACCATGGTTTTGCCGCGCAAATATTGGATATAGGGCGCGGCCTCACGAAAGCTGGCGACAAAATGGGCGATGGTACTCATAGCAGGGCAAGATAAAAGAGTTGCATAATCAAAACCGTCAGCGCAATCAACGATGCCAAAGTCCAGTTGAAACCGTCCTTGCGAGCTTTGACAGCCGCCTGCTCTTCCGCCTTAGGCTCTTCCTTGAGTGCGCTGTTGAGCAAATCAGAAATTTCTTTGCGCGAGAGTTTGGAATGCTTGAGGATTTGCGCACCGATGTTATGCACGAGGCGCACATCCGTTACTGCCACAGGCAAATGGGCCGGATCGGCCGGCAGGTTGCCCGACAGATAATCCTTGGCCTTAAACATCCCCGAACAACGCGTGCAGACCACGAAACCCTGCGCCACGTTCAACTGGGCATCTTTCACCCAATGCGGTGTTTTACAATGAGGACAAGAACAAGCAGGCATGAGTATTTTCCGTAAGTGTATTGAATCAAAAATATATTTTAGCCAATGTTTCAGGCCGTCTGAAACAGTTTTCAGACGACCTGAGCATAATGTTACGGTTTAAACCGCGCCGTAACGTTCGCGATAGGCTTTGACCGGCTCGAAGAAGCCGCCAAATTCGGCATTGTTTTGCAAGAGCGTGAACAAGTCGTTCAGGTTGGCAATCGAAACCACCGGCAGGCCGTATTGTTTTTCGACTTCCTGCACCGCCGACAATTCGCCTGTACCTTTTTCCATGCGGTCGAGCGCAATGGCCACTGCGGCAGGCGTTGCGCCTTCGGCCTCAATCAGTTTGACTGACTCGCGCACGGATGTACCGGCGGAAATTACATCATCGATAATCAGCACGCGGCCTTTCAAAGGCGCGCCCACCAACACACCACCCTCGCCGTGGTCTTTGGCTTCTTTGCGGTTGTAGGCAAACGGTACGTTTACGCCTTTTTCCGCCAACATCATCGCTGTTGCCGCCGCCAAAATAATGCCTTTATAGGCTGGGCCGAACAGCATATCGAACTTCACGCCGCTGGCAATAATGGCTTCGGCGTAAAACTTCGCCAGTTGCAAAGTCGATGCGCCGTCATTGAACAAACCGGCATTGAAAAAATAAGGCGACTGACGGCCGGCCTTGGTTGTAAATTCGCCGAATTTCAACACGTTTTGTGCCAAAGCGAATTTGAGGAAGTCTTGACGGAAATCGGACATTTGGGTTCTCCCGAAAGATGTTGATTTATCAAAGAAACGATTATAAAGGATTCATGCGGAAAAATCAGGCCGTCTGAAAGCAGGTTCAACCCCGCTTTAAACCGACAAGGCGGCATTGCCGTCTTATCCTAGCAATCAAAACGGATTATTCCCGATGATACGGATGATTGTGCAAAATCGAAACGGCGCGATAAAGTTGCTCGGTCAATAAAACGCGCACCATGCCGTGCGGCAAGGTCAGGCTGGAAAGGCGCATCATCACGTTTGCCTGCTGTTTCAATCGGTCGGTCATGCCGTCTGCGCCGCCAATAATAAAGCAGACATGTTCACCGTTTTGCTGCCAGCTTTTTAAATATTGCGCCAATTCGACCGAAGTCGGCGCTTTGCCGCGTTCGTCCAATACCACCAAAAACGCGCCCTGCGGTATGGCTTCCAGCAGGCGTTTTTCTTCAGCCGCCATGCCCTGAGCCGCATTCACACCCGCGCCGCGTTTTTCCGGCTTGATTTCTTTCAGCGCATAATTGACATCGCGCCCGAAGCGTTTGGCGTACTCGCCGACGGCTTCATCCACCCAACGCGGCATTTTCGTGCCGACAGCCAAGACGGTGATATTCATGGAGTATCCTTTTGTTATCGAATTGTCGGTTGGGCATTATGGTCAAGCAGGTTCTTAACCTTTTCAAACCATGAGCCAATGCCTACGCAACCGACTGAAAATAAAAGGCCGTCTGAAAGCCGAATGTATCCCGTTCGACTGTTTCAGACGGCCTTTCAATGATTAGCAGTGAACCAGTGTACCTTCGTTTTCGCCGGTTACCACGCGTTTGAGCGAGCCTTCTTTAGCAATACCGAATACCACAATATTGAGCTTGCGTTCGCGGCAGAGGGCGAAAGCGGTGGCATCCATCACTTTGAGGTTTTTCAACAAGGCTTCGTCAAAAGTAATGGTTTCATAGCGTGTTGCTGATGGATCTTTTTTCGGGTCTGCGGTGTACACGCCGTCGACGTTGGTGGCTTTGAGCATCACGTCGCAGTTCATTTCCGCACCGCGCAATGCGGCGGCAGTGTCGGTCGTGAAGAACGGATTACCGGTACCGGCGGCAAAAATCACGACTTTGCCTTCTTCCAAATATTGAATGGCTTTAGGACGAGCGTACGTTTCAGCGATTTGCTGCATAGACAGTGCGGATTGAACACGCGCTTTGATGCCCAAGGTTTCAAATGCGTCTTTGAGTGCCAACGCGTTCATCACGGTTGCCATCATGCCCATGTAGTCGGCAGTGGCGCGGTCCATGCTGCCTGCTTGTGCAGATACGCCGCGGAAAATGTTACCGCCGCCGACAACGATACCGACTTGCACGCCCATTCTCACGATTTCGGCAATTTCGCCGACAGTTTGAACGATGGTATCGTGATTGATGCCGAATGGATCAGAGCCCATCAGGGATTCGCCGGAGAGTTTCAGTAATACACGTTTGTATTTGATTTGCTGTGTCATGGGATACCTTGCTTTCTTGAATGTCGTCGGTCGGAGTTGGGCCGTCTGAATTTCAAACGGTCGGATTACAATGATATGGTGTGTCGTTCTATTATTGTTTTGTTTTCAGACGGCCTTTATATTCGGTCGTCTTAAAATAGGTACCGTAAACGGTTTTCTCAAAAAAAAGCACCCTGATTCGTTTGGAATCTAGGTGCTTTCTTTTTCATAAGTGCCTTACACTTTAGCAGCGGCAGCAACTTCGGCTGCGTAGTCAACAACAGCTTTCTCGATACCGTCGCCTACTTTGTAGCGTACGAAGCTGATCACTTCAGTGCCGTTTTCTTTAGCGAATTGGGCAACAGTTTGGTCAGGGTTCATCACGAATGCTTGGCCGTTCAGAGTGATTTCAGCCAAGAATTTGCGGATACGGCCTTCAACCATTTTAGCGGCGATGTCGGCAGGTTTGCCAGAAGCGATAGCTTGCTCGGTGTAGATGTGGCGTTCTTTTTCAACGGTTTCAGCATCTACTTCGGCTTCGCTTACGCATTGTGGTTTAGCGGCAACGATGTGCATACCGATTTTGCGTGCTACGTCTTCAGAGCCTTTGTACTCAACCAATACGCCTTCGGTAGCCAAAGCACCGTGGATGTAGGCAACCAGTTGGTTGGCAGTGTCGATCACTTGGAAGCGGCGAACAGACATGTTCTCGCCCAATTTAGCGATGATGGCTTTGCGTTCTGCTTCAACCAGTTCGCTCAGTTCTTCAACAGAAGCCGGTTTTTTCTCGGCAGCAGTTTTAGCAACGAAGTTGGCAAATTCTACGAAGCCGGCGTCTTTAGCAACGAAGTCGGTTTCGCAGTTTACTTCAACCAATGCGCCGACATTGCCGTTGATCGCGTAAGCCAATACGCCTTCGGCAGCAGTACGGCCAGCCAGTTTACCGGCTTTCGCACCAGATTTAATACGCAGGATTTCTTCGGCTTTGTCGAAGTTGCCTTCAGCTTCAACCAAGGCCTTTTTGCATTCCATCATGCCCAGGCCGGTAGCGGCGCGCAGGTCGGCAACCATTTTTGCAGTAATTTCTGCCATTTTGAATCTCCTAGATTTTTGGGAACACGGCCATTGCCGTGTTTGGAAATAGTGGCCGTCTGAAACGGATTTCAGAACGGGATTTGAGAAAAGGGGCATAACGCCCCTCTTCTGTGTACCGAATTACTCGGCAGCAGCTTCTTGGGCAGCGGCTACAGTTTCTTGCAGCGCTTGGTTTTTGCCTTCCAAAACTGCGTCAGCGATGCCGCGGCAGTACAGGCGGATAGCTTTAGCGGAGTCATCGTTACCAGGGATAACGTATTTCACGCCGTCAGGGCTGTTGTTGGTATCGACTACGGCGATAACAGGGATGCCCAGTTTTTCAGCTTCAACCAGAGTACCTTTTTGGTAGCCGGTATCGATAACGAAAATCGCGTCAGGCAGGCCTTTCATGTTTTTGATACCGCCCAAAGAACGTTCCAGTTTTTCAACGTCGCGTTGCATTTCCAGAATTTCTTTTTTGTTGAAACCGCCTTCAGCAGCGTTTTCCAGGGCAGCAGTTTTTTCTTCCAGGCGTTTGATGGATTGCTTAACGGTTTTGTAGTTAGTCAGCATACCACCCAACCAGCGGTAATCAACGAAAGGCATACCGGCACGGGTAGCTTCTTCGCGGATGATGTCGCGGGCTTGGCGTTTAGTACCTACGAACAATACTGTACCTTTGTTGGCAACCAGACGACGTACGGCTTCTTGCGCCTCTTGGAACATCGGCAGGGTTTTTTCCAAGTTTACGATATGGATTTTGTTGCGCGCACCGAAAATGTATTGAGCCATTTTCGGGTTCCAGAAACGGGTTTGGTGACCGAAGTGAACACCGGCTTCAATCATCTGACGCATAGTAATTTGAGACATGTTATTTCCTTGAAAGGGTTAAAGAGCACACATTCAATCGCATAGAACTTGATAGGCGGCGCCTATTGTCAAGCACCCTTCGGCGAAAGTGGGCATAAGTTTTAAAAAATAAAAGAGTGTTTCCGAAATGGAAAACTGACGGATTATAGCGGATAAGAGGCCGTCTGAAAAGGGATTTTATACCTTTCCGTCCTGTTTTTCATCCGTCTGTACCGCCTTTTGGCGAGCCGCTTCAAACTCCGCCTGCTCCTGCCGTTTCATCAGGCGGTTGCGGCGGCGGATGGTCACGACGAAGACCGTGAACACGGTGGGCAACACTGCCCAAAAAACCAAATAAATCAACGCGCGTGCAATACTCGGCTGCGCGGCGGAAAACATCACGGCAACAAAAAGGTAGCCGATGGCGACAATGTGCCACATTGTGTGCGTCCTGTTTGAATGTTAACAAAATCGTTATAATCGCAACATTCTACCGCAATCCCGAAAGGCCGTCTGAAAATGAGGAATCCCGAAAAATCGGCATTACGCAAACAGTTCCGCCGCGCACGCGCCCAAATGAGCGCAGACGAGCGCAACGCCGCCACCGAAACCATCAACCGCCTGCTCAAGCCCTACATCAAAAAAGGACGGAAAATCGGCGTGTATTGGCCGATGGGCAAGGAATTGCGATTGGACGGCTTTGTCCGTGCCGCACAAAAACGCGGCGCAAAACTCTACCTGCCCTATATCGAACCGAACACGCGGTGGATGTGGTTCACCCCCTACCCTGCCGACGGCGCCAAACAAGAACGCAAACGCGGCCGCGCCAAATTGCATGTCCCCCAATTCACCGGCAAAAAAATCCGCGTCCACCAACTCAGCCTACTGATTGTCCCCATCGTCGGCATCGACAAACGCGGCTACCGCCTCGGACAAGCCGGCGGCTATTACGACGCCACTCTCTCCGCCATGAAATACCGCCTGCAAACCCAAACCCTGGGCGTAGGCTTCGGCTGCCAACTGACCGACACACTGCCGACCGAACCGCACGACCTGCCGCTGGACGGGTTTGTATCGGAGTTGGGCGTGCTGGTGTTCAAACATCATTAATCAATAGCTTTCAGACGACCTCAGAGATGCTGTCCGCTAAGACACTATAAAAGGTCGTCTGAAAACTCAAACTATCAAATACAAAGGAAACCTCCATGACTGATTTCTCATCCACTCCCGTTTTATCCTTTGACCGCGTCCGTCTCGAACCTTTAACAACGGCACACGAAGCCGGTTTGCGCGAAGCAGTTTGCGACGGCGAAGTTTGGAAGCTGAACGTAACCACCGCGCCCGAACCCCACCAAGTAGCTGACTATATCCGCACCGCCATACAAACCCGCCTCGCCTTTGCCGTCATCGACGAAGACACGGGAAAAATTGTCGGCTCAACTTCGCTTTACCACATCGACCCCGCCATCCCACGCCTCTACATCGGTTTCACATGGTATGCCCTGTCGGCACAGCGCACGCACATCAATACCGCCTGCAAAATCATGTTGCTCGACTACGTTTTCGACACTTTAAACTGCCGTTGCGTCTGCTGGCAGACCGACAACCTCAATACCGCCTCCCAACGCGCCATCGAACGCTTGGGTGCACACCAAGACGGCATCTTGCGCTGCCACAAGCTGCGGAAAGACGGCAGCGTGCGCGATACGGTTGAATACAGCCTGCTGCGTGAGGAATGGCCGCAGGCAAGGGTAAAACTGCTCGAAAAAGCGGCAGCTTATGACGCGTCCTGAAAAAACGTTTGCTTCTTCATTTTTTCATCAGAACACACCCATCTTGCTGACAATCTGAACTCTTTAAAAAATTAATGAAATAAGGTGCAATACCGTCAATCCCCTGATAAATAAAGGCCGTCTGAAAGTTTCAGACGGCCTTTATTCTGTTTTATATTTCTCTTTTACATCAATCAGCGGCATTCAAAGCTATCTGCTTTATTTTCATTCCCGCCGGTATAAGTGGCGACTTTCGGATAGGCGCAAATCGGCATTTGTTTATTCGGGAAGGATTTCCCTTGTGCAATCATGCGCTCGGGGGCTTGGTTTTTGCCATGCCAATTTTCCAAAAGTGTGAGCGGATCTACATCATTGAAGGCTTGGCCACCGCCGCAGTGGTTCATGCCGGGTATCATAAACAGGCGGCTGAAGCTTTGGGCGCTTGGCGTGTCGGCATTCATTTGGCGGAACCATGCCACTTGGTCTTTGGCGGAAAACACGGGGTCGGACACGCCGGTGATCACAATCAGTTTGCCGCCGCGTGCGCGGAAGCTGCTCAAATCGGTGGACACCGCATCGTTAATTGCGCCGGTTTGGTATGTTTTGGGCGTATCGCGGTCAAAATCGAATTTGCTCAAATCAAAGTTCGGCATGGCGGGAGTCATGAAATACCAAGTAAGCGAACCTGCGCCGAGCGTTACGCCGCGTGAATCAGGCTTGGCGGTTTGCGAGCTGCCGAGCTTCCATTTACGCCAGTCGGGCTGATTCATACCCACATCGTAATACCAGCCGCTGTAAATCTGGTTGCCGCGTGAGTCGCGTGCGCCGTCCATCACGGCTTTAAGGGCTGCGGTTTTGGCGGGGGAGAGACCGGCGTGTTCGGCTTTGAAATCGCAGCTTTCCCATGCGTTAATCACGCCGTCTTTCAGACCGTCGCGTGCGTCGCAGCGGTTTTTCACCGCTTCGCTCACTTTGTCCAAATCAGCTTGGGTCAGGGCATTAGCCAGGATTTTGTTGCCCTGCGCGTCTTTGGGGGCAATTTTCATGAACTGTTGATAATCCCACTGTTGGGCGACGGCAGCACGCGACAGACGGAAGCCGGGATTGGCGGCAATCACACCGTCAAATTCTAAAGGATAGCGTTGTGCGGCCATCATCGCTTCACGTCCGCCGTTGGAGCAGCCCATGAAATAGCTGTGTTTCGGCGCAACGGCATACATCTTTTGAATCAAATGCTTGGCAACGACGGTTACTTTTCCTGTGGACTGGTAAGCGAAGTCTAAACGCGCCTGCTGGTCTGCGCCGAAGTTGGGCGTGGGCGTGGGGTGGCCGCCGTCCATAGAAACTACGGCATAACCGCGCATCAGCGCTGGCGTAGCGGTAGAGGTGCGTACGGGGATACTACCCACGGCGGGCGCAACAAAGCCGTCCACCCCGCCACCGCCTTGAAACAGGAAACCTCCGTTCCAATTTTCAGGTAGCCTGAGTTGGAATTTCGTGCCGTAATGCTTGCCGTCTGCACCGGTGCGCGCGCCAATTTCGCCTTCCACCACGCAATGCGGTTTGGACTGTAAGACATTGGTTGAACCACCAGTGAGGGAAGACATTCTGTCGGCACTGATTTCGCCGTTCGACCATTCGGCTTTAGTGATGACAGTATCGGTGATAGAGATATTTTTCAGGGTAATGCACTGCTTTTGTGCATTTTGAGCGGGTGCTGCATGAACAGCAGAAATTCCGGCCAAAAATAGCACGGCAGCAAATGGGGAAAGTCGGGGTTTCATTGATACAGCTCCAATTTGAAGGTGGGCTTAAGGAATTTAAAAATTCCCGTAACTGAAAAATAAATTGATAAAACTGTCTGGAATGATATTTTTAGACTGCCTTTCAAGGGCGAGTATGGTAATCCATATGTTCGGCATTTTTTACATAAATTTCATAATTCCAGCCGTTATCATAGGGATAAATCAGATGTTTACCGACTAAACCTCTTGAATCTTGTGTATCAAATGTTGCAATTTTACTCCTTTTTACTATTTATCGAGTATTAGTGCCGTAGCAACTGTATTTTTTACCCCGTCGGGCAAAAATACAGTTGCTACAGAATACGGCTTTTCCAAGCTTGAAACTGATGAAATCCGTTTAAAAGCAGCATTTGCAACTCTTCTCCAGAAGATATGACGGTATAGTTATCACTATATTCTTCCGGCAAATGTTGTGCAGTGTCTTGTTCTAATAAGATCAATAAGGGTTCAGTATCGCTAAATTGCGGATTAACAATCACCCAATCCGCAGCATGGCACAACTCATAGATGAAACTACACTCCTCATCCGTTAAATATGCATGGCCAATATTTCCTTCAAACTGGCATTCCCTATCATTGAAATCCGTTATTTCCAAATCTGTGGAACAGTTATCAAACTCTAAATAGTTGCCGTCCTTATCACGAAGGCAGCTATCTAGTCCCCTGCTGTTTAAAAATGATTTTGCACCTTCACGGTTGCCGTCTACCTGTTCGCCATTTTCAAAGCGGTAAAAATATAGGGAAAAGCCCATTGTTACTCCTTATTTAATTTTCAGGTTGGGTTTTACACATCAATTTTAATGTGTAGGCTGCTTTTGTAGACTTTGAAAACCTACCGCAAGTCAGATTCTTGAATCTGACATCTTGTAGTAACAGATGTGTCGAAACACAAGAATTATCCGACCTGCGGCTGCTCCGCGTTCAGGTAACTTACTTCGCATCTTTAAACCCGCGTTTCAAATGCACCATCAGCAATGCGACGGCGGCAGGCGTTACGCCGGAGATGCGGCTGGCTTGGCCGACGGTTTCGGGTTTGTGCTGGTTGAGCTTTTGCTGCACTTCTGCCGACAAACCTTTGACTTTGCTGTAATCAATGTCGTCGGGCAGCTTTAAGGTTTCGATGTCGCGGCGGCTGTCGATTTCTTCGTTTTGACGGTCGATATAACCTTGGTATTTAACTTGGATTTCGACTTGTTCGACCACGCTGTCGGCAAGTGCGGTTTCAGGTTGTGCGTCGGGCAGGGTCATCAGCGCGGCGTAGTCGAGGTTCGGGCGGCGCAGGAGGTCGTGTAGGTTGGCTTCGCGGCTGAGTTTTTGGCCGAATACGCGCAGCTGCTCTTCTTCGGCGAGTTTTTGCGGTGTGTACCACGTTGTTTTCAAACGTTGGATTTCGCGTTCGATGGCTTCGCGTTTTTCGTTGAACATGCGCCATTGTTCTTCACCCACTAAGCCGATTTTGTAGCCGTCTTCGGTCAGGCGCATGTCGGCGTTGTCTTCCCTGAGTTGCAGGCGGTATTCGGCGCGGCTGGTGAACATGCGGTAGGGTTCGTTCACGCCTTTGGTGATGAGGTCGTCCACCAATACGCCGAGATAGGCTTGTTCGCGGCGCAGCAGGAGCGGGTCTTGTCCGCGCACGTATTGCACGGCATTCGCGCCTGCGAGCAGGCCTTGTGCGGCGGCTTCTTCGTAGCCGGTCGTGCCGTTGATTTGTCCGGCGAAAAAGAGGCCTTGGATGGTTTTGGTTTCGAGGCTGGCTTTGAGGTTACGCGGGTCGAAGTAGTCGTATTCGATGGCGTAGCCGGGGCGCAGGATATGGGCGTTTTCCAGGCCTTTCATGCTGCGCACGAGGGCGATTTGGATGTCGAACGGCAGGCTGGTGGAGATACCGTTTGGATAGTATTCGTGTGTGGTCAGGCCTTCGGGTTCGAGGAAAATCTGGTGGCTGTCTTTGTCGGCGAAGCGGTTGATTTTGTCTTCGATAGACGGGCAATAACGCGGACCCACGCCTTCGATTTTGCCGGTAAACATCGGGCTGCGGTCGAAGCCTGATCGGATGATGTCGTGGGTTTGCGTGTTGGTATGCGTAATCCAGCAAGACACTTGGCGTGGGTGCATATCGGCGCGGCCGCGTACAGACATTATGGGAACGGGTGTGTCGCCGGGCTGTTCGGTCAGTTGGGAGAAATCAATCGTGCGTCCGTCAATACGCGGCGGCGTGCCGGTTTTCAGACGGCCTTGCGGCAGGTTCAATTCGCGCAAACGGCCGCCCAAGGATTTGGCGGCTGGATCGCCGGCGCGGCCGCCTTCGTAGTTTTCCAAACCGATGTGGATTTTGCCGGACAAAAACGTGCCTGCGGTCAACACGACGGCGCGTGCTTTAAACTCCACGCCCATCGCGGTAACCACGCCGCTGATGCGTTCGCCGTCGAGCGTGATGTCTTCGACGGCTTGTTGGAAAAGATCGAGGTTTTCTTGGTTTTCCAACATTTCGCGGATGGCGGCTTTATATAGGATACGGTCGGCCTGCGCGCGCGTGGCTCGCACTGCCGCGCCTTTGCTGGCGTTCAAGCGGCGGAACTGGATACCGGATTTGTCGGTGGCCAGCGCCATTGCGCCGCCCAATGCGTCGAGTTCGCGCACAAGGTGGCCTTTGCCGATACCGCCGATGGAGGGGTTGCACGACATTTGGCCGAGGGTTTCGATGTTGTGTGAGAGCAGCAGGGTTTGCGCACCCATGCGTGCGGCGGCAAGCGCGGCTTCGGTACCGGCATGGCCGCCACCGACGACAATCACGTCGTAGGTCTTGGGGTAAATCATGTAAGTCATTTTTATGTGTTCTGTAAAGGTTTCAGACGGCCTTTTGTTGATCAGGCCGTCTGAAAAGTGGAATCAAATCTTAAAAAACCAAGCTTAGAAGGTATAGCCTGTTTCCAATTCATCATCGCCGACCAATTCGACCAGCAATGCATAAAGCGGCGCCAAATCATTGTAACGGCGGGATACGCGGCGCAAATAGTTCAAGAAGCGCGGGATTTCAGGACGGTATTTGTCTTTGCCGTCGCGGTAGTACAGGCGGGCAAAAATACCGGCCACTTTCAAATGGCGTTGTACACCCATCCATTCAAACCAGCGGTAGAACTCGTCAAACTCGGCAGGTACAGGTAACTCGGCAGCGCGTGCTTTTTCCCAGTAACGGATGACCAAGTCCAATACAAATTCTTCTTCCCATTCGATAAACGCATCGCGCAACAGCGACACCAAATCATAGGAAATCGGGCCGTAAAGCGCGTCTTGGAAGTCCAACACGCCCGGGCGGCCTTTTGCCAGCATCAGATTGCGGACGATAAAGTCGCGGTGGACATACACTTTGGGCTGAGCCAACAAGGGTGGCAACAGCGTATCGACGGTTTGCTGCCACAACTGGCGTTGCTTGAAGGTCAGCTCGCGACCCAATTCTTTGGCCACAAACCATTCGGGGAACAAGTTAATCTCGCGCAGCATCACTTCGCGGTCGTATTCCGGCAATTTGCCGGGTTGGCTGGCTTTTTGCAGTTCGATCAGTTCGTCGATGGCTTCGAGCAGCAGGGCTTTGTGGGCGGTTTCGCTGTTTTCCTGATTCATGGCGGTCAGGAATGTGGTATTACCCAAATCGTTCAATACCATAAAGCCCAACGCTTCATCCACATGAAGCACTTGCGGCACATTGACCATGTTAAACAGTTTTTGCACTTTCAAATACGGCGCAACACTCATCTTCTCAGGAGGCGCATCCATACAGATAACGGTCTGGCCGTCTGAAAACGTCGCACGGAAATAACGGCGGAAGTCGGCATCGGCTGCCGCAAAGCTCAATTCGAACGGCTGGTTCGGGTAAACAGACTCCAGCCAGTTTTGTAATTCGGTTTGTCGTTGCATAGCGGTATCGCAGAATTTCAGGTTACAATAACCGCTATTCTAACTGGCAAACCGATTTAAGGGGCGATTTTGGCTCGTTTATTTTCACTCAAACCCTTGGTACTCGCCTTAATTATGGGCTTTGGCGCAACAGCCGTGCGCGCGGAAGATGCTTCTGTTCCGCAGGCGGAAGACTATACCCCTGCCCACGCCGCCGAATCCAAACCGGCAAAAACCGGCCAAAGCGAAGCCGATCCGCTTTCCTTGGGCAGCACTTGCCTGTTTTGCGACCATGAAGATGCCAAGCCGGCCGAAACCGCCGAAATCAAACGCAGCGGCGAGCCTGCCCTGCCTGCCGATTACACCCGCGTCAACGCCGATAAAATAGAAGGCCAGACCCAAGTCGGCGTCCGTGCCGAAGGCGACGTCATTGTCGAGCGCAATACCGATGTTCTCAACGCCGATTGGGCGCAATACGACCAAGCCGCCGATACCGTTACCGCCGGCGACCGCTTCACCCTGTATCAAAACGGTTCAACCGTATCCGGCGACCAATTGGTTTACAACCTCAAAGACCAAACCGGTTCCGGCACCGCCGTGCGCCTCAATACCGAACAAGGCGGCCGCCGCCTTCAAAGCGTCAGCGAAAAAGCCGAACTCAAAGGCAAAGGCCTCTACAAGCTCATCAACACCAAATTCAACACCTGTTCGCCCGGCGATGCCAGCTGGTATATCCAAGCGCAAAGCATTGAAGCCGATGAATCGACAGGTATCGGCGTGGCCAAACACGCTTCGCTCGTATTCGGCGGCGTCCCCGTCCTCTACACGCCTTGGGCGGACTTCCCCATCAACGGCAACCGCAAAAGCGGCCTGCTCGTTCCGACCATTGCCACCGGTTCAGACGGCCTTGAGCTGAGCCTGCCCTACTACTTCAACCTTGCGCCGAATTTGGATGCCACCTTCCGCCCGGGCATCATCAGCAAACGCGGTGTGCAGCTGGGCGGCCAAGTCCGTTATCTGCAACCGAATTACAGCGGCGAAGTCGATGGCGACTGGATGCCAAACGACCAAAAAAGCGTCCACAACAACCGCTACCAGTTCAAATGGAAACACCAGCAGCAGCTGAACAGCAAAATCAGCGGCGGCATCAACTACAACCAAGTTTCCGACGACGATTACTACCGCGACTTCTACGGCCGCGAAGACATCGCGCGCAACGTCAACCTCGACCGTCAGGCATGGCTCAATTACAGCGACAAACTGTTGGGCGGCAGCTTCGACGGCTCGTTGCGCGTACAAAAATACCAAACGCTGGCCAACCAAGACGGCTATAAAGACGAACCTTATGCCATCATGCCCCGTCTGACCGGCCGTTGGCAAAGCCATCTCGGCAAAGCGCAACTCAACGTGTTCGGCCAATTTACCCGTTTTGACCACGATACCAAGCAAGACGGCAGCCGCGTGGTGCTCTACCCGAGCGTTAAATGGGACTTCCACAACCAATGGGGCTACATCCGGCCTAAAGTCGGTGTACACGCCACTTATTACAGCCTCAACAGCTTCAACGGCCAAAGCAGCCGCAATGTCAGCCGCGTCCTGCCGATCATCAACGTCGACAGCGGCCTGACTTTCGAGCGCAGGGCCCGTCTATTCGGCGGAGAATACCTGCAAACGCTCGAACCGCGCCTGTTTTACAACTACATTCCGACCAAGTCCCAAAACGACCTGCCCAATTTCGACAGCTCCGAAAACAGCTTTAGCTACTCGCAGCTGTTCCGCGAAAACCTGTATTCGGGCAACGACCGCATCAATTCGGCCAACAGCCTGACGCTGGCCACACAAAGCCGTATCCTCAACCCCAACACCGGTGCGGAACTCTTCCGTGCAGGTATCGGCCAGAAGTTTTATTTCAAAAAAGACAACGTCCTGCCTGACGGCAATGTCAGCAATTATCCGCGCAGCCAATCTGACTGGGTAGCCTTTGCACACGGCAACCTTACCCCGAGCACACGCATCGACTTGGACATCCACTACAACCAAAACTTAAGCCGTGCCGAGAGCTACGCCGCAGGGATTACCTACAACCCCGAACCCGGCAAAGTCTTAAGCGCGCGCTACAAATACGGACGCAACGAGCGCATTTATCTGCAAGCCAACGGCGACTATTTCTACGACAGGCTCAGCCAAATCGACCTTGCCGCCCAATGGCCGTTGAGTAAAAACCTGTATGCCGTTGCCCGTTACAACTACGAAATCGAAGCCAAAAAACCGCTGGAAATGCTCATCGGTGCAGAATACAAAAGCAACTGCGGCTGCTGGAGCGCAAGCTTGGTCGGCCAACGCTATGTTACCGGCGAAAACAGCCACAAAAACGCCATATTCTTCAACCTCCAACTCAAAGACTTGAGCAATATCAGCAACAACCCATTCGAAAAACTCCGCTTAGCCATCCCCGGTTACAGCAAAACCAACGAGGTAGTCAAACAATGAACTTCAAACCCCTGATTCTCGTCGCCGCACTCACTCTCGCAGTAGGCGCACACGCCGCCCCTAAAGCCAAAGCAAGCAAAGCGCGTGCAGCCAAAGCAGCTGCCGTCAGCGCAACCACCATGCCTGCCGTACAAAGCGGCGTACATCTTTCAGACGGCATTGCCGCGGTTGTCGACAACGAAGTCATTACCCACCGTCAAGTAGAACAAGCCGTGGCACAAGCGCGTCAAACCATGCCTAAAGGCACACAAATGGACGCCAACGAGCTGCGCCAACAAGTTTTGGCACAAATGATCAACCAATCCCTGATCCTCCAAGCCGGCAAACGCCGTAATATCCAAGCAACCGATAGCGAAATCGAAGCCGTTATCGCGCACAACCCCAACATCAAAAATCCGTCTGCCGCCGTCCGTCAAGACATCGCCGACAGCATTATTGTTGAAAAAGTGCGCCAACAGGCCATCATGCAAAACAGCCGTGTGAGCGACTCTGAAGTGGCACGCTACATCGAGCAGGCCAAACAACAAGGCGTAACCCTGCCTGAAGCAGACCCTGTGCGCCAATACCATGCCCAACACATCCTCATTAAAGCCGACAACGACAATGCCGCCGTCGGCGCAGAAAGCACCATCCGCAAAATCTACTCACAGGCCCGCAGCGGCGCAGATTTCGGCGGTTTGGCACGCCAATACTCGCAAGACAGCAGCGCCGGCAATGGCGGTGATTTGGGCTGGTTTGCCGACGGCATGATGGTTGCCCCATTTGAAGAAGCCGTCCACAAACTCAAACCCGGCCAAATCAGCGCCCCTGTCCGCACCCAATTCGGCTGGCACATCATCAAGCTGAACGACGTCCGCGAAGCAGGTACGCCTGAAGAGCGCCAACAAAACGCCGTCCGCCAATACCTGTCCCAACAAAAAGCGCAACAGGCGACCACCAACCTCCTGCGCGAACTGCACAGCAGCTCCTACGTTGACGTACGCTAATTGCGCGTATTGTTAAAAAGGCAGAAATCCGTACAATAAGGCCGTCTGAAAACCATTATTCAGACGGCCTTTTCCCTTAAGCAACCATTGATTAAAGCACCCCATCATGTCCATCCGTCCCAACTGGCAAACCGCTACCCTGCTGCAAGCCGAAGAAACCTCCATTACCTCCGCCCACACCGGCCGCACCTACCGCATTCAAGCCGCGACACTCGGCGAGCGTCCGGCAGGCGGCTATCCCGTGCTGTATATCCTTGACGGGGATGCCTTTTTCCCCGCCATCCTCAATATGGCGCAATCCCTGCTCATCAACCCCATCACCAAAAGCCATGCCGCCTGTCTGATTGTCGGTATCGGCTACACCGGCGGCAACATCCGCGACCTAAGCCAACGCGCACTCGACTACACGCCACCGCTGCCCGACAACGCGCCCGAATCCGAACGCAAACAATACGGCCAAGCCGACCGCTTCAGCCGCTTTATCGATGACGAACTCTCCGCCCTGCTCAACAGCAAATACCGCATCGATACCCAAAACCAAGCCATCTTCGGCCATTCGTTCGGCGCACTGTACGGCCTCTATTCCCTGTTCACCCGTCCCGAACGATTCCGCCATTATTTGCTGGTTTCGCCGTCTATCTGGTGGCAAGACCGCCGCGTACTTGATTGGCTGCCCGACACATTGCCGCAAGGAATCGGCATCCGCCTCGGCGCAGGCGAGCATGAAGGCAGAAACAACCGTCCCGACCAAACCAGCCGCGGCATGGTCGCACAAGCTAAAATCCTTGCCGGCACTTTGCACCACCTCGGCGCAGATGTCCGCTTTACCCTCTACCCCAACGCCAATCACGGCAACGCCCCGTTTTACGCCCTGACCGACTGCATCGAATATTTGCGCAGCGCATGGCAGCGTTGAAGCAGGTTTGCCAAACATCGAGGCCGTCTGAAACGCAAACTTAGAAGCGTATTGAACCTATTGGATCAATCTAAAATCCAATTATAAAAAGGCCGAGACCTTTGCAATAACATAGGTTGAGACCTTTGCAAAGGCCTCGGGGCATGAAAAAGGGAGAGGCTACCTGAAAAATAGATTTTCAGGTAGCCTCAAACTGGTTTGGCATGCATCCGAAACGGAAAATTTGAGCGGTTACATACCTTGGGTTGGTGGCAGTGTTATTTCAACTTGGCTGCCAATTTGTCGAATTTTTGTTTGATGTCGGCCTTGAAGGCTTCCACTTTCCCTTGGCGTTCGGCTTTGCGTTCGGCTTTGCGCTGTTTTTTCCACGCTTCGTGTGCCTGACGTGCCACTTCTTTCTCCGCTTCTATTGCTGCCAATACCTCCTCTTGGGCAACGGCTGCATCTTGCCGGAGAATAACGGTTTTGAAACGGTGGAAGAAAGCATCCAATATAGCTTCGTTGAGTTCTTGCGCCAAAATAATGATTGCAGTACTGCCGTTATCCAGTTTTTTGGCTGCATTTTCCAGCAACGCCCCCTCTCCCAATGTTTGGGCAGTGCCTACATCACTGCCGATGAGTGCGCCAGTAGCTCCACCCAACAGAACACCGATAGGACCGCCGAGGATGCCGACCAGTGAACCAATGAGGCCGCCCGTCCATGCGCTTTCGGCCGTATTGGCGGTAAAGTCGGTGCTTTCTGCTGGGATAATCAGACCATTTTCCTTTTTAATCAAAACGGCTTGTGCCACCAAAGCATCTGTTGTCTGCGAGTAAGCTTTCAATTCAGAAAAGGCTTGATAAGCTTCGCTGGAGATGTCGAATAAGGCAACGATGATATTTTGTTTCATAAGTCCACTCCCGTAGATTGAAAGATTTAAGAACATACTAGTTGTATGCAGTGTCATTGTAAATTACAAGGGGGGGGGGAGCAATGCGGCAAACAGAACTTTACCTATATAAAGCCTGTAGAACCGGCAAACGGATAACGAACAATACCCAGTTTTGCCTGTAGGAAATCGTCGCATCGTTCACACCACAGGTTGAGAAAAATAAGCCTGCAAGACCTCAAGCGTCGTCTGAAATCCGTTTCCACTCCAACGCTAAATCATACAGCGCCTTTTTATTCTCGCCGGTAATCTTGGCGGCAAGCTCGGCAGCTTGTTTGGTCGGCAACTCGGCCGCAAGGATTTTCATGGTATTTTGCGCCGCCTCGGGCAAATCGCTGTGTTTCTCTTTCACCGAAGGGTGCAACACCAGCACCATCTCGCCGCGCGTTTGGTTGCTGTCGTTTTTGAGGGCGGCTTGGATTTCGGCAACCGTGCCGCTGAGGAAGGTTTCAAACGTTTTGGTGATTTCGCGCGCCAGAGTCAACCGGCGTTCGGGGAACTGCGCGGCCATATCCGCAAGGCTTGCTTCGATGCGGTGCGGCGTTTCAAACATCACAATCGGAAAATCGGCTTCCGCCCATTTGGCCAGCAACTTTTGGCGTTCGCCGGCCTTAGGCGGCAGGAAACCGTTGAAGTAAAAATCGGATTCCGTCACCCCGGCCACGCTCAGCGCCCCCATGACCGCGCTTGCACCGACCACAGGCACCACTTTAAATCCGGCTTCGCGCACGCGGGCGGCAAGTTTCGCACCGGGATCGCAAACCGCAGGCGTGCCCGCATCCGAAACTTGGGCGACGCTCAGGCCGTCTGAAAGATGGGCGATAATTTTATCGGCCATCTGCTGCTCGTTGTGTTCGCGCACGCTCACGAGTTTGCCCTGAATGCCGTACGCACTCAAAAGCTGGGCGGTAACACGGGTGTCCTCGGCGCAGATAATGTCGGCCTTCTGCAGAACGGCCAGCGCGCGCAGCGTTATGTCGGCTAAATTGCCGATGGGTGTGGCGACAACGTATAATGTCTGTTTTTCGATGCTGTCGACGGCTTTTTGCAGGTGTTTTGTATACATAGATTCAAGGCCGTCTGAAACGGCGTCTCTTTAAAAACAATGATTATATAACGGGTAAACTTTTCATGCGCTTAAACCACAAACAGGGGGCGGCGGCCGAAAATGCGGCGCTGGCATTCCTGCTGGGCAAAGGCTACTCGCTACTGGCGCGGAACTGGCATTGCGCCTACGGCGAAATCGATTTAATCGTCAAAAACGGCGGTATGATTGTGTTTGTTGAAGTAAAATACCGCAAAAACCGAGGTTTCGGTGGTGCCGCATACAGCATCTCGCCGTCCAAATTATTGAAATTGCAACGAAGTGTAGAGTATTATCTGCAAAAGCACGGGTTAAACCATGCGCCCTGCCGCCTGGATGCGGTACTGATCGAGGGCGACGGTCCGCCCGAATGGATTCAAAATATTACAGGTTAACCTCATGACAACATTACAAGAACGCGTTTCCGCACATTTTGCCGAGAGCATCCGCGCCAAGCAGGAAGCCGAAAAAGTACTGGTCGAGCCGACTGCACAGGCTGCCGAGCTGATGCTGCAATGCCTGATGAACGACGGCAAAATCCTAGCCTGCGGCAACGGCGGTTCGGCTGCCGACGCGCAACACTTCGCCGCCGAAATGACCGGCCGTTTTGAAAAAGAGCGCATGGAATTGGCCGCTGTCGCGCTGACGACAGACACTTCCGCCCTGACCGCCATCGGCAACGACTACGGTTTCGACCATGTATTCAGCAAACAAGTGCGCGCGCTCGGACGTGCAGGCGACGTATTGGTCGGCATCTCCACCTCCGGTAATTCCGCCAACATCATCGAAGCCATCAAAGCGGCACACGAACGTGACATGCACGTCATCGCCATGACCGGCCGCGACGGCGGAAAAATCGCCGCCATGCTCAAAGATACCGACGTTTTGCTCAACGTCCCTTATCCGCGTACCGCCCGCATTCAGGAAAACCATATTTTGCTGATTCACGCCATGTGCGACTGCATCGACTCCGTCCTGCTTGAAGGCATGTAACCCTTTCTTTTCAGACGACCCATCCCTTAAAGGCCGTCTGAACACCCAACCGTCCATACCCAAGGAAAAGGATATGAAGAATATCAAACGCTACGCCCTCCCCGTTCTGACCGCGACCCTCTTGAGCCTGAGTCTGAGCGGCTGCGTCGGCGCACTGATCGGCGGTGCAGCCGTCGGCACCAAATCCGCCGTCGACCGCCGCACCACAGGCGCGCAAACCGACGACAACGTTATGGCCCTGCGCGTCGAAACCACCGCACGCTCCTACCTGCGCCAAAACAACCAAGTCGAAGGCTACAAGCCCAAACTGAACGTTGTCGGCTACAACCGCCACCTGCTCCTGCTCGGACAAGTGGCCACCGAAGGCGAAAAACAATTTGTTGAACGCATCGCCCGTTCCGAACAAGCCGCAGAAGGCGTGTACAACTACATTACCGTCGCCTCGCAAGCGCGTTCGCTCGGCGACGTGACCAACGACACTTGGGGCACATCCAAAGTCCGCGCCACCCTGTTGGGCCTCAGCCCGGCCACCCAAGCACGCGTCAAAATCGTAACTTACGGCAACGTGACCTATGTGATGGGCATCCTCACGCCTGACGAACAAGCCCGCGTGACCCAAAAAGTCAGCACGACCGTCGGCGTACAAAAAGTCGTGACCCTCTATCAAAACTACGTTGCCAACTGATTCACAGGCAACCCGGGGCCGTCTGAATATTCAGACGGCCATTCCTCCAACGATTACCCGCCCCATCATGTCCAAGAATAATAAAACCCCTTTCCAACTTAAGCCCAAACACCTAATCCGCGCTTTATTCCTTGTCAGCTTTATCGCCGTCGCAGCCCTTGTTGCCGGCGTATTCAGCACCCTAAACTCCGGTAAAACCGACGTACCCGAAAAAAGCCCTGCCGAACAAACCGACACACGCATTGAAGTTTGGCGCCCCAACGGCACTGTCGAACCTGAAACCGTTCAGCCTACCAAAGACGGCGACGCAAAAACCGCCTCCGGCAACCCGATTGTTCCCCAAACCGAAAAAAGCGATAACGCCGAAGAAGGTGCAAAAAACGACCGTCCTGCCGCACACCGCAGCAAACGCACAGAAAACAAACGCACTGAAACCGACAAATCAGAAAACACACAATCCGACAACAACAGCTCTGCCGCTCAAAACAAACCTAAAGCAGACAGCCAGCCGGTAGAAAACAAAGCCGCAAGCAACAAACCTACCGCACAAGCAGTAGAAAACAAACCGGAAAAAGCCAAAGCCCCCGAGTCCAAACCGACTCCGAAAGCCGAGCCTGAGGCCAAACCACAAGCCAAACCGCGCAATAAAGACAATCTCGACAACCTGTTTTAAACAGACGGCACACCCGTCCCGTTCAGACGGCCTCCATACTGTCTGAAACAAGAAGGAAACCTCATGGACAAAGTCATCATCAAAACCCCCGAAGAAATCGAAAAAATGCGCGAACTCGGCCGCTTAGTCGCCGAAGCCCTCGACTACATCGGCCAATTCGTCAAACCCGGCGTAACCACCAACGAAATCGACAAACTCGTTTACGACTACCACGTCAACGTTCAAGGCGGTTATCCGGCCCCCCTCAACTACGGCAACCCGCCCTACCCGAAATCCTGCTGCACCTCCGTCAACCACGTCATCTGCCACGGTATTCCCGATGACAAGCCGCTGAAAGAAGGCGACATCGTCAACATCGACCTGACCATTAAAAAAGACGGCTTCCACGGCGATTCCAGCCGTATGTTTACCGTCGGCAAAGTCTCCCCGATTGCCCAACGCCTGATCGACGTGACCCATGCCTCCATGATGGCGGGTATCGAAGCGGTCAAACCTGGCGCTACCCTCGGCGATGTCGGCTATGCCTGCCAACAGGTTGCCGAAAATGCCGGCTACTCCGTCGTACAGGAATTCTGCGGACACGGCATCGGCCGCGGTTTCCACGAAGCGCCGCAAGTAGTCCACTACGGTCGTAAAGGTGAGGGTCTCGTCCTCAAACCGGGCATGATTTTCACCATCGAGCCGATGATCAACCAAGGCAAACGCCATCTGCGCATCCTGAACGACGGTTGGACAGTGGTCACCAAAGACCGCTCACTCTCCGCCCAGTGGGAACACGAAGTTTTGGTTACCGAAACCGGCTACGAAATCCTTACCATCAGCCCTGCCAGCGGTAAGCCTTAACCTTGAAAAAACTTTCAGGCCGTCTGAAAACATAGATTAAGACGGTCTGAAATTTATTCGCATTCTCAACCTAGAAAACCGAATAAAAACTCGAAATTAAGTTTTTACCCAAATTGAATTGTTTAATTATGTAAAAATTTGCTTACGCCATATTTAAGATAAACGCATAATTTAATGATTTATATAATGAAAATTTACCGAAATAATGAATTAAGAAATATTTACACAAATTATGGCAGACAGCGGAAAACTTCTTTCGAATATACTGTCTAATTATCTAGATCAGTCATTTGCAATACGCCCACATATCACCCCAAAAGCCTACAGGAAAGGGATGCCGGCATTCTTGCAGACCCATTTTTATGCCTAGAGGCATGCAACAAATACCACAATAAGGAAGATTCATGAAATCGTTCGAAAAAATTGAAAACATCCGCGATATCCGTAAAAAACTCGGCCTAAACCAAATGGACTTCTGGAGCCGCATCGGTGTGACTCAATCCGGTGGTTCCCGTTACGAATCCGGCCGCAATATGCCTAAACCTGTACGCGAATTGCTGCGTTTGGTACACATCGAGCGCGTAGATTTGGCTAAAGTTAACCGTGACGACTTGGCCGTTGCGTCCCTGCTGAAAAACCGCGACCCTGAGTTGTACGCTTCTCTGAAAAAAGAAGCTAAAGCCGACAAAGGCAAATAATCAAGCCATTCAAAAGGCCGTCTGAAACTCTTTTCAGACAGCCTTTTTACTTTCTACACCCTAAGGGCATGTCTGCATACATGCCCTTTTTCATTTACGGCTGATACTGTTTGAAATAGTCCAACACAGTTTGCGGTAGCCATTGCAGATTCAGACGGCCTTGATCGCGGCTGACGAAGCCGACATGACCGCCGTATGCCGGCTGCAGCAGTATAACGGCCGAGGACACGTCCCGCCCGGTCGGCAGGGCTTCTGGCGGCAGGAAAGGGTCGTTGACGGCATTAAGCAACAGCAACGGCGTATCCACGCCTTTCAGGAACGGCTTGCAGGAATTGCGGCGGTAGTAATCGTGGCGGTCGGCAAAACCGTGTAGCGGCGCGGTAAAGCGGTCATCAAAATCGCCAAGCGTTTTGCAGTTTTGCTGGCTTAAGGCCGTCTGAAACCGGGGAATCGCCTGGGCTTTCGGCAACAGCGAATTTAAAAAATAGCGCGTGTAAATCAAGCGCGTCATACCCTGATCAAAACGCGTACCGGCCGCTACGGCATCAACCGGCGCGGAAACGACGGCAGAAGCACGCGGAACGGCATTGCTGCCCTGCTCGCCCAAATATTTGGCCAAGGCATTACCCCCCAAAGAAACGCCGACGGCGTAGATGGTTGAATAGCGTTGGGCCAGCGTGTTGAGCATAAAGGCGATTTCGGGCGTATCGCCGAGGTGGTAGAACACGGGCGCGGTGTTTTCTATGCCGCCGCAACTGCGGAAATGGGCAACCACGCCGTTCCAACCGCGCTGCTGTACGGCTTTCATCAATTCGACCGCGTAATGGCTCTCGCTGCTGCCTTCCAGTCCGTGGAACAAAACCACCAGCGGCGCATCAGGATCGGCGCTGTCGACAAAATCGTAGGCAACTTGGGTTTTGCCGGTACTGTCGGGCAGAAGCTCGCGGCGGTAGTCGGGCGCCTTGCCTTGCAGCAGCTTGGCAAACAGGGTCTCGGCATGGCCGTTTCTGAGCCAATAAGGCGTGTTGGGTGAACGTGTATTCATGATTTATTTCTTCTATTTTTCAGACGGCCTGAAGATGAGCATATACACCAGCAAGGCAGTCAGCGTGCCGTTTGTCCAACCTGCCCAAACGTCGGTGGGATAATGCACGCCCAAATAAATGCGTGAAAACCCGGTCAACAGGGCAAAGGAAATACCGCCTATCCAAGCGGCGCGGCGGTAGCGCGTGCGGCGGCAAAGCAATATCAGCATGACGGCAATGGCGGCGGAAAACGTACTGTGGCCGCTGGGGAAGGAAAAATTGCTCTCTTCAATCAGGCGCGGCCAAAGCAGCGGACGTTCGCGGGCAAACCATACCTTCACAATCAGCATATTCAAAGTCGGCACCAATGCCGCCAACACGCAAAACAGTGCTTCGCGCTTCTTATCGGCAAAATACAGGGCGGCGGCAACCGCGCCGATCAGCGGCACGGCAATCGGGGTTTTGCCCAGATAATGCAACACGGTAGCAATCGGGTCAAACCATGTGCCCGCATGGGCATGGACGGCGTGCATCAGCGGCGGCTCAAAAGCAAAGCCGCCATATTGCGCCAGCCAAATGCCGATGATGAGGGTAGGCGGTAAAAACAGCAAAGAGGCAAAAGTCAGTGCGCGTCTGGATTGGGCTGGGGATAAGTGCATTATTCCACCGTTTCTTTCAAAGTCGCACCAATCGCCTGCAAACCCTGCAACGCATCTTCCCACGCCGCATCCAGCAAGCGGCAGGCCTCGCCTTCCGCCTTGATGCCGAACTCGATATGTGGCGGAGTATAACGGCCGTCTGAATCGGTACGGCCCACTGTGGGCAGGCTGTACGAACGGACACCGGCGTAGGTACGTTCAAGATGTTCCATAATCGGCGTAATGCGCGACTCGGGTTGGTCGAACACATACACGCTGCGGCTGCCGCATTCGGTTTGGTTGAAGCGGTCGGCGTAATAAGTTTCCAATACCCATTCGGCCATCGGGTGCGCCATCACGGGGAAACCGGGGAAGAAATAATGCTCGCGGATGGAAAATCCGGCGATGTTGTTAAACGGATTGGGTACCAATTCCGCGCCTTCGGGAAAATCCGCCATTTTCAGACGCTGGGCGTGTTCCGGCGAATCGAGCGGCTCGCCGCGTTTCAAGGTTACGCCTTCGATAAACTTTGCAGCTTCAGGATGGCGGACGACGGGCAAATCCAAAGCAGCCGCGGCGGCTTGGCGGGTGTGGTCGTCAGGCGTAGAGCCGATACCGCCGGTAACAAAAGTCGGCAGGCCGTCTGAAAAACTGCGGCGCAGTTGTTTGACCAGCAATTCGGGTTCATCGGGCAGATATTGCACCTGATTGAGCTTCAGCCCGCGCGATTCCAATAAGGATTTGAAAAAGGCGAAATGCTTGTCTTGGCGGCTGCCGTGTAAGATTTCATCGCCGATGATAATGAGGTTAAAAGCGTTCATGATGAGGTTTCTTTAATACGGCCCTCCGAACATTCAGACGGCCTATTGCTGACAATGTATTCCATTTATAAGATAATGGTTTCAACTTTTCAAGTCTGGAGAAATTCCCATGAGCCAAAACCATACCATTTTACAAAATCTCCCCGTCGGCCAAAAAGTCGGCATCGCCTTCTCCGGCGGCCTCGATACCTCTGCCGCGCTGCTGTGGATGAAACTCAAAGGCGCGTTGCCTTATGCCTACACTGCCAACCTCGGCCAACCTGACGAAGACGATTACAACGCCATTCCTAAAAAAGCGATGGAGTACGGCGCAGAAAACGCCCGTCTGATCGACTGCCGCGCACAACTGGCACACGAAGGCATCGCTGCCATCCAATGCGGCGCGTTCCACGTTTCCACCGGCGGCATCGCCTATTTCAACACCACGCCTCTGGGCCGCGCCGTTACCGGCACCATGCTCGTTTCCGCCATGAAAGAAGACGATGTGAATATCTGGGGCGACGGCAGCACCTACAAAGGCAACGACATCGAGCGTTTCTACCGTTACGGCCTCTTGACCAATCCCGCGCTGAAAATCTACAAACCTTGGCTCGACCAACAATTTATCGACGAACTCGGCGGCCGCCACGAAATGAGCGAATTTCTGATTGCCAACGGCTTCAACTACAAAATGTCGGTTGAAAAAGCCTACTCTACCGACTCCAACATGCTGGGTGCCACCCACGAAGCCAAAGACTTGGAATTTCTCAACAGCGGCATCAAAATCGTTAAGCCCATCATGGGAGTTGCCTTCTGGGACGAAAATGTCGAAGTCAAACCCGAAGAAGTCAGCGTGCGCTTTGAAGAAGGCGTGCCTGTTGCATTGAACGGCAAAGAATACGCCGACCCCGTCGAACTCTTCCTCGAAGCCAACCGCATCGGCGGACGCCACGGCTTGGGCATGAGCGACCAAATCGAAAACCGCATCATCGAAGCCAAATCGCGCGGCATCTACGAAGCCCCGGGCATGGCATTGTTCCACATCGCCTACGAACGCTTGGTGACCGGCATCCACAACGAGGACACCATCGAACAATACCGCATCAACGGCCTGCGCCTCGGCCGCCTGCTCTACCAAGGCCGCTGGTTCGACAGCCAAGCCCTCATGTTGCGCGAAACCGCCCAACGCTGGGTTGCCAAAGCCATTACCGGCGAAGTCACCCTCGAACTGCGCCGCGGCAACGACTACTCGATTCTGAACACCGAATCGCCCAACCTGACCTACCAACCCGAACGCCTGAGCATGGAAAAAGTCGAAGACGCCGCGTTCACCCCGCTCGACCGCATCGGCCAGCTCACCATGCGCAACCTCGACATCACCGACACCCGCGCCAAACTGGGTATTTACTCGCAAAGCGGTTTGTTGTCCTTGGGCGAAGGTTCCGTATTGCCGCAGTTGAACAATAAAGAGTAGAATCATAGGGGGCCTTAAGGCCCCCTTATTTTAAAGGAATAAAATGAAAGAATATAAAGCCGTCATTTATCAAGAGAACCTGCTTTCCAGCTTGATTTTCGGCAGCGCCAAAATCAATCCGGTCAAATTCAGCGATTTCCTCAATAGCATGCTTCGCAAGGCTGGAAGGTCGTTACCATGGAAAAAGACCAGCGCCGCATGCTGCTGTTTTTCGTGCGTGAAGCCTACGTCGTCATTTTGGAAAAAGAACGTGTTTAAACTCGGCGTCTATGCCTGTCTCGGATTGTTCGTCAGCTGGGTGTTGCTCTTGATTTTGCAACTTTGGTTTTCCTTCGTCGATGCCGATATGTTTCTCAAAATCACCCTGACCATGGCAGGTCTTTTCATTATCATTCTGGCCAGCTTACTGGTCATCAGCCAGTATTTTTCCGAAAAGAAAATGAAGGATGACGGATTTATCAACTGATACTACTTCGGGAAGCGCCATGTATGCTTTATCCGAAACCTTGACGCAAAATCCTTGTTTAATAGACAAGGCCGTCTGAAATTTATGTTTCAGACGGCCTTATTACCCTCCTCAAAGCTACTGAATACCATGAAATTCTTTTCCCACTTTTATCTTGAAAACCATATGTATTTCAACGACTACTTGAAATACGTCCTGATTTTCGCCGCCCTTGTCGTCCTCCTGCTCGCCGTATCGCAATACCTGCGCCACCGCATGGACACCAAATACCGCGACCTGAGCATTATTGCACTGTTGCTGCTCATCCTCATCTGCGGCACGCAATATCTTTCGTACAGCGAGCGTCAGAACTTTGCCGCCGACACTTCGCGCATGGTGGGTTTTCTCAATGCTTTGATTGAAAACCAAAAAGTTGAAAAACAAGACATCATCGTCAACAGCACGCGCCTGTTCAACGGCATGATTATCGGCATTAAAAACCAATACTACGAAGTCCATTTCAATCAAGACTTCTCCGCCTACACGCTGACGCCCATCAATTTGGTCAACAACAATATCGAACTCATCGATAAAGAATAACAGGATACACACACATGGAAGCATACTCCCTGCTCGCCCTCAAACTGCTGATGGGTTTTTTAGGTTTGATTTTGCAAATCAACCTCTTAGGCAAAGGCAACCTCGCGCCGACCTCCGCCATGGATCAAGTACAAAACTTTGTACTCGGCGGCATCATCGGCGGCCTGATTTACAGCGACAGCGTCGGCCTGTTGCAATTTTTCCTCGTACTGATTTTGTGGACGTTGTTGGTCTTGAGTCTGAAATTCATCAAAAACCACAACCACTGGGTCAAATCCGTGATTGACGGTAAATCCGTTTGGATCATCGTCAACGGCGAAGTCCAAGCAGAAGAATGTATGAAAAACGGCATCAGCGCGCACGACCTCATGTTCAAACTCCGCGCCGCCGGCATCTACGAAATCTCTGCCGTCAAACGCGCCGTGATGGAACAAAACGGCCAGCTCGCCGTCATTAAGTACGGCGACGAAAGCCTGCGCTATCCGCTGATTACAGACGGCCAAGTCGACCCCGACATCCTCGAAATCATTAAGCGTGACGAAGAGTGGCTGCAACAAGAACTCGACCGCCTCCACCTTGAAGCCTCGCAAGTCTATATCGGCGAATACATAGACGGAAAATTGGTGGCACACCGTTATCCTTCTTGATTTGAAAATAGCAGGCCGTCTGAAACCTTGTTTTCAGACGGCCTTTTTGTATCCGGTGCAAATACTGTTTTTTAATCGCGATATTCAAACGTTGCACCCAAAAATTGAGCCAGTGCGGAGACGTGGGAATGTCGGGGGTCTTTGACGGCGGTCAGCAACAAGATATTGCCATGCTGTTTTTCCAAATCCAGCAGCCGCTTGATGGCGGCCTGCTCGGCATCGCCTTGCAGCTCTTCGTGATAACGGCTGACAAAACCGTCAAAATTTTGAGCCGGATTTTCATGATACCAGCGGCGCAGGTTTGCGCTGGGTGTAATGTCTTTCAGCCAAAGCGTAGTGGCGAAAACTTCTTTATGGACGCCGCGCGGATAGAGGCGGTCAATAAAGACGGCGGTTTGTTTAGAATCGGGTTGATAGGCGTAAATGCGCTGTACGGTAAACATTTTTTCTCGTCTCCAATGGATTCAGGCCGTCTGAAAATTCAGACGGCCTGATGTTTTTTAGGGTTTAGAACAGTTTTTTAACTTCGGCTTCGATGTCGTCGGCACGCATAAAGGTTTCGCCGATCAGGAAAGTATGCACGCCGTGGCCGCGCATGAAATCGACGTCTTCTTTGTTGCGGATGCCACTTTCGGTGACAACGGTTTTGCCGTTTAATTCGGGCAAGAGGTCAAGGGTTTGTTGCAGGGTCACTTCAAACGTACGCAGGTTGCGGTTGTTGACGCCCCACAACGGCGTGGTCATGTTGCGGCATTTTTCCAGCTCGGACGCATCGTGCAATTCCAACAATACGGTCATGCCCAATTCGTGGGCAACGGCTTCAAAACGCTCAAGCTGCCCGGCTTCCAATGCGGCGGCAATCAGGAGAATTGCATCCGCACCCCACGCGCGCGCCTGATAGATTTGGTATTCGTCGATGATGAAATCTTTACGCAAGACCGGCAGCGCCACAGCCGCACGCGCCTGTTTCAAATATTCGGGCGAGCCTTGGAAGTAAGGTTCGTCCGTCAACACGGACAAGCAGGCCGCGCCGGCTTTTTCATAGGCGGCGGCAATTTCGGCAGGATGAAAATCAGGGCGGATCAGGCCTTTGCTCGGGCTGGCTTTTTTGACTTCGGCAATAATGGCGGGCAGGTTTTGCGCGTGTTTTGCACGGATCGAGCCGATAAAGCTGCGAACCGGCGCGGCTGCCTGCGCTTGGGCTTTGATGTCTTCCAAGGAAACGGCGGCTTTTTGGGCGGCCACTTCTTCTGCTTTGGTGGCAAGGATTTTGTTGAGAATATCGGTCATGGCGTTTTTCTACTGGGCTGATTTTCGGGTTTGAATCGTGCAACATGCCGTTGCCGATTAGGTTTCAGACGGCCTGAATGCCGTTATTTTAATGGTTTGAAAAAAGGCGGGCAAGAATGCCCGCCTTTGTGCTTGCTTCAATTAGTGGTGGATGCCCAAAACGGACGCGTTGTGGCTGATGATTTCGTCCGCCAAAGTCGGATTGTCGTTCAGCTTGATACCGTAGCCGGGCACCAATTCTTTCAGACGGCCTGACCATGATTCGGCATGATCTGGGAAGCATTGGTTGATCAGCTTAATCATCAAAGGTACGGCGGTTGATGCACCTGGGGACGCGCCCAACAATGCGGCCAGCGAGCCGTCGGCATGGGCGACGATTTCGGTACCGAATTGGAGTACGCCGCCTTTTTTCGGGTCTTTTTTGATGATTTGTACGCGTTGACCGGCGGTAATCAGTTCCCAATCGTCAGGATTGGCTTCCGGATAATACTCTAAGAGCGAAGTGAAGCGTTCTTCTTTGGTTTTACGCAATTCGCCCAAGAGGTATTTGGTCAGCGGCATATTAGCCCAACCGGCGCGGAGCATGGGGTAGAGGTTGTCCATGTGGATGGACATCGGCAAATCCATGAGCGAGCCTTGTTTGAGGAAGTTGGGACGGAAGCCTGCATACGGGCCGAACATCAAATGGCGTTGGCCGTCCACGTTGCGGGTATCCAAATGCGGAACGGACATAGGGGGCGCGCCGACGGAGGCTTGGCCGTACACTTTGGCGTTGTGTTGCGCGGCCGTTTCGGGATTGCTGTTGCGGAAGAAGAGGCCGGAAACCGGAAAGCCGCCGTAGCCTTTGCCTTCGGGGATACCGGATTTTTGCAGCAGGGTCAGTGCGCCGCCGCCTGCGCCGAGGAAGACGAAACGGGTGCGGAGTGTCAACGGGTCGTCATCGTCTTTGGTGCTGCTGGTTTTCAGCACCCATGCGCCGTCCGATTCGCGGTTGAGGTCATCGACATGGCGGTTAAATTTGATTTTTACGCCTTTGTCGCTCAAGTATTTGACCATCTGGCGGGTCAGGCTGCCGAAATCGACGTCTGTGCCTTCGGCGGAGTAGTTGGCGGCGATAGATTGGTTTTCATCGCGGCCGTTGATGACCAGCGGCGCCCATTCGGCGATTTTGGCGCGGTCGGTAGAAAACTCCATTTTTTCGAAGAGTTTTTGGTTTTTGAACACGTCGAAACGTTTTTGCAGATAATCGCAATGATCGGCGTTCATCACCAGCGACATGTGGGGGACGGAATTGATGAAAGAGCGGTCGGCCAGTTTGCCTTCTTCAACCAAAGATGCCCAAAACTGGCGGCTGATATGGAATTGTTCGGCAATATTGAGGGCGCGGGTCGGATCGATCGTGCCGTCGGCAGTCAGGGGCGCATAGTTCAATTCACACAGCGCAGAGTGTCCCGTACCGGCATTGTTCCATGCATTTGATGATTCCAACGCTACATCTTCCAAGCGTTCGATCAGGGTGATTTCCCAAGATGGTTCGAGTTCTTTGAGCAATACGCCCAAAGTGGCGCTCATAATGCCGCCGCCTACTAATACGACATCGGTTGCTTCAGCCATGGTTTTACTCCTACTAAAGTCAGGCATGGTTTGCCTTGTGGTTATCTATCATTATAAACAACTGATTTCATAGGAATTATTTTGTATTTTTGTTGTGTGTGAAACTTTTGTTGCCTGCTGAGTTTCCGAGCGTAAATGGCGGAAGGCAGTTTCGGTTTGGGTTCCAGATTTCAGGTCTTTATAATATGTTATTGAGAATTTAGTAGATTTTACGGAGAAATGCAAAGATTTTCTGTTCGGTTCATATAAAAATAAGAGATTAGGCCGTCTGAAAACGTTTTTTTAACCTTTATCCGCCAACGTTTGCCAAGAAAAAAGAATTTTTCATTTCTTTTTTAATTGACCGTTTTTGTCAGCAATTTCAGCGCTAACAAACGTGAATCAACCGCCAATCTGCTATCATTTCGACTTATCCCACAACAAGGCAAACCGCCATGTATCTGACACAAGAAAAGCCCTACCGCCCCCTATTGGTCGCACTGATATTCCTCACCCTGCCGCTGGCGATGATATTGCACAATATCGTGCAAATCGCCTTTTCAGACGGCCAAGGGCTGCTAGTCACGGTCAAAGACGGCGCGTGGGCATGGCAAAGCGGCTGGCAGGATTCCGTTACATGGTTTGTCTGCGGCATGTTTGCCTTCCTCAACCTGCCGATTGCCGGTGGACTGACCAAGCTGGCGTATAAAAAAATGATGCGCAGGCATTCGCGTTATGCCATCTTCCTTGCCGGTGTCGCAGCGTGTACCTCGGCGGCGGCAGGTTTGATTTTTGAAGCTATCTTAGGCAATGCCGCATTGGCCGGTATGCGCGGACAAGGCGTGTTCTACTACACCCTCTCCGTATGGACCATCGCCATGCTGACCCTGCCCAAACAGCTCACGCGCGCACCGGAACAGCCCATCGTCTTTCACAAGATGAAACGTTGATTCAACAAGCACAAACATTTTCAGACGGCATGCTTTCCGTTACCATTACATCCAACGCGTTTTAACCAATAAGGAATAACAAATGAATCAGGCGCAACAGCTCCGCGACGGCATACAGGCACTGGGTTTGGACATCGACGAAGCCAAACAAGCCAAACTGCTAGACTATGCCGCCCTGCTGCAAAAGTGGAACAAAACCTACAACCTGACCGCCCTGCGCGATCCTGCCCAAACCGTCAGCCATCATCTGCTCGACAGCCTGACCCTCCTGCCCTATATCGAACACGCGCAAACCATGCTCGACGTCGGCTCCGGCGGCGGACAGCCCGGCATACCCACCGCCATCTGCCGTCCCGACCTCGACATCACCCTCCTCGATGCCAACACCAAAAAAACCGCCTTTCTGCAACAAGCCGTCATCGAACTCGGCCTAAAAAACGCCCGCGTCATCAGCGGCCGCGTAGAAGCCGCCGCCGACTGCCGCGCCGACGTCATCACCAGCCGCGCCTTTGCCGAACTCGCCGACTTCGTCAACTGGACCGGGCACCTCCTCAAAGACGGCGGCTATTGGGCGGCCATGAAAGGCGTATATCCACAAGAAGAAATCGACAAACTGCCCGAAAGCGTCGCCGTCGAAAAAGTCGAAGCATTGTACGTCCCCCAACTCAATGCCGAACGCCATATCGTCATCATCCGCAAAAAGGCCGTCTGAAAACAACCCAAGCATACCGAATAACGGTACAATCCAGCCATCCACACTTAACACGACAGCAAAGCACATGAGCGCACAAATCCTCGCCGTCGCCAACCAAAAAGGCGGAGTCGGCAAAACCACCACCACCGTCAACTTAGCCGCCTCCCTAGCCTCCAAAGGCCGCCGCGTCCTCGTCGTCGACCTCGACCCCCAAGGCAACGCCACCACAGGCAGCGGCATCAACAAAGCCACCATCGAAAACGGCGTTTACCAAGTTGTCCTCGGCGAAACCGACATCCCCAACGCCGTCGTCCGCAGCAAAGAAGGCGGCTACGACGTATTGGGCGCCAACCGCACACTGGCCGGCGCAGAAGTCGAACTCGTCCAAGAAATCGCACGCGAAATCCGCCTCAAAAACGCCCTGCAGCTCGTTGCCGACAACTACGACTATGTCCTCATCGACTGCCCCCCTTCCCTAACCCTGCTCACCCTCAACGGCCTGGTCGCCGCCAACGGCGTCATCGTCCCCATGCTTTGCGAATACTACGCCCTCGAAGGCATTTCCGACTTAGTGGCCACCGTCCGCAAAATCCGCCAAGCCATCAACCCCGACCTCGACGTAACCGGCATCGTCCGCACCATGTACGACAGCCGCAGCCGCCTCGTCGTCGAAGTCAGCGAACAGCTCAAACAACACTTCGGCAACCTACTCTTCGACACCGTCATCCCCCGCAACATCCGCCTCGCCGAAGCCCCCAGCCACGGCCTCCCCGCCCTCGCCTACGACGCCCACGCCAAAGGCACACAGGCTTATCTCGACTTGGCCGATGAACTGATTGCACGGTTGGAAAAATAAACAGAAATATGAATATAAAAAGGCCGTCTGAAAGGTGGATAGTACTTTCAGACGGCCTTTGGTTTGATTGGAAAGAACATTTTAAAAAGACCGCGTGCGTGCGTACCGCACACACCCTACAGACGGGTTTTGTGGGATTGCAAGTAGGGTGTGTGCCCAAAGGCACGCACGCGGTTGCAGGCTACGGCTTGCTGCGCCGCCCAACCCGGCACCAAACGCCCTGACGCATTGACCACGCGGTGGCAGGGGTAATCGCCGTAGTCCGCCGCATGGTGCAGTACGCTGCCGACCAAGCGGGCGTTTTTTTATAATGATGTATTTTCAAATTTAGTGCGGGAAATCCCCCAAAAATCTAGCAATAGAAATAACATACTTTTTACATCTATATTTGATGAATGATGAACAAATATCTTACTCATGGCTAATTGCTCAAAAGTTCTTGCTAAATGAAATAAATTTTTACTAACATCTATTCTAGAAAAATAATCAGATAATATTCCAAACTTGTCATCATTGAAACCTGTTTCAAGATGCTCTCTAATTTGATTAGCAATCCCTGCTCCATTTGGAATGCTATCCACCAATTTAATAGACGTTTGAATTATCTTATTTATTCCAGCACTTCCATATGATCCATATCTAAACCCCTCATCTAAATATTTCAATTTTTCAGATCTTTCAGAAAAGGAAACATCTAACATTTTATAATCTATGCCAATTGAGATAAATGAACAAATTAAATATAAACATCTAAGAGAAATCTCTGCATATTGAATATTTGTAATCGATTGTTCCGCAAAAAATCTAGCGGTTTCTAACCAATGATTAATATGATCAAAACTCATACCAAGAGGTATTAATTTTTTTGCAGTACGAATTTTTCCCTTCCAATCCCCATCTAACCTTTGTAATGAATAACTATTGATTAAATTATAAAATTCTTCATCTGTTAATCTATTATTCTTATATTCTGATTCGTATTTATCAATCCTTCTTAAAAAATCTTTATTCAGCACGACAACATTTTGCTCTTTCCCATACTTAACAATCGAAAGACGATTTTCTGTTGTTGCAACAATAGCTTTATCAACACCTAATGCCTGTTGTAAACCTTTTGTCCAAAAAATTCTCTCCAATGCTTGTGGTGTTTTCTTATTTTTTATATCTACAATAATTTTTTCTCTAGAGAAAGCAGAAGTTCGCCCGTATAAAAACAGATCAATATCTGTAATATCAAATCCATCATATTGATATGGAACACCTCTAACAACAAAATATCCTGACTTTAAGAAATAATATCTTAGCAATTCTTCTGCTTTCATGCCCTTAGTAGCCATTACAAGTTTCCTGTTCTCAAACTTAGCAAAATATCGTTAGTAGCTTTGGGAGTATTCTCAATTTGTTTCTTTCTCATTAATACACGATTTGTTTCAGGTGCATCAAATCGTTTAATAGTATTTTGAGTAATAGCCTCGTCTTTTTGAGATAATTTTAGAGAATATTCATTAGCAGACCCCGTAGTCAGAACTTCTAACGCCAGCTCCCCTACCTCCCTTTTTAACAGTCGCATTTTATAAACTTCTTGATTATAATTATTCTTTGTAGGTATTACTTTAATAACTCCTTTAAATTCTAATAATCTATAGTCATTGCCTATCGCCTTAACTGGACCAACTTCTTTCCCTTCAATTAACTTTCTTAATAACGCATCCACTTGAGTAATTTTTCCTCTAGAATAATTACTTTCTCTCATTCCATAAGTCAATGCACTAATAAATGTCTTTGCTAAATCAAATACATCATCAATCATAGGACTAACAAATTTATTAAACGCTGATGGTTTTGTTACAAAGCCAATACGTCCTTTTTCATTTGAAATAAAACTAACATCAATCAAGCCTACAGAAACAATTTTCTCGCATAAATAATCTCCTAAAATTTGCTTCATATCATTAAAAGATATACAGCCAAATTGATCTAATTTCTCATTTAGTTCTTTGAATTTTGTTGCTTCTTCTGAGGTTAAACTTTGTAGTACGGCGGATATTTTTGAAATCTCATTTCTTCTGAATAAATTACCGTTAAAAAATAATGTGTTATCGCCAATTATTTCGGTATCAACAAAACCTATTTGCTTGGAATCAATTAATAAACATTCAACATCATTGGTACTAATCTTATATTCATCAGATAATTTTTCAAAAACATCATTTTCTGTCTTTGGTGAGATAGAAGCTTCCTCTGCAAGTTCCAGGGCAGCTATTTGAATGCTAGAAGGTTGGTTATTATGAAAAATTTCTGAAGTGTGCTGTAAGATACTATGGCTTGATAAGCCTAGAATTCTAAGTTCAGTATTACTGCTATCAATAAGCTGTTGCTTTTTTAAAATCTCAATAATTGGTTCAAACTCTAATTTAGAAATCGAAGCAAGATTAGCTAAAAGTCTTGCGTTTTTAATAGAAATAGTTTGCTCCTCTGTCGCTGAAATAGCAGATAATAACATCCCAGCCTTTCCAGCAGTTTTTATATCTTCATATTCTGGTAGTTCGTTGGAAATTGCATTTAGCTTATGTGTATGATGAATTAGCCATGCACCAGTTTGTTTTTCATCCATATTTTTAATTACTCCTTTAATATTTTTCAAAATATTTTGATAAACGTTTAGTTGATACCGGATACGGTGTTTTCAACTCCTGAGCGAACAATGATACGCGCAGTTCTTCAATCTGCCAACGAAACGCAGCAAGGTCGTCTGAAACGGTTAATCTTTGTTTTACCAGCGCATTCACTTTCTCTGCCCACATATTTTCCAGCTCTTGAATATCGGCTTCGCGGGCTGCGTCGCGGGCGGGGTTGCCGCTGTATTTTTCGAGGCGCAGGGTCATGGCTTTGAGATAGATGGGGAGGCGCGGCCATTGTGCCCACGGGGTGCGGGTGGCGAAGCCGGCGGCGAGCAGGGTTTGCAGGTGTTGTTGCAGGAGGTGGGTGAGCGGGTGTTTGCCGAGTTTGCTGTTGAGTTCGGCGTAGGCGGCGGCGGTTTCCTGCAAGTAGCGGCTGAGGGCTTCTTTGACGGCGGGCAGGCGGCTGCGGGCGCGTTTGATTTGTTCTTTGAAAGCTTTTTCGTTGCGCGGCAGCTCGTCTTCGCCGATAAAGGCGCGGTCACAGACGGCTTGGATGAGGTCGTCGCGCAGGGTGTCGGCGTTGATGTGTTTGAGCAGCATGGCGGCTTGGGTGAAGCCTTGGATGCCTTTATTCAGGTCTTTAACTTGTTCTTTTAGTTGTAGTTTCATGAGTTCGATCACGCCTAATCGGTGGGCTTGTTCGGCAGCGGCAGACGTGTCGAACAGGCGCAGGGCGATGCGGCCGTCTTTTTCTTTTTGCAGGCCGAGGTAGCCGGTAAGCTGTTGTTTGCCACGGGCGAATTTGATGGATTCGGGCAGGGTGCCGATGTCCCATGTGGTAACGTTGTCGCGCTCGAATTCTTGGGTGTTGTCGCGAAAGGTAACGGCGGCGGCTTGGCCGAGCTGTTGTTGCAATTCGTGCAGTTTGCGGCCGCCGGCAAGCTCTTGTCCGCCATCGTCGATAATGCGCAGATTCAGATAGCAGTGTTCGGGCAATTCTTGCGCCGCCCATGCGTCTTGGTCGATTTGCTCGAAAATCCGCATATCGCCGGCGCTTTTGGCGATAAAGTGCGCCAACTGGGGAATGATGGCCGCTTGGCGGTCGGGATTGCTTTCGAGGAATTTGGTGATGAAATCGGGTACGGGCACGCAAATGCGGCGGATTTGCTTCGGCAGGGCTTTAATCAGCAGCTGGATTTTTTCGCGCAACATACCGGGCACCAGCCATTCGAGCGACGGCGCGTGCAGGCGGTTGAGGACGGTCAGCGGCACAGTCATGGTCACGCCGTCGAGCGGATGGTGCGGCTCGAAGCGGTAGGAAAGTTTGAACTTGCCGTCTGCGGTTTGCCAGAATTTGGGGAACTGCTCTTCGGTAATGTGCGCGGCGGCGTGTTGCATCAGATCGTCGCGGCTGAGGAACAGCAGGCGCGGATTGTCGCGCTCGGCGGTTTTGAGCCAGGCTTCAAAGGTACGGATATCGGCAAGAGGCAAAGGTTTCAGACGGCCTTTTTGAGATGCTGGCTGCTTTTTAGGTTTAGGGTCGTCTGAAACATTTTGTCGGGTATGTGAACTCGGTTCACGCTCGCGGTTGTTCTCATCTTTGGAATCTGCGTGCGCGGCTTGCGCCACGCGTCCTGCGTTGCGCCGGTTTGCTTGTCCGTTTTGATCGGCTGTCTTGTCCGACTGGGTTTGTCCGCCCTCTTCGCTTCCCCAAATGCCGCCTTTCGCGTCTTTCCACACCAACTCGGGCAGGCGTTCGTTATAAAACGCAAACAGGGCTTCGTCATCGACCAATACGTCTTGCTTGCGCGATTTGTGTTCGAGTTCGGTAATTTCTTTAATCAGCTTTTTATTGTGGGCAAAAAAGGCCGTCTGAAGATTGCTTTCCTGCGCCACCAATGCGCCGCGGATAAAGATTTCGCGCGCTTCTTCGGGCGCAACTTTGCCGTAAGACACGAGGCGGCGCGGCAATGCGGTCAGGCCGTAAAGCGTAACGCGTTCGCTGGCGACGACTTCGCCGCGTTTTTGCTCCCAGTGCGGCTCGAAATAATGGTAGCGGACGAGGTGCGGCGCTTCCTGCTCTATCCATTCGGGCTGGATAACGGCGACGTCACGCGCGTAAAGGCGCGTGGTTTCAACCAATTCTGCCGCCATCACCCATTTGGGCTTGGCTTTGAACAGGGCTGATGCCGGGAAAAGGTGGAAGCGGCTGCCGCGCGCGCCGGTGTAGTCGTTGCCATCGGGCGATTTCATGCCGACGTTGGCGATAAGGCCGGTCAGCAGGGCGCGGTGGATTTGTTCGTAGCCGGCTTCTTTGGCGGCACGGATTTGGGCGCGGTGTTGTTTCTTGTCCAGTTGTTTTTGTTTGAGCTTTGCCGCCAAATCTTGGTCGCCTTGGCTTTCAGACGGCCTTAATTGCTCTTGGGAAGGAGGTTGTCGAAACGCGGCTTCTTTGGTGGTCAAACCCATTTCAATCGCGGTTTGGGCAAGCTGGTGGTGTAGCTCGCGCCATTCGCGCATACGCAGGTGCGACAGGAAATATTGACGACACCACTGCACCAGCTGCTTGTTGGACAAACCTTTGTCGCGCTCGCGCTGGAAGCTGTCCCAAATATTCAGATAGGCAAGAAAGTCGGATTGCTTGTCGGTAAAGCGTTCATGCGCCTTAGCCGCGGCATCGCGCGCCTCCAGCGGCCGCTCGCGCGGGTCTTGAATCGACAGCGCGGACGCAATCACCAGTATTTCCGCCATGCAGTCGTGTTTCTTCGCCGCCAACAAAATGCGCGCGATTTTCGGGTCGATGGGCAGGCGTGCCATTTGTTCGCCGAGCTTGGTCAGGCGGTAGCGCGTGTTGGCACCGATATGGCCCGAACTGTTTTGCAGGCCGTCTGAAACATTGGCTGGGTTGGATCGGGCATCCATGCCTGATCCGCGTACTTGGTTTTTCATATTTTGCATAGTCTTGTCGGTCGGGCATCTTCCCCGACATCATCTAAATTTGTCTTTATTGGTTTTCACGCCGCTTATTGCGGATAAACATACTCCGCCTTGCCGTCGCGAATGTTCAAGCTGCCTGCATCGCCTGTAATCAGGTTGCCCGTTACCGAGCCTTCACTACAACCTGAAACCGGCATATCGTAGCCCAGCGTGTGAATCAGGAACGTTGAAAGCTGCTGATGGAAGGCAATCTCGCAAGGTGCAAAAGCCTGGTTGGCAGCCTGTTGCACGGCCTTATCCGGGCTGTACAACACCAGCGGCACGAGATAGCTGTCGGGCTGCACCGTGCCTTGATTGTAGGTATCTTGGCGCACATACTGACCATGATCGGAGGTATAGCAAACAGCCAGTTGCCGTCAGGCTGCTTTTGCAGCTGCTCGAATACGGTTTGAATCATTTGGTCGGTTTTGTGGATGGTGTTGTCGTACTTATCCACAATATTGGCCTCGCCGAATACTTTATCTTGAGGCTGCAACAATGCGCCGTATGGGACGTGCGAACCGCGTTGGTGCAACACAATAAAATGCTTGCCCTGCTGCAAATTGATTTTGTCAAACAACGGCAGCAGCTTCTCATCAGGCATATTGTCGCCGTTGCCATAGCCAAGCTGCGTCGGCTGAATCAGATGGTCTATCCATTTCTTACCGATTAAGTTCAAAATCGCCATCTCGTTTTCAGCCTGCGCACTGTAAAAATACGTTTCATAGCCCTGCTCTTTGGCGAGGCGGAACATATTGGTATCGCCGCTGCTGATTTGCTCATAGCCGTTGGCATGCGGTATCGCATTAAAAAAGCTGGGCAGGGACACAGCCGTCATCAAAGCGGCAGAATAGCTTTGTTTCACAATCGGCTTAAAGTCGGCTTGCGAAAGCTGGGTCAAAAACGGCGAAGTCTCACGCCCGTAGCCAAACAGTTTCAAATGCGCCGCGCTTTCGCTTTCGCCCATAATCAGGACGATATTTTGAACACTGCCCTGCCCGATTTTGCTTGGCGCAGACTGTTTGAACACAGGAATCTTGCTTAAATCAAACAACTGATACGGCAACACGCGTCCGATAAAATAGCCAAAGCTGAAATAATTGGCTTTGATGCGGCTGTATGTTGGTTTGGGCGAAATACCGTGTTCCTGCGTCGTACTGAATGAACGTCCAAAAATCAGCAACATCGCCGCAATAAACAAAATATCGGCAGCAAAATGCGTCTTACGGCGGAACTTGGCAAGGCTGCAAAACAGCACGACTTCCAACACGCCCCACAACACAGGCAGCCACAACTTATCCAACATCGACGCGCCCGCGCTGCCAACTTCGGTAACCTCTTTCAGCATCAGCCAATAATTAATGCCCGTTATCCAACTTTGATAAACCGCGTAATGCACATTGTTGGCAATGATGCTGAGCGCAAAAAACAACGCAATCAGCAACCGTGAAGCCTTATAACGCGCAAACAGATACAGCGCAGCAATCACAAATGTCAGCGCAAACGTTTCTGCAATTTTTGCCGCCGGCAGAGTTTCAATTCCGAATACAAAGCGATAGGCAATTTCGCTGGCAGTAAGTAAAGACGAATACAGAACAAGCGTGAGGAAAGATTTTTTCATCATTAATATTTCACAATAAAAAATTTACCGATTGAGTTTTAAAACCCAATATTCCCTTTTCAATAGTTTTTAGTTTCTCAATGATTTAGGCCGTCTGAAAATGAAACATAATCTACCATTTTCTTTTACTTTTCAGATGGCCTCCACCGCACCCAACTCCAGTAATACCTGAAAACCGTCATTGATATACCGCGAATCGGGCATTTCTAAAAATGGGAATGCCGCTACATCGCCCAAGTTCAGCGATGCCATGCGTAGGATGACGGCGGCTAGGTTGCTGCGGACGATTTCGGGGGCGGTAAATTCGGGGCGGCTGTTGAAATCTTCTTCTGAAAACAGTCGGATACACACGCCTGCGGAGACGCGTCCGCAGCGACCGGAGCGTTGGCAGGCGGCAGCTTGGGAGATTTTTTCGACATGAAGCTGCTCCACTTTCGCCCGTGCGGAATAGCGTTTGACGCGCGCGAGGCCGGTGTCGATGACGTATTTAATGCCCGGTACGGTGAGCGAGGTTTCGGCGACGTTGGTTGCCAGCACGATGCGGCGTTTTGCGCCTGATGGGTGGAAGATTTTGTGCTGCTCGGCGTGCGACAGGCGTGCGAATAGGGGCAGGATTTCGTCGTTGCGGCGCAGCGTGGATTTGCGCAGGGCTTCGGCGGCTTCGCGGATTTCGCGCTCGCCCGGCAGGAACACCAAAATATCGCCTTCGCCATAGCGTACCAATTCGTCGGCTGCATCGACAATTGCGTCGGTCAGCTCGACTTCTGCGTCGTCTTCGTCTTTGCTGGTCAGCGGTCGGTAGAGGATTTCGACGGGATACGTCCGTCCGCTCACTTCTAAAACAGGGGCACCGTTGAAGTGTTGGGAGAAGCGTTCTGCATCTATCGTTGCCGAGGTGATGATGACTTTCAAATCAGGGCGGCGCGGCAGCAGCTGTTTCAAATAGCCCAAGAGGAAGTCGATGTTCAGGCTGCGTTCGTGCGCTTCGTCGATGATAATCGTGTCGTATGCGGCGAGATAATGGTCGGTCTGGGTTTCTGCCAGCAGGATGCCGTCGGTCATCAACTTGACGCAGGCATCGCGCGAGGTGTGGTCGGTAAAGCGCACCTTATAGCCCACCGCGCTGCCGATTTCCGATTTCAGCTCTTCGGCAATCCGCTCTGCCACCGAGCGCGCGGCCAAACGGCGCGGCTGGGTATGCCCGATCAGCCCCGCCGCCCCGCGCCCGAGTTCCAAACAAATCTTGGGCAGCTGCGTGGTTTTGCCCGAACCGGTTTCGCCACAAATAATCGTTACCTGATTCTCGGCAATGGCTTTTTTGATTTCGTCAAGTTTTTCGTGAACGGGCAGCGTGTTGTCGAATTCGGGCTTGGGCAGTTTGGACAGGCGTTGCAGATAGAGGTCGTGCGATTTTTTGTATTTTTCTTCAACCTTGGCCAAGCCGCCGTATTTTTTTGGGTTTTTAAAGGCGGATTGCAGGAAATGGCGGTCTTTGGAGAGGGTTTGGGCGAAATCGGGATGCGGCATGATGGTGCAATGAATTAAATAATGTGAAAAGAATGGAATTATAGCAAAAGGCCGTCTGAAACTTGCTTGCTTTCAAGTTTCAGACGGCCTTTGTATGGATAAACCGTTTTAGTCGGCAGCGTGCCAAGGTTTTTGCATACCGGCGTGGAAACTCGGTTTTTCTCCGCCCCACAAGGTGTCGATGTCGTAGAAGTCGCGCACGGCAGGGAGCATGACGTGGACAACGAGGTCGCCTGCGTCGACGAGCGTCCATTCGCCGCTGTCGCCTTCGGTGCTGAGGATTTCGAAACCAGCTTCTTTCAAATCGACGGCAACGTTGTTGGCCAGTGCTTTAACTTGGCGTGTGCTGTCGCCGCTGGCAATAATCATGCGGGCGAACAGGGAGGTTTTGTCTTGGGTTTCCAAAACGGAGATGTCTTTGGCTTTGATGTCTTCGAGGGCGTTTACGGCCACTTCGACCATTTTTTGCAGGTCTTGCAATTCTTGTTCGTTCATTATTTTCCTAGTTGAAATGTTTTCAGACGGCATTATAGCTTATCTGCCTGAATAAACGCTATTTTTCATAGAGTTTGTGTTGGCGGATGTATTGGGCGACGGGTTGCGGCAGGCCGTCTGAATGGTGCGTTTTGGCAAGATTGGCACGGATTTGGGTGGAGCTGGTGTTGTGCAGTGGCGCGTTGAGGATACGGACGCTGCCGTTTTGCAGGGCTTCGCCGAGCCATGCGTGCAATTCGCGCGGGGTTTTGTTGAGGTTGTCGCCTTGTCGCATGGCGATGGCGATATGGGTCTGGCGCACGAGGGTTTGCCATTTTTTCCATGTGTGCAGCTGCATCAGGCTGTCGCTGCCCATCAGCCACCACAGTTGCGCGCTGGGAAACTGCTGGCGGAAGATTTGGACGGTGTCAAACGTATAAGTTGCGCCGTCGCGGACGATATCACAGTCGCTGGCGGCGAATTTCGGCTCGTCGGCGATGGCGAGTTCAACCATATTGAGGCGCTCTTGTGCCGGCGTGCGCGTGCTGTCTTTGTGGTACGGGTCGCCTGCCGGCAGGAAGACGACGAGATCCAAACCGATTTCGTCGGCGAAGGCGCGGGCGATGTGGAGGTGGCCGTTGTGAATGGGGTCAAACGTGCCGCCGAATAATCCGATGTTTTTCATTTCGTGGTGATGTCTGCGTTAGATGTTTTGGCCGTCTGAAGCAGGCAGACTGCCGTCAACAATCAGGTTGAGCTTGCCTGTGGTCGGGTGAATGACTAGGCCATGGATGGCGATGTTGTCGGGCATCAGCGGATGTTTGCGAATCAGCTCGACGGTATGGCGCACGCTGTCTTCGACATCGTCAAAACCGGTCAGCCAGCCGTCCAAATCGATACCGGCATTGCGCAGGGTTTCGATGCGGTCGTCGGGGATATTGCTGTCGTGTACGCGTTGGAGGAACTCTTCGGCGTGCAATCCGCGCATACCGCAATCGTGGTGGGCAATGACCATGATTTCTTTGACTTTAAGTTCAAATACGGCCACCAACAAACTGCGCATCACCGAACCCCAAGGGTGGGTCACCAGCGCGCCGGCGTTTTTGATGAGCTTGGCATCGCCGTTTTTCAAACCCAACGCGTTGGGCAGCAATTCGATAATGCGCGCGTCCATACAGGAGAGGATGGCCAGCTCGCGGCCGGGGTATTTGTTGGTAAAGTATTTTTCGTATTCGCCCGTTTCGACGAAATGTTGGTTATAGGCGAGGATTTCGCTCAATTCGCTCATGATGTGCTCGTTTCGGATGGTTTACTCTATTATAGCGGTTTTCGGGTAGTGCGGTTGTTTTGCAAATTCGCCATAAACGGCTAAAATCGACGTATCTTTAGTTCTTTTGGAGGATGCGCCATGTCTCAGTCTTTCCGTTTTGAACAGGTATTCGCGTCCGATGTCCACGACGCATTGTGGGATTGGGCGCAAACCAGCTATGGCGCATCCGACGATTGGTGCATTCTGTATCTCAACGGCCTGCCTTTAGGCCGTCTGAACCCATTATGGCGCGAACGCCTCGGGCAAGATTGGACAGGCAGGCAGTCAACCCTTTCAGACGGCCTGAATTTGGAAACAGACAGCTGGGCTCAGATGGGCGACAGTTTACAAACGCTGGCGCAACAATGGCGCGAGTGCGGTTGGCTCAAAGGTTGGCGCGGTGAAAAGTTCGACATCTGCGACCAGTCGGGCAAGCCTTTATGCGCACTCGAACGCGCAGCCTTCCGTCCGTTCGGCCTGATGAGTCAGGCAGTGCATTTGAACGGATTGGTCGAAACAGAAGACGGTTTGCGCTTTTGGATAGGCCGCCGCAGTCCGCACAAAGCCGTCGATCCAAACAAACTCGACAATCTGACCGGCGGCGGCATCAGCAGCGGCGAGAGGCCGTCTGAAGCCGTCTGCCGCGAGGGCGAAGAAGAAGCAGGCATTCCCGCTTCATTAACACCTCATATCCGACCGACTGCCCAAATATATAGTTTGCGCCCCGTTAACCGCGGTGTCCACAACGAAATCCTGTATATCTTCGACATCGTCCTGCCCGAAGGCTTCCAACCCGCCAACCAAGACGGCGAAGTCGCCGGTTTTGAACTGATGGACATCCCCACCCTGCTTGATGCCATGTTGGGCGGACACATGATGCACGATGCCCAGTTGGTCACAATCGAAGCCTGCCGTCGATACGGCCTGATCGACCCCAAACATCTGCTGTCCGCATGGCTCGACAGCATCCGTTGCCGACCCCATTTTTAAAGGCCGTCTGAAACCATGTTACAACTCAAAAACATCAACAAACGCTTCGGCAGCAAAACCGTTGCCCAAGACATTAATCTAAACGTCGAAGCAGGCGAAATCCTCGCCGTACTCGGCCGCTCCGGCTGCGGCAAATCCACCCTGCTCAAAACCATCGTCGGCCTGGTGCGTCCCGACAGCGGCGAAGTTTGGCTCAACGGCGACAACATCACCGACATGCCGTCTGAAAAACGCAATATCTCACTGATGTTTCAAGACTACGCCCTTTTGCCGCATTTAACCGCCCTCGACAACGTCGGCTTCGGCCTCAAAATGCGCCGTCTGCCCAAAGCCGAAATCGAAGAACAATCCATGCAGGCCTTGCGCGACATCGGTTTGGAACACGAAGCGCAACGCAAACCCGAAAGCCTCTCCGGCGGCGAACAGCAACGCCTCGCCCTCGCACGCGCCCTCATCACGCGCCCGTCGCTGTTGCTCTTGGACGAAGCCTTCTCCAGCCTCGACACCCACCTGCGCCACCACCTGCGCACCCTGACCGCCGAACGCATCCGCAGTCAAAACATCCCCGCCATCCTCGTGACCCACTCCGCCGAGGAAGCCTGCACCATGGCCGACACCATCGCCATCATGCACGAAGGCCGCATCCTCCAACACGGCACACCGGAAACCCTTATCCGCCGCCCCGTCAATGCCCAAGCCGCACTGCTGCTCGGTTTGGCCAACACCGGCGACACTCGCTACATCCCCCAACATGCCATCCGATTCGACCCAAACGGCACAGCCGTCCGCATCAGCGAAACCATCCCCCTCGCCGAAGGCACACGCCTTACCCTCACCCATCCGCAATACGGCGATTTGATTTGGTATCCCCACGCCGACCACGATACAGACAAACCGCAAACCGGACAGGAAATCCGCATCAGCGTGGATGAAAGTCAGATTGTTTGGTTTAATTGAATTTTAAGGATTAAGAAAAAGAAAAAGGCCGTCTGAAATTTAAGTTTCAGACGGCCTTTTGGTAACTTGGGTTGAAAATCTAACACAAAACAGATGATTTAAGGGTTTTGTTGGGTCTTGACCCAACCTATGCTTGCTATTAGAACCCCACTAGACCACTTGATATTGACGTTCAACATAATTTTGTAAACAACTAATGAAACAAAACTTAAAACAGTAAAACAATCCATCACCATAGGCAATCCCTCCATCAACATATTTAAAATGAAAGCCTTAACCTCGCATCAGTCCGTAGACGAGCATTCATCAGTCAATTTTGGAATATCAAGCGTAGTGGAGCCGAGGAATTCCTTTTTACCATTATTCTGTATTTTTTTCAAGATGTTGGTTATGTAACTTAGCGATGAAAAATTGCGAGTTACCATAATATTCAGATTTTTTAGGTTATTAATTAAGAATTCTTCACCAAACTCTTCTACGAGAACTTTTAGTGAAACTGTTTCTATCCGTTGTTTTTTTAAATGCAAAATAGAAGATTTACGAATGAATTCATTTTTCTTTAGTAACTTAACCTCTTCAATTAATTGTTTACTGAAACAATGTTCTTGAGGGTACTGTTCTAGGATTTCATTAGTAATATTTTCTTTATTATGCAAAATAGCATTTGATAATGATGGGGAATTAAGAATTTTGCAATTCTCAAAATAACAACTCTCTAGTTTGCTGTTTTCAAATAAGGAGGATGATATAATACAATTTTTAAAGATACATTCTTTTAAGTTGCATTTTCTGAATAGTGCTCCCCTTAAGTAACAATTATCAAAAGTAGAGCCAAATAGTGAACTAAATTTAAATTTAGCACCTATAAAAGAGGCATTGATAAATTTGGAGTGGGAAAAGTTAGAGTGGTAGCTAGTGGTTTTATTAAAATTTTTATGAATAAATTTTTTATTTCTAGTATCAATATTGTTATAGCTGTATCTTTTTTTATCATTATTCACCAACATAATTTGTTCCTTATTTCTAATTAAAGCAGCCTGAAAATCACCTTACCGTTTTCAGGCTGCCTTTCTCACAACCAAACAATACTACCCTTTCAACTTCGCCAACTGAGTTTGCACTTTCGCCATTTTGTCTTCCAATTCCGTCAAATCGGCTTTGTCTTTTTCCACCAAATGCGCGGGGGCTTTTTCGGTGTAGCCGGGTTTGGAGAGTTTAGCGTTGAGTTTGTCCAAGGCTTTTTGCAGCTTCTCGGCTTCTTTGCTCAAACGGGCGGTTTCGGCAGCTTTGTCGATTTCGACTTTCAGCATCAGGCGCGCGCCGTTGCAGACGGCGACGGGGGCATCTTCTGCTTCGGGCAGGTTGTCCACCAGCTTAGCTTCGGCCAGTCGGGTCAGCGACGGCAGGTATTTGAGCAGGCCTTCGAGTTCTGCGCTGCCTTCGACGAAGAGTGGCGCTTTGACGTTTGGCGCGATACCCATTTCACCGCGCAGTTTGCGCACTTCTTCCACCAAGTCTTTCAATGCGGCCATTTTGTCGAAGGCCGTCTGAACGATTTTTTCTTTATCGGCTTGCGGATAGGCGGCCAACATGATGCTGTCGGCGGTTTTGGCATTCGCCAGAGGCGCAACGACCTGCCACAGCTCTTCGGTAATGAAAGGCATGATTGGGTGCAGCAGGCGCAGGATGGTTTCGAGTACGCGCACGAGGGTGCGGCGTGTGGTGCGCTGGGTTGTCGGGCAGCCGGTTTGGATTTGCACTTTTGCCAGCTCGATGTACCAGTCGCAATATTCGTTCCACACAAATTCGTACAGCGTTTGCGCGGCAAGGTCGAAGCGGTAGGTTTCAAAGGCTTCGGCAACCGCGGCTTCGGCTTGTTGCAGTTTGCCGATAATCCATTGGTCGGCAAAGGTAAACGCCAACGGTTGCATTTCGTCTTGACCGCAGTCTTTGTCTTCGGTGTTCATCAACACGAAGTTGGTGGCGTTCCACAATTTATTGCAGAAGTTGCGGTAGCCTTCGGCGCGTTTGAAGTCGAAGTTGACACTGCGGCCGAGGCTGGCGTAGCTCGCCATGGTGAAGCGCAATGCGTCCGCACCCATGCTCGGAATGCCTTCGGGGAAGAGTTTTTTGGTGGCTTCTTCCACTTTCGGCGCGGTTTCGGGTTTGCGCAGGCCGGTGGTACGTTTTACCAGCAGTTTTTCCAAGTCGATGCCGTCGATCAAATCCACAGGGTCGATGACGTTGCCTTCGGATTTGGACATTTTTTTGCCTTCGTGGTCGCGCACGATGCCGTGGATGTACACGTCTTTAAACGGTACTTTGCCGGTAAAGTGGGTGGTCATCATAATCATGCGCGCCACCCAGAAGAAGATGATTTCGTAGCCGGTGACCAAGACATTGGAAGGCAGGAAGGCTTTGAGTTCGTCGGTTTCAGACGGCCAGCCGAGCGTGGAGAAGGGCACGAGCGCGGAGGAGAACCATGTATCCAATACGTCTTCTTCGCGGATCAAACCGGTTTTGCCGGCTTGTTTTTCGGCTTCTTCCTGATTGCGGGCAACGTACACATTGCCTTCGTTGTCATACCACGCAGGGATTTGATGGCCCCACCACAGTTGGCGCGAGATACACCAGTCTTGGATGTTGTTCATCCATTGGTTGTAGGTGTTGACCCAGTTTTCGGGGATAAAGCGCACTGCGCCGCTGTCGACAGCTTTTTTGGCTTTGTCGGCAAGGCTTAAGCCTTTGAATTCGCTGTCAGGCTCGCCGCCGTTTGGCGTGGCGGACATGGCGACAAACCATTGGCTGGTCAGCATTGGTTCAATCACTGAGCCGGTGCGATCGCCTTTCGGCGTCATCAGCGTGTGCGGTTTGATTTCGACCAAGAAGCCTTGTTCTTGCAAATCGGCAACCATTTGTTTGCGCGCGGCAAAGCGGTCCAAGCCTGCGTATTTTTCAGGCAGGGCAAAGCCTGGTTGCGCTTCGCCTTTGAAGTTGAACACTTCGGCGTTTGCCAACACTTTAGCTTCCAGGTCGAACACATTAATCAGGCGCGTATCGTGGCGTTTGCCGACTTCGTAGTCATTGAAGTCGTGTGCAGGCGTGATTTTCACGCAACCTGTGCCGAAGTCTTTTTCAACGTATTCGTCGGCAATCACGGGGATGGTGCGGCCGGTCAGCGGCAGGATTAATTCCTTGCCGATTAAGTGGGTGTAACGTTCGTCTTCAGGATTGACGGCAACGGCAACGTCGCCCAGCAGCGTTTCGGGGCGGGTGGTCGCCACGATAACGGCTTCGGCGGGATTGTCTGCCAGCGGATAGCGGATGTGCCACATAGAGCCTTGTTCTTCCACGCTTTCCACTTCCAAATCAGACACTGCCGTACCCAAAACCGGATCCCAGTTCACCAAGCGTTTGCCGCGGTAAATCAAGCCCTGTTCAAACAGGCGCACGAACACTTCGGTCACGGTTTCGGCGCGCACGTCGTCCATTGTGAAATACTCGCGCGTCCAGTCTGCGGAACAGCCCACGCGGCGCATCTGCTGCGTAATCGTGCCGCCGGAAACTTCTTTCCATTCCCACACTTTTTCCAAGAATTTTTCACGACCCAAGTCATGACGGGACACGTTTTGCGCGGCAAGCTGACGCTCGACCACGATTTGCGTGGCGATGCCCGCGTGGTCGGTACCCGGAATCCAGGCGGTGTTGCAGCCTTTCATGCGGTAGTAGCGGGTCAGGCCGTCCATGATGGTTTGGTTGAAGGCATGACCCATGTGCAGCGTGCCGGTTACATTGGGCGGCGGCAATTGGATGGAGAAAGACGGTTTCGTCAAATCCATATCAGGCTGGAAATAGCCCTGCTCTTCCCAGTTTTGATAATGTTTGGATTCGATTTCGGCTGGATTGTATTTGTCTAACATGATGGAACTTTGTGAAATTAAGGTTATTTTTGATGTGCGGATTATAACGCAAAAAGGCCGTCTGAATCATTTCAGACGGCCTTTGGCATACGGGTTTTAAAAATGGAACAATACCAGGCTGACGGCAATCACCGCCATGCCCGTTGTCAGGCCGTAAACGGTTTCATGGCCGTCTGAATAGCGTTTGGCAGCCGGCAATAGCTCGTCCAATGCCAAAAACACCATCACGCCGGCTATCACGCCGAATACCGAACCAAACACGGCAGGCGATAAAAACGGCTGCAAAACCAAATAGCCCAAAGCCGCCCCCAAAGGCTCGGCCAAGCCTGATAGCAGACACGCCCATACCGTTTTCTTACGGCTTCGGGTGGCAAAATAAACCGGCGCGGCAATGGAAATGCCCTCCGGAATATTATGGATGGCAATCGCCAAGGCCAAAGGCATCCCGACCGCCGGATTTTCCAAGGTGGCAAAAAACGTCGCCAAGCCTTCGGGAAAATTGTGCGCCGTAATCGCAAACGCCGCCATCATGCCGACTCGCGCGATATGGCGGCGTTTGCTTTCTTGAAACGACGGGTCTTGCGCATCTAAAGTTTCATGCGGGTTCGGCACCAGGCGGTCAATCAGCGCGATGCCGCCCATCCCGGCCAAAAATGCCATGGTCGCCGCCGCAAACGCGTGGTCTTTATCATAAATTTCAGCGAACGCCTCGCTGGATTTGCTGAAAATCTCCGTCAGGGAAACATACACCATCGCACCGCCGGCAAATGCCAAACCAAACGACAACACGCGCGGATTGGGCGTTTTGGAAAACATCACTAAACCGCTGCCTAATACGGTAAACAAACCGGCAGCCAACGTGATGGAAAAGGCAACGGCCAAATTGGACATCGAAAAATCGGGCATGAGAAAACCTGCACTAAAAGCTGGGACAGGTTCAGACTAACACTTTTTAATGAATATGATAATAGTTATTATTTATTTTATTGATTGGACGCAATACTCATAAAGCTAAGGGCCGTCTGAAAAATATTTTTCAGACGGCCCTTAAGTTTGAAATATCACCAAACCTTATCGCTTTCCAGCTTAAGCCTGATAGCGCGACAGGCTCAAGTCGTCGCTGCGGATTTCGGTGTCTTTGCCGCTCACGATATCGGCGGTCAATTTTGCCGAACCCAGCGACATGGTCCAGCCTAAAGTACCGTGGCCGGTATTTAGGAACAGGTTTTCAAAGCGGGTGCGGCCGATTAACGGCGTGCTGTCGGGCGTCATCGGTCTGAGTCCGCTCCAGAACAATGCCTGATTCAAGTCGCCGCCTTCGGGGAACAAATCGTTGACGACCAAAGCCAAGGTTTCGCGGCGTTTTTCGGGCAGTTTGATTTCGTAGCCCGACAATTCCGCCATACCGCCGACGCGGATTCTGTTGTCGAATCGTGTGATGGCGACTTTGTAGCTTTCGTCCAAAACGGTGGAAACCGGCGCGCCGTCGGAATTTGTGACCGGCAGGGTCAAGGAATAGCCTTTGACGGGATAAATCGGCAGATTGAGGTCCAACTGCGCCAAAACCGTCCTGCTGAAGCAGCCGAGCGCGCAGACGAAGGCATCTGCTTCAAACCGTTCTGTTTCGGTTTCGATTGCGCTGATGCGTAATCCGTTATGGTCGATGCGGCTGATGGTTTGGTTGAAGTGGAACTGTACGCCCTTCTCCAGACACAATTTGTATAGGTTTTCGGTGAAGAGGTGACAGTCGCCGGTCGCATCCGCCGGCAGGTGCAGGCCGCCGGCAATTTTGGCGGTAACGTGCGCCAGCGCAGGCTCGAATTCTGCGCATTCTTCGGGTTTCAGACGGCGGTACGGCACGCCGTAGCGTTCCAAAACGGCAATGTCTTGTTCTGCCGCTTCAACTTCTTTGGCTTGACGGAAAATCTGCAACGTCCCTTTTTTGCGCCCTTCAAAATTCATGCCGGTTTGCGCTTCAAAACGGCGGAACATTTCACGGCTGTATTCGGAAATTCTGACCATGCGCTCTTTATTGATTTGATAGCGCGCTGCCGTGCAGTTTTGCAGCATTTGCCACAGCCATTCGATTTGATACAGGCTGCCGTCAGGGCGAAACAGCAAAGGCGGATGGCTTTTAAACAGCCATTTCAGCGCTTTGGTCGGGATGCCGGGTGCCGCCCAGGGCGTGGTATAGCCGTAAGAGAGCTGGCCTGCATTGGCAAAACTGGTTTCCATCGCCACGCCCTCGGCGCGGTCGATGACCGTTACTTCATGCCCTGCCTCTGCCAGATACCACGCGGAAGATACGCCGGCAACACCAGCACCTAAAACAAGCACTTTCATTTTTCTCCTCCTCTGACTTTTTTCAAAACAAACTTAATATCCATCGGGCCGTCTGAATGTTCAGGTTCAGACGGCCTTGGACATTAATGCGGCAATTCGCCGTTTTTGATTTTTTGTTTGAAGTCACGCGTTTCATTGACGATGACTTTCGCCATCAACAAAAGCGCAATCAGGTTGGGCAATGCCATCAAGCCGTTGAATGTATCCGAAGCCAGCCACACCAAATCAAGGCTCAACACGGTTCCCAGCATAACTGAAGAAACATAACCAACGCGGTACAAACCGGCAAACTTCTCGCCGAAGACGTAAACCGCGCATTTCTCGCCGTAATAACACCAGCCGAGAATGGTTGAGTAGGCAAAGAAAATCAGGCCGATGGTGACAATCCAGCCGCCGATACCGGGCAGCATTTTTTGGAAAGTGACGGTTGTCAGCGCCGCGCCGCTCAATTCAGGTTTGACAAACTCGCCACCTGCGCCGAGCAGACCCATGACCAACACGATACCGGTAATCGAGCAGACAACGATGGTGTCCAAAAAAGTACCGGTCATGGAAACCAAAGCCTGACGAACGGGGTGGTCGGTTTTCGCGGCGGCGGCGGCAATCGGCGCAGAACCCATACCTGCCTCATTGGAGAACACGCCGCGCGCCACGCCGTAGCGGATGACCGTACCGATGGCACCGCCGGCCACAGCTTGCGCGCTGAACGCATCGGAGAAAATCAGTTTGACGGCAGGCATCAGTGCGTCAGAATTCACGACAATAATGGAAATACCGCCCACTACATAAAACACTGCCATGGCAGGTACGATAAAGGACGCGGCTTTGGCAATGCCCTTAATGCCGCCCAAAAGCACGATGGCCGTTAATACGGTCAATATCACGCCGGTATAGGCAGGTTCGACGCCGAAGCTGGTTTGTACTGCCTGCGCGACTGAGTTGGACTGCACCGAGCTGCCGATACCGAAGGAAGCGAATGTGCCGAACAGGGCAAATGCGACGGCCATCCATTTCCAGTTTTTGCCCAAGCCTTTTTCAATGTAATACATCGGGCCGCCGGACATTTCGCCTTTGGAATTGGTGACGCGGTATTTCACCGCCAACACGCCCTCGCCGTATTTGGTGGCCATACCGAAAATGGCGGTCATCCACATCCAAAATACTGCGCCCGGGCCGCCGGTTACCACCGCAGTCGCCACACCGGCGATGTTACCCGTACCGATGGTGGCGGACAGCGCGGTCATCAACGCCGCGAAATGGGAAATATCGCCTTCGTGGTCTTCGCCGTCTTCATGCTTCTTTGACGGCATAAACGCCTGTTTCAGCGCATAACCCAACATGGTGAACTGCAAGCCTTTCAGCAAAACGGTCAGCAAAATGCCCGTACCGACCAGCAGCATCAACATAATAGGTCCCCAGACCCAGCCGCTGATGGTTTCGAAAAAGGCTTTGAGATTGTCTAAAAACAATTGCATGGCTTTCTCCTTTGTCTGTTTTATTTTTTATGCACTACTTTTTGTAGTGTCATGTAATTTCAGCACAGAATATTCAATAAGACAATATCTTTCTTTTTAAAAAGATTTTTGAGGTTTTACCCTAAAAAGATATCTATTTAGACCGATCAGATTGTTTACAATCCGCTAAAAATAAAGGCTGCGGCCGAGATAAAATGCCAAATGAAAGTTAATCAACCATCAATTAAGACTGCAACAATTAAAATGACACAATCGACAAATGGCACATTATTGAAAAATACAAACATGCAAATCTTGTTTTAAAAAGCTTCAGGCCGTCTGAAAGATGGTTTTCAGACGGCCTGAGGCTTGTTAATTATATTGATAAAATCAGGTTGATGAATGTTGCCCAAGCAACTGCGCCAGCACTCGGGCAAAGCGTTCCGTTGCGCCTTCGCTGGTGTGCAAATACAGGGCTGGCTCGATGAGTTCCAACTCATTGAGCAGGAAGGTGTCACCGACCAATGTACCATCCACTCGGGCGTAAACCGGCATTTGCGGCAAAGCGGCCAGTACATCTTGTGCGGCACTGATGGCAAACTCGGGTGGCTCAATACCGAACACCGACACACCATAGGCCGAGTTGGCGCGCCATTCGCCTTGCGGCGGCTGACGGCGCACGGCATGGCTGAATGCGCCGTTGAAAAACACCAGCGATGTTTCGCCTGCTGTTTCGATTTCGCGGATATATGGTTGAACAATCATACCTTGCGGATAATCCGCCATGTTCACGTCCAATGCCTCCGCACAAACTTTAACCACGCCTTTGCCGCTCTGCCCAAATGCCGGCTTGATGACCGCTTCCGTCCAGCCCTGTTGGTTCAGGATGTCGGCCAATTCGGCTTTTTGCGGCGGAACGAACACACTGGGAATCACTTGCGCTCCGCGCGCCGCCAAATCGCATAAATAAGTCTTTTCCATATTCCAAGCCATCAATTCGGGCGGATTGATAAAACGCTGCCCTGCCTGCCCGGCATGTTCCAGCCATTGGCGGAAGGCTTCGGGTTCGGCGGCATAATCCCATGCGCACAAAGGCAGTAAAAACGTCGCAGACGGATGGTTTTGCCACGCATCAAATACGGTTTTCACGCCCATGCTTTCCAAGCATGCCGCCAATGTTTTCAGGTTGTCCGATGGTTCGGGATAAGTTTGGCAGGTAATGAGTGCCAAAACGGTTTGCTCGGTCATGGTTGCCGCCTCATTGCTAAAACCAAAATTATATAGCGAAATCAAACCAAAAGATTTTTCAGACGGCCTGATACATGAGGCCGATTCTGATAAAATGGTTTCCCCTTTTTCGTCGGAACATGCTCATGAAATCTGCTCACGTCCTTGTCTGGTTCCGCCGCAACCTCCGCCTGCATGACAATGCCGCGCTTAATGCCGCCGTTGCAAGCGGTTTGCCCATCACCTGCGTCTGGGTCAGCCAAAGACCGTCTGAAAACCACAATCCGCGTCAAAGCCTGTTCCATTATCAAGCCGCACAAGAACTGCATACCCGTCTGGCGGCACACCATATTCCCTTATATGTCGTCGCTTCCGACGAAGACCTCCTCCCCTTGGCTGCTGCGCTTAATGCCCATACCGTCATCACAGACGAAGCCTACACCGAAGCCGAAATCCGCCAAGACAACCACCTCTGGCACAATTTCGACCAAGCAGGCATTGCCCTGCAACACGCCAACGACCGCGGCATTTTGGCCAAATCCCCCCTCATGGATGCCAACGGCCTGCCCTACACCGATTTTGCCGCCTATAAACAAGCATGGTTGCAGGCTTATTCAGGACAAAGGCCGTCTGAAACCAAATTGCCTGTTCAAATCGGACAAAACGTTCCACTGTTTCCAGCCCATACCGGCGCAGTATTGCCTGCCTATCAGCAGAGCGGCGAAACCGCAGCCTTAACGCAATGGCACGCGTTCAAACAGAATTTGGTTCACTACCCGATTACCCAAAATTTTCCGGCACGAAAAAACACCAGCCTCCTCAATGCCTACCTGTCCGCAGGCTGCATTTCCCCGCGCCTGCTGGCTGCCGAAAGCTTGGCAAACCGACATTTCGAGTGGCTGGACAAGCTCATTTTCCGCGACTACTGCTACCAGCTCGCCTACCACCGCCGCCTGCCCGAAACAACCGATGCCGCCCCGGTACGCGAATACTGGCGACACGGCCAAACCGGCGTGCCCATCATCGACGCCTCCATCCGCGGCCTCGAAGCCACCGGCCACTTACACCCCGTTCTCCAGCAGCTGTGCGCCCACTATTTCTGCCATGCCCTCAACTTCGACCCCAACCAAGGCATCGCGTGGACAGCCTCCGTCCAAACTGGCACCGACCCTGCGCTCAACCAAGCCAACTGGCACCTTGCCGCCCAAGACACGGCCACCGTCCGCTATGCCCACCGTTCGCACCAAATCGACCCCGACGGCAGCTACATCCGCAGTTACCTCCCCGAATTGGCGCACCTGCCGTCCACCCTCATCCACACGCCGTGGGCCGCCGCCGACGACATCGACACACACGGCTATCCCTTTCCCAAGGCCGTCTGAAACCTACGTTCACACCAAAAAACCACACTAAATACAGCTAAAAAACGTTCAAACAAAATATTTTGGTTTCAGACGGCCAAACAGATTGAATAGCCAAGATTTACACGGTAAACTTACGTCATTAAAAAATTTTATTATTTCATTACAATGAAACCCGCATTCGACATAAAAACGTCACGTTTGGACGTCTTATCCATCCATCTGCACACCGCAGATCTAACCGAATTGGAAGAATTCCTGCGCCAACTGGCAGGCCAATCCCAAGACGAATTCGTTCCCTTCATTTTAGACGTACAAGATTTCGACCATCCCGAATCCATCGATTTGGGCGGCATGATTTCCCTGTTTGCCCGTTACGGCATGCAAATTTTAGGGCTGCACCACACCAGCGACACATGGGCAGCGGCGGCGGCGCGTTACCACTTGGTATTCAAACAAGGCAACTCCACCCAAGCAGCCGACACACAGGCAGCGCCTACCCCGCGCCAAGCACCGCAGCCGCAAGACGTACAAGCCACCGTTATCAATAATCCGACCGTATTGGTCAGCACGCCCGTACGTACCGGCCAGCAGGTTTACGCTGAAAACGGCGACCTCATCGTTACCGGCATCGTCAGCCAAGGTGCGGAGCTTATCGCCGACGGCAACATCCATATTTACGCCCCCATGCGCGGCAGAGCGTTGGCCGGTGCAAAAGGCAACACCAACGCGCGCATCTTTATTCATTCCATGCAGGCCGAATTAGTCTCCGTTGCCGGCATCTACCGCAACTTCGAGCAAGACCTGCCCGAGCATCTGCACAAAAAACCCGTACAAGTATCATTGCAAGACAACCGACTGGTTATCAGCGCAATCGACGCCGAATAAACATCAGTACTTAAAAAGGAAATATCGTGTCCAAAATCATCGTAGTAACTTCAGGTAAAGGCGGCGTAGGCAAGACCACTACCAGCGCCAGCATCGCAACCGGCCTGGCCCTGCGCGGCCACAAAACCGCCGTAATCGACTTCGACGTCGGTTTGCGCAACCTCGACCTGATTATGGGTTGCGAACGCCGCGTCGTGTATGACCTCATCAACGTCATCCAAGGCGAAGCCACACTCAACCAAGCCCTGATTAAAGACAAAAACTGCGAAAACCTCTACATCCTGCCCGCTTCGCAAACCCGCGATAAAGACGCACTGACCCGCGAAGGCGTGGACAACGTGATGAAAGAGCTGGCCAGCGAAAAAATGGGCTTCGAATTCATTATCTGCGATTCCCCTGCCGGTATCGAACAAGGTGCACTGATGGCACTCTACTTTGCCGACGAAGCCATCATTACCACCAATCCGGAAGTATCCAGCGTCCGCGACTCCGACCGTATCTTGGGCATTTTGCAAAGCAAATCCCGCAAAGCCGAACAAGGCGGTACTGTTAAAGAGCACTTGCTGATTACCCGCTACTCCCCTGAGCGCGTGGCTAAAGGCGAAATGCTGTCTGTACAAGACATCTGCGATATCTTGCGTATTCCGTTGATCGGTGTGATTCCTGAATCACAAAACGTCCTGCAAGCTTCCAACGCCGGCGAACCTGTCATCCACCAAGACAATGCCGCAGCAGCAGAAGCCTACAAGGACGTTATCGCCCGCCTCTTGGGTGAAAACCGCGAAATGCGTTTCCTCGAAGCTGAGAAGAAAAGCTTCTTAAAACGACTGTTCGGAGGTTAATACATGTCACTGCTCGATATGCTGTTCGGCAGAAAGCCGAAAACCGCCACAGTCGCGCGCGACCGCCTGCAAATCATCATCGCGCAAGAACGCGCACAAGAAGGCCAAGCTCCGGACTATCTGCCGACCCTGCGTAAAGAGTTGTTGGAGGTCCTGTCCAAATACGTCAACGTATCATTGGACGACATCCGCATCTCCCAAGAGAAACAAGACGGCTTGGACGTTCTTGAGCTGAACATCACCCTGCCGGAACAAAAAAAGGCTTAACACATGACCTTGACCGAATTGCGTTACATCGTAGCCGTCGCACAAGAACGTCACTTCGGACGTGCCGCACGACGCTGCTTTGTCAGCCAGCCCACCCTCTCCATCGCCATCAAAAAGCTGGAGGAAGAGCTGTCGGTATCCCTGTTCGACCGTAGCAGCAACGACATCATCACAACCGAAGCGGGCGAGCGCATTGTCGCCCAAGCCCGACGGGTTTTGGAAGAAGCCGAACTCATCAAGCACCTTGCCAATGAAGAGCAAAACGAATTGGAAGGTGCGTTCAAACTCGGCCTGATTTTCACCGTTGCCCCCTACCTTCTGCCCAAGCTCATTACCGCGCTGCGTGAAACCGCGCCGAAAATGCCGCTGATGCTGGAAGAGAACTATACCCACATCCTGACCGAGTCGCTCAAACGCGGCGATGTCGATGCAATCGTCGTTGCCGAACCGTTCCAAGAGCCGGGCATCGTAACCGAGCCTCTGTATGACGAACCTTTCTTCGTCATCGTTCCCAAAGGACATCACTTTGAAGAACTCGATGCCGTTACGCCTCAGCTTTTGGGCGAAGAACAAGTGTTGCTGCTGTCCGAAGGCAACTGTATGCGCGACCAAGTATTGGCAAGCTGTTCCGAATTGGCTTCCAAACAGAAAATCCAAGGTTTGACCAATACCCTGCAAGGTAGCTCCATCAACACCATCCGCCACATGGTTGCCAGCGGTTTGGCTATCAGCGTCATGCCGGCTACCGCCTTGACCGAAAACGACCATATGCTTTTCAGCATTATCCCGTTTGAAGGCACTGCACCACACCGCCGTGTCGTTTTGGCCTATCGCCGCAACTTTGTCCGACCGAAAGCACTGACTGCCTTGCGCACGGCTATTTTGCAATCGCAACTGACCGGTGTAACGTTCGTCAACGAATAAACCGTAAAACAAAAGGCCGTCTGAATATTCAGACGGCCTTTTTTATTTTTAACCGAATAAAGGATTAGTAGCGGGTATGAACCTGGCTGCCGATAACGCCACCCAAAGCCGCGCCACCCAAGGTAGAGCCGGTATCGCCACCAATCAAGTTACCTGCCACGCCACCCAATACCGCACCAGCAGCAGTGTTGCGTTGGGTTTGAGTCATATTGGCACATGCACCCAAAGAGGCAGCCAGCATGATCAAGGTCACAGTTTTTGCAAAAGTTTTCTTCATGGTTTGATTCTCCATCAGGGGTTAAGCTGTATATGGAACAGTATGGCACAACCTTTCATTAATATATTTTCTGATAAGTAAAGACAGATTAAACTAAGATAACGCTCTTAATGAACGGTTAAATGCAAAAACAAACGGCAATTCCAAAAGAATATTTATAAATTTTAATATATTTGGCATAAAATTGCGCATACATCAACCACATTCGGTAGTGATACAATGACGACTTGTCTGAATTACCGGAAACACCCGTCATGAGTATCTACGCACTGGCACACATCATCCACGTTTATTGCGCGATTGCCTTTGTCGGCGGCGTATTTTTCGAAATGCTGGTCCTCTCCGTTTTACACACCGGCCGCGTTTCGCGCGAATCGCGCCGCGAAGTCGAACGTGCCATGTCCTATCGTGCCGTCCGCGTGATGCCGCCTGTCGTCATTACCCTGTTCATCAGCGGCATCGTGATGGTGTACAACCGCTACCTGCCGATACTGCACCACCCATTCGACAGCTCCTTCGGCATCATGCTGAGCATCAAAATCCTGTTGGCAGTAAGCGTTTTGGTACATTTTGCCATCGCCGTCGTCAAAATGGCACGGCACACCCTTACCGTCGGCTGGTCGAAATACATACACGCCGTCGTATTCAGCCATATGCTGTTTATCGTCTTTTTTGCCAAAGCAATGTTCTACCTGTCTTGGTAAACCTTACCCATACCCCACACACAAGGATTGTTTATGACCCAATACCCGTCCGTCGGCTCGCCGATGTTTTACGGCATCTTCTTTATTGCCGTCTTAATTATGATCGCCATCGATATGGTGTCGCTGAAAAAAAACGGCGCCCACAAAGTCAGCATTAAAGAAGCCCTCGCCTGGAGCGGCATTTGGGTGGCCGTATCCTGCGCGTTTGCCGGCTGGCTCTATTTCGAACTGGCGGGCAACCCGGCTTACGGGGTCGTTGTCGCCAAAGAAAAAGTCCTCGAATTCTTCACCGGCTATGTGCTCGAAAAATCCCTTGCCGTCGACAACATCTTCGTTTTCCTGATGATTTTCGGCTATTTCAAAGTCGAACCCAAATTCCAACACCGCGTCCTGCTCTATGGCGTATTCGGCGCCATCGTCCTGCGCGCCATCATGATTTTCATCGGCGCGGCACTGGTACAGCAATTCGAATGGATTCTCTACCTTTTCGGCGCATTCCTGCTCTATACCGGCATCCACATGATGAAACCCGAATCGGAAGAAGAGGAAGACCTTTCCCAAAACAAAATCCTGACCCTGCTCAAAAAAGTCATCCCGACCAGCCAACAGTTTGACGGTGAAAAGTTCTTTACCATCGAAAACGGCAAACGCATCGCTACGCCGCTTTTGCTGGTATTGATTATGATCGAATTGAGCGACGTCATCTTCGCCGTGGACAGCATCCCCGCTATTTTTGCCGTAACCACCGACCCGTTCATCGTCCTCACTTCCAACATTTTTGCCATCTTGGGCCTGCGTGCCATGTACTTTTTACTGGCGGATTTTGCCGAACGCTTTATCTTCCTCAAATACGGCTTGGCTTTCGTATTGAGCTTTATCGGTATCAAGATGCTGATTATGCACTGGGTACATATCCCGATTTCCATTTCCCTGTCCGTCGTCTTTGGCGCACTGGGCGCATCCATCCTGACTTCTTTGGTGTACACGCGTCAGCAAGAAAAAAAATAATCCGCCGATACAAAAAGGCCGTCTGAAAAACATTTTTCAGACGGCCTTTTCAAATATCGGACACCGGCTTATTTAGCAGCATCTTTCAATTTGTCGGCAGCTTCTTGAGTTGCATCGGCAGCTTTACCCAAAGCATCTTTAGCCGCATCTTTGGCAGCGTCTTTAGCTTCGCCCACAGCAGCTTTTGCATCGTCCAAAGCTTTGTCGCTGGCTTCTTTAGCACCGTCGATGGCTTTACCGGTAGTTTCTTTAGCATCGGAAATTGCTTTCTCCGCAGTTTCCTTCGCATCGGCACCGGCTTCTTTAGCGTCAGAAACAGCTTGCGCAGCAGCGCCTTTAGCTTCGGAAGCAGCAGCATCGGCAGCAGAAGCCGCGTGTTCGGCAGCAGCGTTTACATCAGAAGCAACGGCAGAAGCCGCTTCTTGAGTTTCCTGTTTCGCCTCTTGAGAACAAGCAGCCAAACCAGCCACCATCATCGCAGCAATCAATAATTTTTTCATGTTGTATATCCTTTGGTCTAAAAAATATCCATCAGAACTGACAGATTAGAAAATCATAACATAATTAATACTCGGAAACGGGAGAATTAACGCCAAATAACAACCGATTTACGTTTTTTGAAAAAAATTTCAAAAAACAGTTGACGGAAAGAAACAAGCTCCCTATAATGCACAGCTTATCGGGTCGTTAGCTCAGTCGGTAGAGCAGCGGACTTTTAATCCGTTGGTCGAGCGTTCGAATCGCTCACGACCCACCAAATATAAAAACCTGCTTTGAAAAAAGCAGGTTTTTTTACATCCCTATCAAACCCTTCTCCATACGATAGCTCCCTTATCTTCAAAATCAAGCCATATGCAGGCTTTGTCCCAATGCCGCGTATGAACGCTACCCAACGCATCACACCTGCACCAACCTACCTTTAATCAACCAAGCCCGACTCCCCCTTCCATCAACTTTTTCTAAAAACTTCCAAATACCTACCGTCAACCCACTCTAAATACTCTTGTATGCCAGACAATTTAGGCATAGACTGAAACTACATTCAACTACAACAATAGGAGAAAGTTTGATGAAACAACTGTCTATGTATATCAACGGCCGTTTTGAAACCGATTTTAACGGCACATGGCGCGACGTATTGAATCCGGCAACAGAAGAAGTCATCGCGCGCGAGCCTAAAGGCGGAAAAGCCGATGTTGACCGTGCCGTTGCCGCCGCCAGAGAGGCGCAATCCGCATGGGAGCGTTTGCCTGCCGTTGAACGCGGCGCATACTTGCGCAAAATCGCCCAAGGCATACGCGAACGCGCCGACGAGCTGACCGACACCATTGTCGCCGAAGGTGGCAAAACCAAAGACTTGGCACGCATAGAAGTCATGTTCACTGCCGACTATCTCGATTATCAAGCCGAATGGGCGCGCCGTTATGAAGGCGAAATCATCCAAAGCGACCGCCCGCGCGAAAATATTTTATTGTTCAAACGTCCTTTAGGCGTGATCGCCGGCATTTTGCCGTGGAACTTCCCATTCTTCCTGATCGCCCGCAAAATGGGCCCGGCTTTGGTAACAGGCAATACCATCGTCGTCAAACCGAGCAGCGTAACCCCGATTAACTGTCACATTTTTGCTGAAATCGTTCACGCTTCAGGCTTACCGGCCGGCGTATTCAACGTCGTCAACGGCCCAGGCGCAGAAATCGGCAACGCCTTGGCATCGCATCCGCAAGTCGATATGGTCAGCCTGACCGGTTCTGTCGATGCAGGCCGCCAAGTGATGGAAGCTGCCGCCGCCAACATTACCAAAGTCTCACTGGAACTGGGTGGCAAAGCCCCTGCCATCGTTTTGAAAGACGCGGATTTAGACTTGGCAGTGAAATCCATCTTGGCTTCTCGCGTCGGCAACACCGGCCAAATCTGCAACTGCGCCGAACGCGTGTATGTCCACAACAGCCTGAAAGACGCATTTATTGAAAAAATGACCGCCGCCATGAAAGGCGTGCGCTACGGCAATCCAGCTAAGGCCGAACCTGGCGCACTGGAAATGGGCCCATTGATTGAAGAGCGCGCCGTCAAAGCCGTTGCCGAGAAAGTCGAACGTGCAGTTCAACAAGGCGCAACTTTGGTTTGCGGCGGCAAACGTGCCGACGGCAAAGGCTACTTCTTCGAACCTACCCTGCTGACCAATACCGACAACAGCATGGACATCATGAAGGAAGAAACCTTCGGCCCCGTCCTGCCTGTTGCCACTTTCGACACGCTCGATCAAGTCATTGCTTTGGCAAACGACAGCGAATTCGGCCTGACCAGCTCCGTCTATACCACCAATCTGAATGAAGCGTTTTATGTAACCCGCCGTCTGCGTTTCGGCGAAACCTACATCAACCGCGAAAACTTTGAAGCCATGCAGGGCTTCCATGCCGGTTGGAAAAAATCAGGTATCGGCGGCGCCGACGGCAAACACGGCTTGGAAGAATATCTGCAAACCCAAGTTGTTTATTTAGAAACCGATATCTAACTGCCGATACTGCCCTTCATAAAACAAAAGGCCGTCTGAAACCGATTTTTCAGGTTTCAGACGGCCTTTCTGGCTTTATAGAAAAAAATACCGACATCGCGTAAAATAGAGCCAATTTTTCACTTTATTCAGGCCGTCTGAACACTCCGGCAGCCTGACTTATTTTTCCGGAAAACACCATGAGCGAACAAAACAATCCTCAAATCGAGCCGCAGTTGGACGAAAACCAAATCATCGCCCTGCGCCGCGAGAAACTGCACAACATCCGCAAAGAACGCAACGCCTACCCTAACGATTTCAAACGCGACAGCTTCGCCGCCGACCTGCATACCCAATACGGTGAAATCAGCAAAGAAGAACTCGACCCGCAAGGCATTCCCGTCAAAGTAGCCGGCCGCATGATGCTCAAACGTCAAATGGGCAAAGCCAGCTTCGCCACCATTCAAGACGTTACCGGTCAAATCCAGCTTTATCTGAACAACAAAGGTGTGAGCCAAGAAGTTTTGGACGACTTCAACCACTGGGACTTGGGCGACATCGTCGGCGCGGAAGGTACTTTGTTCAAAACCAACCACGGCGAATTGACCGTGCGCGTGTCCAACATCCGCCTGCTATCCAAATCCCTGCGCCCTCTGCCGGACAAACACAAAGGTTTGAGCGATCAGGAAACCAAATACCGTCAACGCTACGTCGATTTGATTGCCAACGAAGAATCACGCAATACCTTCATCAAACGCAGCCAAATCATCCAATCCGTGCGCAATTTCATGGTCAACGAGCATTATTTGGAAGTTGAAACCCCAATGATGCACCCGATTCCGGGCGGTGCGACGGCAAAACCGTTCGTTACCCACCACAATGCCTTGGACATTCCGCTCTATCTGCGCATCGCTCCCGAGCTGTATCTGAAACGCTTGGTTGTCGGCGGCTTGGAACGCGTGTTTGAAATCAACCGCAGCTTCCGTAACGAGGGCATGTCCGTACGCCACAACCCTGAATTCACCATGATCGAATTCTACGAAGCCTTCTCCGACTACGAACGCATGATGCAAATGGCGGAAGACATCATCCGCAACGCTTCCCGCGCGGTAAACGGCACGGCAAAAATCAGCTACAACGGCAAAGAAGTCGATTTGGAAAGCCCGTTTGAACGCCTGACCATTCTCGAAGCCATCAAGAAATACAATCCGCACTACACCGACGAGCAGTTGAACGATGAAGAATGGCTGAAAAAAGAAATCGTCAAACACGGCGAAAGCCTGCCTCCGTCTCCGGGCATCGGCAGCCTGCAACTTGCCCTGTTTGAAGGTTGTGCAGAAAGCAAACTGTGGAACCCGACTTTCATCATCGACTACCCTGTCGAAGTATCGCCATTGGCACGCGCATCCGACAGCAAACCGGGTTTGACCGAACGCTTCGAGCTTTTCGTTGTCGGCCGCGAACTGGCAAACGGCTACTCCGAGTTGAACGATCCGGAAGATCAAGCCGAACGCTTCAAGGCACAAGTGGCGCAAAAAGACGCTGGCGACGACGAAGCCATGCACTACGATGCCGACTACATCCGTGCCATGGAATTCGGCCTGCCGCCGACCGGCGGCTGCGGCATCGGCATCGACCGCTTGGTAATGTTGCTGACCGATTCGCAAACCATCCGCGACGTGATTCTGTTCCCGCAAATGCGTCCCGAATAACACATTGAAATAAAATCAAGGCCGTCTGAAAACAAGATTCTGTTTTCAGACGGCCTTTTTGTTCAAATATGTAAAACGGAAAAATTAAAATCGACAATTCCTTTACATTATAATAATAAAATTCCATGATAATCAAAAGCATAATATAAAAAAGAATATGTAAACGTTTTTCAGTTTGTTGACAGTCTGCTAGAATACATCCAATTACAGGACAGCCCACACACACAGGCTGTCTGAAAATGCAAAAACTCTGAAAGGTTTGTATGGATCAATTTTTCGAACAGCTTCACGGCTGGGTAAACGCCATCAACGACCCAATGTGGTCGGGGTTGGTATATATGCTTTTAGGCGCAGGCCTCTTTTTCACCGTTACCACCGGTTTTGTACAATTCCGCCTCTTCGGCCGCAGTATCAAAGAAATGCTGGGCGGCCGCAAACAAGGTGATGATCCGCACGGAATCACACCGTTCCAAGCATTCGTTACCGGCTTGGCCAGCCGCGTAGGCGTGGGCAACATCGCCGGCGTGGCGATTGCCATCAAACTCGGCGGGCCGGGCGCGGTATTCTGGATGTGGGTAACCGCCTTAATCGGCATGAGTTCGGCGTTTGTCGAATCTTCACTGGCCCAACTCTTTAAAGTCCGGGACTACGACAACCACCACTTCCGCGGCGGTCCTGCCTACTACATAACTCAAGGCCTGGGACAAAAATGGCTGGGCGTTTTGTTCGCCCTGAGCCTGATTTTCTGTTTCGGCTTTGTATTTGAAGCCGTACAGACCAATACCATCGCCGATACCACCAAAGCGGCATGGGGCTGGGATCAACACTATGTCGGTGTCGCCCTGGTCATTCTGACTGCCCCTATTATCTTCGGCGGTATCCGTCGCGTATCTAAAGCCGCGGAAATTATCGTTCCGCTGATGGCGGTTTTATATCTCGTCATAGCACTCTTCATCATTGCTACCAATATTTCCCTGATTCCTGATGTGTTCGATCAGATTTTCTCCAACGCGTTCAACTTCGATTCGGCTGCAGGCGGTTTCCTCGGCGGTCTGATTTCGACCACCATGATGCAGGGTATCAAACGCGGCCTGTATTCCAATGAGGCGGGTATGGGGTCTGCGCCGAACGCCGCAGCCGCAGCCGAAGTGAAACACCCCGTCTCCCAAGGTATGATTCAAATGCTGGGCGTTTTCGTCGATACCATCATCGTCTGCTCATGCACCGCCTTTATTGTCTTGACCTATCAACAGCCTTACGGTGACCTGAGCGGTGCGGCGCTGACCCAAGCGGCAATCGTCAGTCAGGTAGGCGAATGGGGCGCGGGCTTCCTTGCCGCCATCCTGTTTATGTTTGCCTTTTCAACCGTTATCGGCAACTATGCCTATGCTGAGTCCAACGTCCAATTCATCAAGAGCCATTGGCTGATTACCGCCGTTTTCCGTATGCTGGTTTTGGCATGGGTCTACTTCGGCGCAGTTGCCAACGTACCCTTGGTATGGGATATGGCAGACATGGCTATGGGCATCATGGCATGGATTAACCTCGTCGCCATCCTGCTCCTGTCCCCACTTGCCTTCCTGCTGTTGAAAGACTACACAGCCAAGCTGAAAATGGGTAAAGACCCAGAGTTCAAACTCTCTGAACACCCAGGCTTGAAACGCAAAATCAAATCCGATATCTGGTAAAACCAAAGGCCGTCTGAAATTTCAGACGGCCTTTTTAATCCCTGCCATCTAGATAAAACGATGCCCCTTAAAGCAGAAGCCTTAAGGGGCAGAGCGTTGCGGCACATCTTTTCAGACGTCCTTATTGTAGCAACGTTTCTCATTTCGCAGTGCAACAATATGGACAGATTCTAATTCCAAATCGGCACCCAGTCAAGCATTTCATTTGCATGGTAATACTTACCTAGGATATATTTATACTTACCAAACATCATATTACGGAGAAACTGATGGCTGCATTCAAACCCAATCCAATCAACTACATCCTCGGTCTCGATATCGGCATCGCATCCGTCGGCTGGGCGATGGTAGAAATTGACGAAGAAGAAAACCCCATCCGCCTGATTGATTTGGGCGTGCGCGTATTTGAGCGTGCAGAAGTTCCGAAAACAGGTGACTCTCTCGCAGCGGCAAGACGCTTGGCACGCAGTGTTCGCCGCCTGACCCGCCGTCGCGCCCACCGTCTGCTTCGGGCCCGCCGCCTATTGAAACGCGAAGGCGTATTACAAGCTGCCGATTTTGATGAAAACGGCTTGATTAAATCCTTACCGAATACACCATGGCAACTTCGCGCAGCCGCATTAGACCGCAAACTGACGCCTTTGGAGTGGTCGGCAGTCTTATTGCATTTAATCAAACATCGCGGCTATTTGTCGCAAAGAAAAAACGAGGGCGAAACTGCCGATAAGGAGCTTGGCGCTTTGCTTAAAGGCGTAGCCGACAATGCCCATACCTTACAGATAGGCGATTTCCGCACACCGGCCGAATTGGCTTTAAATAAATTTGAGAAAGAAAGCGGCCATATCCGCAACCAGCGCGGCGATTACTCGCATACGTTCAGCCGCAAAGATTTGCAGGCAGAGCTGAATTTACTGTTTGAAAAACAAAAAGAATTTGGCAATTCGCATATTTCAGACGGCCTTAAAGAAGGTATTGAAACCCTGCTGATGGCGCAACGCCCTGCGCTGTCCGGCGATGCTGTTCAAAAAATGTTGGGACATTGCACCTTTGAGCCGGCAGAGCCGAAAGCCGCTAAAAACACCTACACAGCCGAACGTTTCATCTGGCTGACCAAGCTGAACAACCTGCGTATTTTAGAGCAAGGCAGCGAGCGGCCATTGACCGATACCGAACGCGCCACGCTTATGGACGAGCCATACAGAAAATCCAAACTGACTTACGCACAAGCCCGTAAGCTGCTGGGTTTAGAAGATACCGCCTTTTTCAAAGGCTTACGCTATGGTAAAGACAATGCCGAAGCCTCGACATTGATGGAAATGAAGGCCTACCATACCATCAGCCGTGCGCTGGAAAAAGAAGAATTGAAAGACAAAAAATCCCCATTAAACCTTTCTCCCGAATTACAAGACGAAATCGGCACGGCATTCTCCCTGTTCAAAACCGATGAAGACATTACAGGCCGTCTGAAAGACCGTGTTCAGCCCGAAATCTTAGAAGCGCTGTTGAAACACATCAACTTCGACAAGTTCGTCCAAATTTCCTTGAAAGCATTGCGCCGAATTGTGCTTCTAATGGAACAAGGCAAACGTTACGATGAAGCCTGCACCGAAATCTACGGAGACCATTACGGCAAGAAAAATACGGAAGAAGAGATTTATCTGCCACCGATTCCCGCCGATGAAATCCGTAACCCAGTCGTCTTACGCGCCTTATCTCAAGCCAGAAAAGTCATTAACTCCGTTGTACGCCGTTATGGCTCCCCTGCACGTATCCATATTGAAACGGCAAGAGAGGTAGGTAAATCGTTTAAAGACCGCAAAGAAATCGAAAAACGCCAAGAAGAAAACCGTAAAGACCGGGAAAAAGCCGCCGCTAAATTCCGAGAGTATTTCCCCAATTTTGTCGGCGAACCCAAATCCAAAGATATTCTGAAACTGCGCCTATACGAGCAACAACACGGCAAATGCCTGTATTCGGGCAAAGAAATCAACTTAGGCCGTCTGAACGAAAAAGGCTATGTCGAAATCGACCATGCCCTGCCGTTCTCGCGCACATGGGACGACAGTTTCAACAATAAAGTGCTGGTATTGGGCAGCGAAAACCAAAACAAAGGTAATCAAACCCCTTACGAATACTTCAACGGCAAAGACAACAGCCGCGAATGGCAGGAATTTAAAGCGCGTGTTGAAACCAGCCGTTTTCCTCGCAGTAAAAAACAACGGATTCTGCTGCAAAAATTCGACGAAGACGGCATATATCGAATCGGTGTCAAAACCGCCCTTTCATTCCCAAAATACCAAATCGACGAACTCGGCAAAGAAATCAGACCATGCCGTCTGAAAAAACGCCCACCTGTCCGTTAAATTAATCTATCCCTGTTTCAGACGGCCTGAAGCAGGGATTTTTTATAAAAAATAAGGGGAAAAACATGACTTGGCGCAGCCTGCTCATTCAAAACGGCGGTAAATTATCCTTACAACGCCGGCAACTGCTGATTCAACAAAACGGCGAGTCCCATACCGTACCATTAGAAGACATCGCCGTTATCATCATCGAAAACCGCGAAACCCTAATTACCGCCCCGCTCTTATCAGCCTTAGCCGATCATAGTGCAACCCTGCTGACATGTGATGAGCAATTCCTACCCTACGGACAATGGCTGCCTTATGCCCAATATCACCGCCAACTTAAAATCCTCAAGCTGCAACTGAATATAAGCGAACCCTTAAAAAAGCAACTCTGGCAACATATCGTCCGCCAAAAAATCCTAAATCAAGCATTTGTCGCAGACGAAACAGGCAATGATCTTGCAACCAAACGGCTGCGCACTTTGGCAGTCGAAGTCCGTTCAGGCGATACAGGAAACCGTGAAGCCCAAGCTGCCGCCCTCTACTTCCAAGCCCTCTTTGGGGAAAAGTTTACCCGTACGTCAATGCCGCATTGAACTACACCTACGCCGTACTCCGTGCAGCAGTAGCACGCGCCCTGACCTTATATGGTTGGTTGCCTGCATTAGGCTTGTTTCATAGGAGCGAACTAAATCCATTCAACCTCGCCGATGACTTTCTCGAACCCTTACGCCCATTGGCCGACCTGGTCGTTATACATTTGCATAAACAAGGCCGTCTGAAAACTGAACTGACACCCAACCTCAAACAAAACCTTATCAAGATCCTTCACTATCAAATCTGCATCGAACGGCAACATTTCAGCACCTTGGCTGCCATCGACAAAATGATTTCTTCATTTCAAGCCAGCGTAACTAACAAAAACGCTAAACAGCTGAAACTGCCCGAAATCTTGCCATTGAAAGAATACCAATATGAGTGAGGCTAAATTTATGAGGATTATCGTCTTCTTCGACCTACCTGTTACCACGGCGGCCAAGCGCAAAGCCGCCAATCAATTCCGCCAGTTCCTTTAAAAGATGGATACCAAATGCTCCAACTTTCCGTATACAGCCGTATTGTCAAAGGTCGAGATTCGTTGCAAAAACACCACAATAGGCTATGTGCAAACCTACCGCAAGAAGGCTCAATCCGCTGTTTGGAAGTAACAGAAAAGCAATATACCACCATGAAACTGCTGTTGGGAGAGCTGAAAATCCAAGAAAAAAGGGTAAATTCCGACCAACTATTATTATTTTAAGGCTGCTTTTTTAGACAAAATAAAACGGGAAACCCTTATAGAATAAGGGTTTCCCGTTGAAGTATTGTAGCACTGCGAAATGAGAAAGGGTCTATCCAAATAAAAAAGCACCACCTAAACAGGTAGTGCTTTCATATTAATTTGCTTATTCAGCAGAATCAGCTGCTTTATCAACCAATTCAACCAATGCCAAAGGAGCATTGTCGCCTTTACGGAAACCGTATTTCAGTACACGAATATAGCCGCCGTTACGAGCAGCAAAGCGTGGACCCAATTCGTCAAACAATTTAACTACAACATCACGATCGCGAGTGCGGTCAAAAGCCAAACGACGGTTTGCCAAAGAAGGTTTTTTACCCAAGGTAATCAAGGGCTCAACTACGCGGCGCAATTCTTTTGCTTTAGGCAAAGTTGTCACGATGGTTTCGTGAGTCAACAAGGAATTCGCCATATTGCGCAGCATCGCAGCACGGTGGCTGCTAGTACGGTTTAATTTGCGGTTGCCATTACGATGACGCATGTCATTATCCTTTAATCTTCAAACTTACGGCTTTTCTAAGCCTACAGGCGGCCAAGCTTCTAATTTGGAACCTAATGTCAGACCTTTAGAGGCCAACACTTCTTTGATCTCATTCAAAGATTTACGACCCAAATTAGGGGTCTTGAGAAGCTCGGTTTCAGTACGTTGAATCAAATCGCCAATATAGTAAATATCTTCAGCTTTCAGACAATTAGCTGAACGTACGGTTAATTCCAAATCATCTACAGGACGCAGCAAGATAGGATCGATAGGAGGTGCTTTTTCTTCAACCTCTTCAACCGGAGTACCTTGCAGATCTGCAAAAATAGACATTTGGTCAATTAAGATACGTGCGGCACTACGTACAGCTTCTTCTGGATCAATAGAACCATTGGTTTCAATATCCAAAACCAATTTATCCAAATCCGTGCGTTGCTCTACGCGTGCAGGTTCAACTTCAAAGCTAACACGACTGATGGGCGAAAAGCTCGCATCCAACTGAATCGCACCAATCTGTTTGTTCTCATCACGCAATACGCGACGGCCTGAAACAGACTGATAACCACGACCTTGCTCTACTTTAATTTCCATGTCGATTTGGCCATTGTCAGCCAAGTGGCAAATAACATGTTCAGGATTGATGATTTCCACATCGTGTGGCAAATCAATATCACCGGCTACAACTGCACCGGCACCTGTTTTCTTCAAAGTCAACTGAACTTGGTTACGACCGTGAAGCTTGAATACGATACCTTTAATGTTCAAGAGAACGTCAACAACATCCTCCTGAACACCATCAATAGTAGAGTATTCGTGCAATACGCCAGAAATAACTACTTCAGTTGGGGCAAAGCCATTCATGGATGACAGTAAGATACGACGCAAAGCATTACCTAAAGTATGACCAAAACCACGCTCAAATGGCTGCATAGACACCTTAGCTCGAGTAGAAGACAAGGTATCTACATCGATTTGACGAGGTTTCAAAAATTCGGTTGTGCTATTTTGCATTTAACTGTCCCTCATTGAGCTAGCATTATTTAGAGTAGAACTCTACCACCAGCTGTTCATTAATATCGCCAGACAATTCTGAGCGATCCGGCATATTTTTGAATACACCTTCCAATTTGTCGGCATCAACAGATACCCAGCTTGGCAAGCCAATTTGAGTAGCCAAGCTCAATGCCTCTTGGATACGTACTTGTTTCTTAGCTTTTTCACGAACAGCTAAAACATCGCCTGCTTTAACTTGGAAAGAAGGGATATTAACAACCTGACCGTTTACAACGATAGCTTTATGAGAAACCAATTGACGTGCTTCAGCGCGGGTAGAGCCAAAACCCATACGATAAACGACATTATCCAAACGGGACTCCAGCAATTGCAACAGCAATTCACCGGTAGAACCTTTACGACGATCAGCTTCCGCAAAGTAACGACGGAATTGGCGTTCTAACACACCATAAATACGACGGATTTTTTGTTTTTCACGCAATTGCAAACCGTAGTCTGACAAACGTGGTTTTTTCGCACCGTGCTGACCAGGTGCAGAATCCATTTTACATTTTGAATCCAAAGAGCGACGTGCACTCTTCAAAAACAGATCCGTACCTTCGCGACGTGCTAATTTACATTTAGGGCCAATATAACGTGCCATGTTTTAAATCACTCCAATATTAAATACGACGTTTTTTAGGCGGACGGCAACCGTTATGAGGCAACGGGGTAACGTCAGTAATGCTGGTAATCTTGAAACCAAGAGCGTTTAAAGCACGTACAGAAGATTCGCGACCAGGGCCAGGGCCTTTAATGCGGACTTCTAAATTTTTAACGCCATACTCTTGGGCAACTTTACCAGCTGCTTCTGCTGCAACTTGTGCTGCAAATGGTGTACTTTTACGAGAACCTTTAAAACCAGCGCCGCCAGAGGTAGCCCAAGACAATGCATTGCCTTGACGGTCAGTGATTGTAATGATGGTATTGTTGAAAGATGCATGAACGTGCACAATACCTTCGCTTACGGTTTTACGTACTTTTTTACGTACACGCGAAGCTGTGTTTGCTTTAGCCATTAATCAAATTCCTTAAAATTTATTTCTTACCGGCAATCGCTTTGCGCGGACCTTTACGGGTACGAGCATTTGTGCGAGTGCGTTGACCACGACAAGGCAAGCCACGACGATGACGGAAGCCGCGATAGCAACCCATATCCATCAGTCGTTTAATGCTCATCGTTACTTCACGACGCAAATCGCCTTCAACTTCATATTTAGCAACTTGCTCACGCAAAGCGTCTAATTGAGCCTCGTCCAAATCTTTTGCTTTAGTAGTAGGAGCAATATTTGCTGCCTCACAAATCAATTTAGCACGAGTCGCACCAATACCATAAATAGCCTGAAGGCCAATTACGATATGGGCATTATTAGGGATATTTACCCCTGCAATACGAGCCATATTTTTTCCTTTTTAGGGCAAAGTATGTCACTATACCACAAAATCAATAGTTAAGAAAACTAGCTTCTTAACCTTGACGTTGTTTGTGACGTGGGTCAGTACAAATTACGCGAACTACACGATTACGACGAATAATCTTGCAATTGCGACAAATTTTCTTTACAGAAGGTTGTACACGCATTTTATTTCCTTTTATCGTTTATCTTGCTCGGAAAACAATCCGAGCACGGGTTAAATCATAAGGAGTTAATTCAACTGTTACCTTATCACCTGGAGAAATACGGATATAGTGCATTCGCATTTTTCCAGAGATATGACCAAGTACTACATGATCATTTTCCAGTTTTACTTTAAACGTTGCATTGGGCAAAGTCTCAAGGATTTCACCCTGCATCTGTATGGTATCTTCTTTAGCCATAAGCCTACTTACGTGATAAAGATTTCATATCTGGACGACTCATCAAATCTTCATACTGACTGCTCATTACGTAGGAATTGATTTGCGTCCTAAAATCCATTGTAACGACAACCAAGATAAGCAAAGATGTTCCGCCTAAATAGAAAGGTACATTCAATGCTGTCGTTAAAAATTCAGGTATCAGACAGATTGTAGTGATATACAAAGCACCAAATAATGTTAGTCTCAGTACAACTTTTTCCAAATATCTAGAAGTTTGCTCACCTGGGCGAATACCAGGTACAAATGCACCACTTTTCTTCAAATTCTCAGCCATTTCTTTAGGGCTAAATACTAAAGCAGTATAGAAATAGCAGAAGAAGATAATAGTTGTTGCAAACAATCCAATATACAAAGGCTGTCCGTGTTGCAGCATTGCAGCAACCTTATGAAGAACAGAATTCGTACTATTTGAACCAAACCAACCTAAAAGTGTAGATGGAAATAAAATAATACTGGAAGCAAAAATAGGAGGAATAACACCTGCCATATTTAGCTTGAACGGCATATGAATGCTTTGTCCCGGCATTATTCCAGAGCCAAACTGTCTTTTAGCATAATGCACAGGAACTTTACGCTGAGCACTCTCAAAATAAACTACAGCATAGATCAACAGCAAAATACCAATCACAATTGATACCGCCATCAACATACTCATAGAGCCTTGTTCAGTCAAAGTTAATAACCGAACAATACCGGATGGGATACCCGATACAATGCCTGCTGTAATAATTAAAGAAATACCATTACCAATACCACGCTCGGTAATTTGCTCCCCTAACCACATCAGAAACATAGTACCTGTAACCAAACAGACCACTGTAGAAATATGAAACTCAAGCGAACTCGTTACAACAACACCTTGTTGATAAACAAATGTTGCAACACCAAAGCTTTGCAATACAGCCAATAATACCGTCCCATACCTAGTATATTTCGTAATTATTTTCCTACCAGCCTCACCTTCCTTCTTTAAAGCTTTTAAAGAAGGAACAATTTCAGAAGCAAGCTGAACAATAATCGACGATGAAATATAAGGCATGATACCAATTGCAAATATACTAAAGCGCTCCAACGAACCACCCGAGAACATATTTAACATTCCGAATATGCCGTTTGCAGCGCCTTCGTATAACTTAGCTAATGCAACAGCATCTACGCCCGGTACCGGTATATGAGCACCAATACGGAAAACGACTAAAGCACCTAAAAGGAACACCAGACGTTTTTTCAGATCACCAAATTTGGATAATCCTGATAAAGATTGTTGATTAGCCACTGTAGTGCAAGCCTTATTCTTCTACTTTACCACCGGCAGCTTCAATAGCAGCTTTAGCACCTTTAGTAGCTTTTACACCTTTCAAGGTAACTGCTTTTGAGATTTCACCAGAAGCAATAACTTTTACATTAGAAGCAGTTGCAGGAATCAGACCAGCTTGTTTAAGAACCAAGACATCAATCTCGTTCACAGCAATCAGATTCAATTCACTCAAACGAACTTCAGCATTAGCGGCCGCAGTCAAAGATTTGAAACCACGTTTCGGCAGACGACGTTGCAAAGGCATTTGACCGCCTTCAAAACCTACCTTGTGGAAGCCACCAGAACGGCTTTTTTGACCTTTATGACCACGACCACCTGTCTTACCCAAGCCGCTACCAATACCACGGCCTACACGACGACTAGCGTGAGTAGCACCCTCAGCAGGTTGAATAGTATTCAAAAACATATTAAGACTCCACTTTCAACAAGTAGCTGATTTTATTGATCATGCCACGGTTTTCAGGGGTATCCAAAACCTCTACAGTATGTTCACGACGGCGCAAACCTAAACCGCGAGCACATGCACGATGAGATTCAATTGTACCGATCAGGCTCTTAACCAATGTAACTTTAATCTTTTTTTGCTCAGTCATGGTTAGCTCCCAAAATATCTTCTACTGTCAAGCCACGTTTAGCAGCAATATCAGCAGGGGTATACAATTTAGACAAACCGTCTAATGTAGCGCGTACAATATTGTAAGGATTAGTAGAACCATGTACTTTAGCTGAAATGTTATGAATACCCATAGCATCAAATACTAAACGCATTGGACCACCAGCTTTCACACCGCTACCTTCTTTAGCAGGTTGCATAAATACCTTAGTAGCACCATGACGACCAATAACTTCATGATGAATAGTACCGTTTTTCAAAGGTACTTTAATCATAGAGCGTCGAGCTTGATCCATTGCTTTTTGAACAGCAACTGGTACTTCTTTTGATTTACCTTTGCCCATACCGATGCGACCATCACCATCACCAACAACAGTCAGTGCAGAGAAAGCCATGATACGGCCACCTTTAACTACTTTAGTCACGCGATTAACTGCGACCATCTTTTCAATCAGGCCGTCACCGCGTTCTTCAATTTCATGTTTTGCCATCTGAAAGTCTCCAAATATTAGAAGCTTAAACCATTTTCACGTGCAGCTTCAGCCAAAGCTTTCACACGACCGTGATATTGGAAACCTGAACGGTCAAAAGCAACTTTTTCAACACCCACTGCTTTAGCTTTTTCAGCAATACGCTTACCAACTACAGCTGCTGCTTCAACGTTACTACCTGATTTCAGGCTACTACGTACTTCAGCTTCCAATGTAGAGGCTTGAGCCAATACTTTATCACCTTCAGCACTAATTACTTGAGCATAAATATGATTATTGCTGCGGAACACACATAATCTTACCATTTTCAAGTCCGCAATACGCGCACGGGTTTTGCGTGCACGACGGAGTCGGGTTGTATGTTTATCCATTAGTGAACCTCAATTATTTTTTCTTGGCTTCTTTCATCACTACTACTTCACCCACATAACGAACACCTTTACCTTTATAAGGCTCAGGAGAACGGAATGCACGAATTTCAGCAGCGACTTGGCCAACCACTTGTTTATCTGCACCAGTCAAAACGATTTCTGTTTGGCTAGGAGTTTGAACAGAAACACCTTCAGGCATTTCGTATACGATTGGATGAGAGAAACCCAAAGACAAGTTCAAAACTTTGCCCTGAGCTTGGGCACGATAACCCACACCAATCAATTGAAGTTTTTTCTCAAAACCTTCAGAAACACCCTTAACCATGTTATTAACCAATGCACGAGCAGTACCAGACATAGCATTAGCCTGTTTACTGTCATTTTTTGCAGCAAAAGTCAATTTACCATCGTTCAGTTCAATAGCAACATCGGAATGCAAAGGAAAAGACAATTCGCCGTTTTTACCTTTGATAACCAATGCATCTGTTCCGAATTTTACTTCTACACCAGCAGGAACAGTCACTGGGTTTTTTGCGACGCGTGACATTTACTTTTCTCCACTAGGCTACGATGCACAACAACTCACCACCAACACCCTCAGAACGGGCTTTGCGATCAGTCATTACACCTTTAGAAGTACTAACAATAGCGACACCCAGGCCATTCATTACGCTAGGGATCTCACTTGATGCTTTGTAAATACGCAAACCTGGACGTGAAACACGTTTAATTTGCTCAATCACAGGACGACCTGCATAGTATTTCAATTGAATTTCCAATACCGGTTTTGCATCAGCAGAAACCGCAAAATCCTCGATATAACCTTCTTCTTTCAGAACTTTTGCAATTGCACATTTCAGTTTAGAAGAAGGCATGGCAACTGCTGCTTTATTAGCACGTTGCGCATTGCGAATACGAGTCAACATATCGGAAATAGGATCATGCATACTCATTATTTATACTCCTATTACCAGCTAGCTTTAACAACACCAGGGATCTCGCCACGCATAGCGATTTCACGGATTTTAATACGGCCCAAACCAAATTTACGGAAAGTGCCACGAGGACGACCTGTTAAAGCACAACGACGACGTTGACGTACAGGTGCTGCATTACGAGGAATGGATTGAAATTTCAAACGTGCCTCAAAACGTTCTTCTTCAGTCGCATTAGCATCATTAATAACAGCGAAAATTGCCTCACGTTTAGCTGCAAACTTTTTCGCCAATGCTTGACGTTTCAGCTCACGATTAATAAGTGCTTTCTTAGCCATGATTATCCTTTAAACGGAAACTTGAACAGTGACAACAAAGCTTTCGCTTCTTCATCAGTTTTTGCAGTAGTTGTAATAGTAATATTCAAACCACGCAAAGCATCGATTTTATCGTATTCAATTTCCGGGAAAATAATTTGCTCACGAACGCCCATATTGTAATTGCCACGACCATCAAATGATTTACCGCTTACACCGCGGAAGTCACGTACGCGAGGCAATGCAATAGTAATCAAACGATCTAAGAATTCAAACATTTGATCACGACGCAATGTTACTTTGCAACCAACTGGATAGTTATCACGGATTTTAAAACCTGCGATAGATTTACGAGCAACAGTAACAACTGGTTTTTGACCAGCAATTTTCTCTAAATCAGAAACAGCATGCTCCATTACTTTTTTATCAGCAACAGCTTCACCTACACCCATATTTAAGGTGATTTTTTCAATACGTGGAACTTCCATTACTGATTTGTAACCAAATTGTTTAACCAATTCAGGAACAACTGTATCTTTATAAAACTCTCTCAAACGAGCCATGTTATCTCCTTATGCTCCAATGATAGAGCCATTTGATTTGAAGAAACGAACGCGTTTAACTTTGCCTTCATTTTCAATCAGCTTAATACCAACACGGTCTGCTTTATTAGTTTCCGGATTCAGGATTGCAATATTAGAAATATCTAAAGGCATTTCTTTAGCAATAATGCCACCCTCAATACCACGCATTGGATTAGGTTTTTGATGGCGTTTTACAACATTAACACCCTCAACAACAACTTTATCACCCAATACTCGAACTACTTGACCTTGCTTACCTTTATCTTTACCGGTAATCACTACAACCTGATCGCCTTTAATGATTTTATTCATCGCGCTATTCCTTATAATACTTCAGGCGCCAATGAAACGATTTTCATAAATCGCTCAGTACGCAATTCACGGGTTACCGGACCAAAAATACGGGTACCCAGAGGTTCAAGTTTATTATTCAACAACACAGCAGCATTGTTATCGAATTTAATTAACGCACCATCAGGACGACGCACACCTTTAGCAGTACGAACAACTACCGCATTGTATACATCACCTTTTTTGACACGACCACGCGGGGCTGCATCTTTAACTGCAACTTTAATAATGTCGCCAACAGAAGCGTAGCGACGCTTAGATCCGCCTAATACTTTGATGCACATTACGCGACGCGCACCAGAGTTATCAGCCACATCTAAGATGGTCTGCATTTGAATCATATTAGTACCTTTAAATTAACCAACTTAATTTACCACTTTCATATAACTCGCACCTTTCTTTAAGCTGCTTATTAAATGAAACCATCACGGTTCTAGTAAACCAGTCTTGGATCCCGAAGGGAGAGAAACTTCCATAAGAAGCTGGAAGATAAGAAACGAAGTTTACACGCAAATTAACTTTGCTGCAAGACTTCGTTTCTTATTAAGCTGCATTACTGTGTTTTAAATCAAACAGTACGGGCTTTCTCAACCAATTCCTTTACAACCCAAGACTTGGTTTTTGACAAAGGACGAGATTCCTCGATTACCACTACATCACCAATGCCATATTGATTGTTTTCATCATGGGCATGGATTTTAGTTGATAAACGAATAATTTTACCGTACAGAGGGTGTTTAACCTTACGTTCAACCAATACTGTAACAGTTTTGTCCATTTTGTCGCTTACCACTTTGCCTTGCAAAGTACGAACATTTTTAGCTTCGCTCATTACTTAGCACCTTTTTCAGTTAAAATGGTTTTAATACGAGCAATATCGCGACGTACACGTTTCAACTCGCTAGATTTACCCAACTGACCGGTTGCATTTTGCATGCGTAAGCCAAACTGAGCTTTCAACAAGTCCAACAAATCAGAGTTTAATTGCTCAATAGATTTGTCTTTCAATTCATTTGCTTTCATTATTGACCCACCTGTCTTACTACAAAGGTTGTAGGAATAGGCAATTTGGCAGCGGCCAATTCAAATGCTTCACGAGCCAAAGACTCAGGAACACCGTCCATTTCGTACAATACTTTGCCTGGTTTAACTTCAGCAATGTAATATTCCACATTACCTTTACCGCCACCCATACGAACTTGGATAGGTTTTTCAGTAATTGGTTTATCAGGGAATACACGAATCCAAATACGACCGCCACGTTTAATATGACGAGTCATAGTACGACGAGCAGCTTCGATTTGGCGGGCAGTCAAACGACCACGACCTACGGCTTTCAAACCGAACTCACCGAAACTTACTTTGTTACCGCGAGTAGCAATACCGGTATTACGACCTTTTTGTTGCTTGCGATATTTCAGTCTAGTTGGCTGCAGCATTACGTCCACCTGCCTTTCTTTGTTTCTTCTCATGCTCAGGTTTAGAAGATTTAATATTACCTTCTGTATAAACCCAAACTTTCAGACCCAGTACACCATAAGTAGTGTGCGCTTCGCTAGTTGCATAATCTACGTTCGCACGCAAAGTATGCAAAGGCACACGACCTTCACGGTACCATTCGCTACGAGCGATATCAGCACCATTCAGACGACCTGAAGTCATGATCTTGATGCCTTTAGCACCAGAACGCATTGCATTTTGCATTGCACGTTTCATAGCGCGACGGAATTGAACACGTTTTTCAAGCTGCTGGGCAATACCATCAGCAATGATTTGTGCATCCAATTCAGGACGACGAATCTCTTCAATATTTACATGAACAGGCACACCCATCAGAGTTTGCAAGTCACGCTTCAAGATTTCAATATCCTCACCTTTTTTACCAATAACCACACCTGGACGAGCAGAGTGAATAGTAATACGTGCAGATTTAGCAGGACGCTCGATCACTACGCGACCAACTGAAGCATTAGCCAGTTTTTTACGCAAGTAGTTACGAACATCAATATCTTGTTTCAAAACAGTAGAAAAGTCGGTGCTTTTAGCAAACCATTTTGAAGACCAGTCTTTAGTTACCGCCAGGCGAAAGCCTGTAGGGTTAATCTTTTGTCCCATAGCTTTTCCTTAGTTGCCCACTGTCACGTTAATATGACAAGTTTGTTTCTCGATGCGGTTACCGCGACCTTTGGCACGAGCTTGAAAACGTTTCAAGCTTGGACCTTTGTCAACAAAGATAGTTACCACTTTCAGTTCGTCAATGTCTGCACCATTGTTGTGTTCGGCATTGGCGATTGCTGATTCCAATACTTTTTTAATCAGCTCAGCACCTTTTTTAGGGCTGAATGCCAAGATATTCAAAGCTTGGGCAACGTCTTTACCACGAATCAAATCAGCTACCAAACGAGCTTTTTGAGCTGAAATACGGGCGTTTTTATGTTGTGCACTTACTCTCATGATTCACCTTATTTCTTTTTAGCCTTTTTATCGGCCAAGTGGCCTTTAAAGGTACGGGTCAATGAGAACTCACCTAATTTATGACCAACCATGTTGTCACTGATAAACACAGGCACGTGAGTGCGACCGTTGTGTACAGCGATAGTCAGACCAATGAAATCAGGCAAAATGGTAGAACGACGTGACCAAGTTTTAATTGGGCGTTTGTCGTTGCTTGCACGAGCAGCATCTACTTTTTTCAGCAAATGCAGGTCTACATATGGGCCTTTTTTTAATGAACGAGCCATACTAATTAACCTTTATTTGAGTAACGACGACGAACAATCATGTTATCCGTGCGTTTGTTATTACGAGTGCGGTAGCCCTTAGCAGGAGTACCCCATGGGCTAACCGGTTCGCGAGCTTCACCAGTACGGCCTTCACCACCACCATGCGGGTGATCAACAGGGTTCATTACAACACCACGAACGGTCGGACGAATACCACGCCAGCGGTTAGCACCAGCTTTACCGATTTTTTTGAGGCTTTGTTCTTCGTTACCAACTTCACCGATAGTTGCACGGCAATTTACGCTAATTTTGCGTACTTCACCAGAACGCAAACGAACTTGAGCGTAAGCACCTTCTTTTGCAAGCAATACCGCAGAAGCACCAGCAGAACGCGCAATTTGCGCACCTTTACCTGGTTTCATTTCGATACAGTGAATAGTTGTACCAACAGGAATATTGCGGATCGGCAAAGTGTTACCTACTTTGATAGCAGCCTCAGCACCGGAAACCAATACTGCACCGGCTTGAATACCACGAGGAGCAATGATGTAGCGACGCTCACCATCTGCATAGCACAACAGTGCGATAAATGCAGTACGGTTAGGGTCATATTCGATACGCTCTACTTTTGCAGGGATACCGTCTTTGTTACGTTTAAAATCTACAACGCGGTAATGATGTTTATGGCCACCACCTTTATGACGGGTAGTGATATGACCATTGTTGTTACGACCGGCAGTAGAATTTTTCTTTTCTAGCAGAGGTGCATAAGGTGCACCTTTGTGCAAACCTTCTGTTACCACGCGAACCATGCCGCGACGGCCTGCAGAGGTCGGCTTCATTTTAACGATTGCCATTTTGTTTATTCCTTATCTGCAGCTGCAGCAGCGGCTTCCAAATCCAACTCTTGACCGGCAGCCAAGCTTACATAAGCCTTTTTAACATCGCTGCGACGACCTAAAGTGCGACCAAAACGTTTAACTTTACCTTTAATGGTAACAGTAGTAACGTCTGCAACTTGAACGCCGAACAGCAGCTCAACAGCCGCTTTAATTTCAGGTTTTGTTGCATTTGCCAAAACTTTAAACGTCATTTGGTTACGTTTTTCAGCCAATACGTTGCTTTTTTCAGAAACGATAGGTGCCAAGATTACTTGAGTCAAACGTTGTTGATTCATACCCATTGCTCCTCTAATTGTGCAACTGCATCTTTAGTGATAACGACTTTTTTGTAACGCAGCAAGCTGTAAGGATCAACTTGTTGAGCTTCCAAAACCAATACGTTAGGCAAGTTGCGTGAAGCCAAGTAAACATTCTCGTCGAGCTGTTTAGTTACAAACAGAACTTGCTCCAAACCCAAATTTTTCACTTGTTCAGCAAAAACTTTGGTTTTAGGAGTTTCAGCAGTCAATGCTTCGATTGCAAACAAACGTTCATCACGAGCCAATTGGGACAAAATAGTCGCCATACCGGCACGGTACATTTTACGGTTCACTTTTTGAGTGAAGTTTTCGTCAGGTTTGTTTGGGAATGCACGACCACCTTTACGCCACAGCGGAGAAGAAGTCATACCGGAACGAGCACGATCGGTACCTTTTTGGCGCCATGGTTTTTTAGTAGAGTGGTTTACTTCGGCACGAGTCTTTTGAGCACGATTACCAGAACGGGCATTTGCCAAGTAAGCAGTAACCAGTTGGTGAACCAGAGCTTCATTGTATTCACGAGCAAACAAAGCATCAGAAACAGCCAAGCTGCCAGATACTTGTCCTTTAGCGTCAATTACTTTCAATTCCATTACGCACCTACTTTCACGCTAGGACGAACCACGACGTCGCTGTTAACCGAACCCGGAACAGCACCTTTAACCAACAAGAGTTGGCGTTCAGCATCAACACGCACAACTTCCAATTTTTGAACAGTTGCTTTAGTGTTACCGTATTGACCTGCCATACGTTTACCAGGGAACACGCGACCAGGGTCTTGTGCCATACCGATAGAACCAGGAACACGGTGAGAACGGGAGTTACCGTGGGAAGTACGTTGAGCACCGAAGTTATGACGTTTGATCGTACCAGAGAAACCTTTACCTTTAGAGGTACCGGTTACATCTACCAATTGACCAACTTCAAACATAGAAACGGTAATTTCATCACCGACTTTTAATTCAGCCAGCTTTTCTTCAGTCAAAGCAAACTCAACCAAACCGCGACCAGCTTCAACACTCGCTTTAGCAAAGTGACCGGCTTCAGTTTTGTTGACACGATTAGCTTTTTTCTGACCAAAGGTAACTTGTACAGCAGTGTAGCCGTCAGTATCTTTGGATTTCACTTGTGTAACGCGGTTGGCAGACATATCCAAAACAGTTACCGGAACAGAAACACCCTGTTCGTCGAACACGCGAGTCATACCAACTTTGCGTCCAACCAGACCTAAAGTCATGATTATTTTCCTTTTAAGTAAAGGGGCGGGCTACGATTGGCCTGCCTTTCAGACAAAGTTAAACTTGATACGGATGTACCAAGTCCACCATTATAATTGACAAATCAAAGAAATATCAACAAAAATTTCAATTTAACTTCTTAAAACCATCATTTTTTTCGGATGAAGCGTTGCCAAATGTCTGACAATTTTCAGACGGCCTAAGAATTCTATAAAAAAACCGAACAGCCAAGCTGTTCGGTTTTTCAGTTCTTATTGAACTTTAATTTCTACATCCACACCCGCTGGAAGATCCAGTTTCATCAGTGCATCAGTAGTTTTGTCAGTCCAGTCCACGATGTCCATCAGACGCAAGTGGGTACGGATTTCCAATTGTTCACGAGAAGTTTTATTCACGTGAGGAGAACGCAAGATGTTGAAACGTTCGATTTTAGTTGGCAAAGGAATCGGACCTTTAACAACAGCGCCAGTACGTTTGGCAGTTTCAACGATTTCTTGCGCAGAACGGTCAATCAGACTGTAATCATAAGCTTTCAGGCGGATACGGATTTTTTGGTTTGCCATTTATCAATATCCCTCAATTAAGCAATTACAGAAGAAACCACACCCGCACCTACGGTAC
>NZ_KV810191.1:0-744 GCF_001812725.1 Neisseria sp. HMSC067G12 | reverse complement strand
GCGATACCTGAAAAACAAACACCAGCCCTGCCCCGCGTGTGGAGGGAAAGACCGTTTCAGATATGACGACAAGGACGGAAACGGCACATTCATTTGCAGCCATTACAACAACGGCGCGGGCGATGGTTTCGGCTTGGTAATGCACTTTTTCGGGTGTGATTTTCAGACGGCCTTAAAGCAGGTTTCAGGCGTTTTAGGCATGGATAATGCAGACCCTTTGCCGATACCGCCCAAACACCCACAAGCGCAACCATGCCCCGAAAAAGACCAAATCGAGAAACTGGCCGAATTGTGGAGAAGCACAGAACCTATCCGCCCCGATTCCCCTGTTATCCAGTATTTGAAATCACGCGGTTTGGACATGGCGCATTTGCCCGAAAACGTCCGTTTTCTACCTGAAAAAGACTATTGGACAACGGGCGCGGATAAGCCGCTTTTGCTTGGCCGTTTCCCCTGTATGGTTTGCGCTATCCGCGATATGGACGAAGAGCTACAAGGCTTACACCTAACCTATTTACAGCCTAGCTATGACAAGCCATGCGGAGAGGACGGACTACACGCCCCACGCTATCAGAAACTAGCAATCAAAGACCCTGAAACGGGCGAAACATTACCGGCAAAGAAAATGAGAAGCCGTAAGAAAGGCAGCATATCGGGGCAAGCCGTCCACTTGTTCCCGATTCCTGAAAATGGCCGTCTTGTCATTGCAGAGGGCATAGAAACCGCCCTTGCCGCCCGTGAATT
>NZ_KV810190.1:0-23782 GCF_001812725.1 Neisseria sp. HMSC067G12 | reverse complement strand
TTCGGTAGGCGAAACCGCGCAGTTTTTTGCCGTCTCGTCCGTAAACGGCGGTCAAATTGCCGCAGCCGTCGTAGTCGTAGCGCACCAATTCCTTGCCGTTGAAGGTGACGGAAGTAAGGCGGTTGACGTAGAAACGTTCGTCTTCGGAAACGAATACGTCCCGTTCTCCGGCCGGGTCGAAGTCGGGATCGTTGTCGTGCAGACGGGTGGAGGAGAATACGGGCTGAAAGTGTCGGCCGCTGCCGTCGTAAATGCTGTGCGGCAGCCCGTTGTCGTCGTAGCAGAGGCGGATATGGCGGCCGTTGCGGTCGAGTTGTGCGACCAGTTGGAAAATGCCGCAGCCGGAATCGACTTCGGCAAACAGCAGCCGTGCACCGCCGTCGGGGGAGGCGATTTGGTAGAGGTCGTCTGAAATCTGAGAAAAGAAGATTTGTTCGTAAGGATCAAAATAGGCGTTATCCAGACCGTAGGGATCTTCTTCGGCGGAAGCAGGTCTTGGGGCAGCCTCTTCTTCATATAAATCGTCTTCATCTTCGTCGGCTGCGGAATAAGGCTCGTCCGCTTCGTCGCTGATATCCGGCAACGAAATTTCCCTGCCCTGTTCATCAATATAGAGGAAACCGTCGGCAGTGCGGACAAGACGCATGGAGAACGGCAGCGACCAACCCTGTCCCAGCCAGCCGTTGCCTATTTGGTCGGAATAGTAGCTGCGCTGCCAAACAAGTGGAAGCGGGGAGTCAAATGCAAAGTCAGTCTCTGTTTCATCAAATAATACTTTGATACCGAGTACGGCATTGACAGGATTACCGATAGCTGCTGCAACCTTACAGGGAATACAGTGACCATGACCAGAAGTAACTACCCCACCATCAGAACCTGCTCCGCTGCCCCCGCCAAAACCACTGACCATCTTTCGTGAAGGCAGTCTAACACTAGGCAAACCTGGGACCATTGAAGCGAGCGAAACCACATCAGATACAGCATCAGCCACATTAGCTGCAGCAGAGTCAGGAGCAACCAAAGAAAGGGCACTAGAGGCAACATCGGCCACCATCTCTATCACATCTACCGGCCCGGCTGCATTAGTCAGCGGCTCAGGCGGATTGGCAGAACCTTGAGACACCATGGCAGGTGCAGAAGGCTGAGGAACAAGAATACCTATGGTGTTACCGGAAGAGGACATGCGATTACTCCGTCGAAATCCTAATTAATCTACAAGTAGAAACCTCAAAACAAGGAACCTCAATCACTTTCTGAGGACTTTGAACACATTATTTTGCAAAAATTATAACAAACAATAAGCTATAAATAAAACTGTATTTGATAAACTTTATTATCTATACTATCATATAGTAAGCGCATATTTTTAAAGATTATTTACATTTCTTTAGTTATTATTTCAAGTGGTTTAAATTTATATTTATCAACACATCAAATTATGCTAGAGTACGAGTCTTAGCAGTTGTATCTAATTAGCAACTTGGGAATCTAAAAACTCTTCTCTTGTGATGACTACTTATGTTTAAGCAAAATGAAGTCTATTTTTTTGGCAAACTGAATCAATCCCGTGATTTTATTTTCTCCGAGAATCTTCAAACTCATGATAGATTCTTTTGGGATAACTGGTTTAACCGATGCTCCGGCCAAAACAAATTAATTTCATTCACTCGAAAAACATATTCCCCTTTGCAAATTTGGCTATTTTGCATCAAATTACCCGATGATCTTATTTATACTGGTATGGCTGCTGGTAGTTCTGATAAAATTGGCAGAAAATACCCATTTGTGTTATTTTATAAACCTAGCTCTATTCCCGAATCACTTGATTCTCTTTTTTTTCTTTTAAAGAAAAAAAATTCCTTTCGCAAGATATTAAAAGAAGGGGAATATTGTATCGAAGATTTTTACAGTAGTGATACAACAGAGAGCTCTATCCTCTCTGAATCCTTTCACAACTTTTTATCTGATTCAGACGGCATTGGTAGTTTTTGGCAAGAGATTGAAAGCGGTTACCACATAAAACATGAAGGCCTCCCCTCATGCTCACTGTTTAATAAGTTATTTGGATTATAAGTAGATGAACACATTTCCTCGATGGGACGAGCCTATCTCTATCGACAGTCCCGAAGGTGTAAATATCGAATACGATAGCCGCTTTTTAGAACTACAAAGCGTAGCTGAAGGCAAACCAGAACAACAATATGGTGACACGATTATTCCGGCAGAAGAGGCCGACTGGGCAACAGTAGAAAAGTTGTGCAATCAATTGCTAGCCGAGTCTAAAGATTTACATGTCTTGGCTTATTATGCACAAGCTCTTACTGCCAAACATGGACTCGTAGGGTTCTACGCTGGCTGCGAAGCAATTAGAGCTAATATAGACTTATATTGGGAATCCATTTACCCCAAACTTGAAGATGAAGACGGTGAATTTGATCCCTTTTACAGGATCAATGCCCTTAGCTCCTTTACTACACTTGATGGCATCATCAAAGAGATTCTTGCATCTAAATTATTGATAAATGGGTTAACTCAACAACCAATTACTGTCAAAGAAGCTGTTTCCATACTACAAGGAAATGATTCACAAAATTATCCAGGAGGTAAAGAGCGGCTAATGCTCGATATTAGAGTAAATGCCGATACAGGGAAACCTGAATTAACTGCATTAATTCAAGCATTGGACTGTCTGAAAGACATCCAACGCATTTTCTCGTCTAATTTACAGGATGAACACTCACTTGATTTTGATGTTATTCAGAAACCCCTTACCCTAATTCACAAAGCCATCAACTATAATGATGGGAGCACTCCCTCAGTACAACAGACAGAACAGCCTGAGTTACCCTCTGAAACTAACAGCTTGGCTATTACGCAAGAACAATCTATTCAAGAGGCTGATGCATGGCGCCGTCTGAATATTAAAAATCGCGCTGATGTTGATCTGGCTTTAGAGAAAATCTGCATTTATTTTGAAACTCTTGAGCCCAGCCACCCTGCACCACTGTTTATCCGCAGAGTGCAACGACAAATGAATATGAACTTTTATGACATCATGAAAGATATTAGCCCAGAAAGTATTGTCAATTTAGAAGTTTTAATTGGCAAACCAGATGAAGATACAGCAAATTCCTAAAATTAGTAAACCTCATCCACAATTTCGTAAATATCTTTTAGATATACAACATTATTAATTATCCTAAGGTTATAACCATGTCACGAAATAAATCATCAGGTCAAAAGTTTATTGCCCGCAATCGAGCTCCTCGCGTGCAAATTGAATATGACGTAGAGTTGTATGGCTCAGAGAAAAAGATTGAACTGCCTTTCGTTATGGGTGTTATGGCAGATTTGGTTGGTAAACCTGTCGAGCCACTGCCTGACTTGGCCGAACGAAAATTCTTAGAAATTGATGTAGACAATTTCGACGAACGCATGAAAGCCCTTAAACCTCGTGTCGCCTTCAACGTAAAAAATACATTGACAGGTGAAGGGAATTTGAATGTAGAACTCGAATTGGAAAGCATGGATGACTTCTCACCGGCTGCGATAGCTAAAAAAGTAGCACCTCTAAATGAGCTTTTACAGGCACGTACAGAACTGTCTAATTTACTCTCATATATGGATGGTAAAAGTGGGGCTGAAGAACTAATTGGAAAAGTCTTAGGAGACAGCGAATTACTAAAAAGTCTTGCAGCCGCGCCCAAATCAACATCCAAAAATGAACAATAGTCTCTAATAAAACTAGAAGTGAAAGTAAATCATGGCTGAAAAACAATTAGATACCCTAGAAAATGGCAGTTCGCAACATGTGTTTGCAACCAATGAATTTGAACAGCTGCTTCAAAAAGAATTCAAACCTAAAACGGAAGAAGCTAAAAGCGCTGTAACTAATGCAGTCGCAACATTGGCTCAGCAAGCCTTACAAAATGTCGTCACCATTTCAGATGATACCTATCAAACCATTGAAGCAATTATTGCCGAAATTGACAGAAAGCTTTCTGAACAAATCAACTTGATCTTGCATCATGAGGACTTTCAAAAGCTTGAAGGTGAATGGCGCGGCCTGCATCATTTAGTGACCAATACCGAAACAGATACTTTACTGAAAATCAAAGTATTACCTATTTCCAAAAAGGAAGTTGCTCGTAATTTAAAACGCTTTAAAGGTACGGCTTGGGATCAAAGCCCACTCTTTAAACGTATTTATGAGGAAGAATACGGCCAATTTGGCGGTGAACCCTTTGGTTGCTTAGTAGGTGACTATTATTTTGATCACTCTGCCCCTGATGTAGAAATGCTCAATAGTCTTGAGAAGATTGCAGCGGCTGCACACTGTCCATTTATTGCTGGTGCATCTCCCAAATTAATGCAAATGGAGTCTTGGCAAGAATTAGCTAATCCGCGCGACTTAAGTAAAATTTTCCAAAATGCCGAATATGCTCCATGGCGAAGCCTGCGTGAATCCGAAGATTCACGTTATATCGGTTTAGCCCTGCCTCGTTTCCTGTCTCGCCTGCCTTATGGTGCCACAACAAATCCTGTAGACGAATTTGACTTCGAAGAGGAAACAGAAGGTGCAGATCACAATAAATATACTTGGGCCAATGCTGCTTATGCAATGGCAGTAAATATTAATCGCTCATTTAAATACTATGGTTGGTGTACCGCTATTCGCGGTGTGGAATCAGGCGGTATCGTTGAAAATCTTCCCTGCCACACATTCCCAACCGATGATGGTGGTGTAGACATGAAATGCCCAACAGAAATCGCCATTAGCGACCGCCGAGAGGCAGAATTGGCTGCATTGGGCTTTATGCCATTAATTCATCGCAAGAACACGGATTTAGCTGCATTTATCGGTGCGCAATCTTTGCATAAACCATCTGAATATTATGATCCAGATGCTACCGCCAATGCACGTTTATCTGCTCGCTTGCCTTATTTATTCGCATGCTGCCGTTTCGCACACTACTTAAAATGTATTGTTCGTGACAAAGTTGGCTCATTCCGCGAACGTGATGACATGGAACGCTGGTTGAACGAATGGATTATGAATTATGTAGATGGAGACCCTGCCAACTCTACGCAAGAAACGAAAGCACGCAAACCATTAGCTGCTGCAGAGGTAGTTGTAGAAGAAGTAGAAGATAATCCAGGATACTACACTTCTAAGTTCTTCCTGCGTCCTCATTATCAACTTGAGGGGCTTACCGTTTCTCTACGCTTGGTTTCCAAATTGCCTTCGACTAAACAAGAATAGTCAGGCTTAGTTTATTTAGTTGGGTATATTTAGTGCCCTGTTGTTAAATCGCTTGTATTTTTTAACTAGGAGAGTAAAAAATGGCTATTGATATGTTCATGAAAGTTGAAGGTGTAAATGGCGAATCAAAAGATTCTAACCACAAAGACTGGACTAACATCGAAAGTTTTGACTGGGGTGCAGAGCAACCTGGTTCAATGACTAGCGGTGGTGGCGGTGGTGCCGGTAAAGTCAATTTCAATGACTTGACCGTAGTTGCTGCTATCGATAAAGCAGCTCCAACCATTTTGAAAAACTGCGCTACTGGCCAACACTTGAGCAAAGTAGAAATTTCTGTATGTAAAGCTGGTGGTGAACAAATTGAATACTCACGCACTACATTAGAAGATGTCTTAGTGACCGGTGTGAAATTCATTGGCGTACAAGACAATGATGCTCTGAAAATGCGTTATTCATTCCAAGCTGCAAAAGTGAAAAACCAATATTGGGAACAAACCGATAAAGGTTCTAAAGGTGCTGAAGTTCAAATGGCCTTCAATATCAAAGAAAACAAATCTGCATAATTGATATGTAGATTTAATTAAAAAAGCCTGACTTAAAAGGCGTTTTTAAGTCAGGCTTTATATATAAATGTTTTCACTTTTCAGACGGCACTACTTAACTGAAAAATTAATCTTGTTTTTAACTTCTATTATTCATCTTTATAAATTAAATAAGGGATCATTGAAATGGATTTGAAGACTAAATTATCAGAGATGATTGAGCTTGTACGTTCAAATCCTGACAATCAAGAACATCGTTTAGCACTGATTCAATATCAGTGTCTGTGCGCAAAATGGGAACAGGCTTTAAAACAGATTGGACAATATCAAAAACTGTTTCCTCATACCCAAAAACCTTTAATGCTTTATCTTATTGAAAATATTTCTGCTGAAATGCGGCGTCAGGCAGTTTTGGAAGCCCAACAAAAACCAAAAACACTAGAACAACACGCAAGCAAACTTGATATTCTTCAAAAGCAACTCTCTTTAGTTGCCCATGTTTCAGAACAGAAAAATAAAGCCCTTGTCGATGATTATACTGTGCTATCTGAGAATATAGAAGGCTCGCCCGTACATATTACTTACCTTTTAGCAGATAAATCAGTTTCCGAGATTGATAGTGACTGGATTATGGATGGAGACGTACGTACCGCCTTCGTTTATGAATATTTCTATCAAGGTCACTACTACTGGCAAACATGGAATTCTATTGAAAATATTTCTTTCAAGACACCAAGTTCCTTACTGGACATCATTTGGAGGCCGTCTGAAATCAAATTTACTAATGGTGAATGTATTCAATGTACCAGCCCTGCTCGTTATGCTGTTATGCCTGGTGAAGAAACAGCATGGTCAGATCTACTAATGAAATGTTCACAAACTGACTGGATAGAAATAGCAGAGCAACTCTTTACAGGGGTTGGTCAAAAAACTTTGTATACCGACAACCATGATTTTGGCCTTTTAGATATTTGTAATATTAGATTTGAACAAAATCATTAAAATCTATCCATCTTTCAAACCCAACAATTAAACATGTCGCAATTCAAAAATCAACTGTTACCCTCTTTATTTGACAGACTAACAGATGAAGAGCCACGCAGAAAAAAAGAGGCACGCTCCGATCAGGTCATTAATCTTGATCAATATCGGCAAGCAGTACTGCGTGATATTCTTTATCTACTGAATACATGCAACATGCAAGCAGAAACTATGGGGATTGACCTAACTGAAAATGTACGCTCTTCTACATTAAATTATGGTATCCCTCCCCTTTCTGGTATTAATTTTTCCGATATTGAATGGCAAGATGTGGAACAGAATATCAAACAAGCCATCATCGATTTTGAACCGCGTCTTGAAAATAAGACTCTACAAGTGATCGTAAATACCTCAGACGATGATGACGATGCTTTACACAATAAACTCATTATTGAAATCAAAGGTTACCTGAAACTCAATCCTTATCCTAAAGAATTCTTGCTCCGAACCAGCATGGATGTTGAAACAGGATTGTTTGACTTATTAGATGGGGGAAATGGGGCTTGAATAATAAATTACTGTCTTACTACAACAAAGAGCTAACTTTTCTAAAGGAAATGGGTAAAGAGTTTGCAGCCCAATATCCTAAGATAGCCTCAAGATTAGCTTTAGATACAACTGATATTCCTGACCCCTATGTTGAAAGACTCTTGGAAGGGGTAAGTTTTCTTACTGCACGCACCCAACTTAAACTGGATGCGGAGTATCCTCGTTTTGTCCAAAGAATCTTAGAAGTTGTTTATCCTGACTTCATCAATCAAAAACCGGCTGCAGCTATTGTCAATCTAGAGCCTACTAATCAATATAACGCTGATGTGATCAATCTACTGGAACGAGGAAAAATATTAAGGTCTCTGCCTATTGATGAATTTAGAGTAAGTTGTCCATTTTCTGTAACTAAAACTACTGAAATTCTGCCACTTCGTATTGAAAAAGCCAAATATACTGACTCAATAGGTTATTTACCAAACGCACTCCCTGCACTCAAACAATCCTCTGGTAAGAAAGTACAATCTGCCTTGCGTTTGGATTTTTCATTGAGCGTACCAGGTACATGTTCAGAGATGTTGCCAGATGAATTATCTATATTTTTGGGTACAGAGCTTTCCAAATCATCTTCATTGCTGTTTCTATTGGCTTCTGAATGCGTGGGTGTTGTTTGCCACAGTTACGAAAATCCAAAACAATGGTATTACCCATTACCTACTACACCAGAACATCGTGGTTTTCGAGAAGATGAAGCCTTATCATTTAATTTAGATAAATCGGTGAGTGCATTCCGAATTATGCAGGAGTATTCACGCCTACCGGAAAAGTTTCTATTTATTTCTCAAAAAAATATTAAACAAGCCGTCCAACAAGCCGAAAAAAAAGGACACTTACCTAAAGTACCTGAACATTTAGAGGAAATCGTAAACGATAAGGGAGTCAATAAAAAAATTATTACTTATCGTAAACGCTATTTTAGTCTTTCATTTTTATTCAGTAATAAAATACCTGAATTAACTGAGCTGATCGGTGTAGATGATTTCTCTGTAAATGCCGTACCAGTCGTCAACTTATTCAGAAAAAAAAGCTCACGCTTTCCGGTAAATATTCAAGATCAGGAGTACCATGTCGTTATCGACCGTACCCAGCCCCTGAATTATGAAGTCTACGCTATCGAGCAAGTAAAAGGCTTTGATACCAACAACCTTCAAACCGTAGTATTTTCACCAATGTACAAAGCACCGGATATAGGACTCTTTCCTGAGTCCCAAACTCAACATGCTTATTTTTCTGCTCGTCGTGCTGATAGAGTACCATCCGAAAACTCAGCTAAAAATGGTTTTCGCTCTTCCTATTTAGGTAGTGAGGTATTTTTATCTCTTGCTAATAATCAGAATTACGCCTTTAATTCAAACATACAACACCTTTCTGTCGATACTTGGTGTACAAGCAGAGATTTGCCTCTAATCATGCCTCGAGACGGAGAATCTGACTTTCTTATTGAGGGATTTTTGCCAGTCAAATCAATTAAACTGATTTCTAAATTAACAAGGCCTCAAGAAGCAGTAAGTGAAGATAGGACACTTTGGTCATTTTTAAATCAATTGAGCTTAAATTACCTATCGCTCTTGAATACTGATAAAGAAGATGCGCCTGTTGCTTTGAAAGAGCTTTTAACAGTATTTGTTTCTTCTGAAAGCGATTTACTGAAAAAACAGATTGAATCAATTACACGAGTTGAAACCTCAATTATTAACAAAGTAGTCCGTCATTATGGAGTTGCAGCCCCTATCAGAGGAATCAACATTACCATTACACTAGACGAAGCTCAATTAGGCGGCGTCCATCCTTTCCTATTTGGATCAGTTTTAAACCATTATTTCCGACGTTTGGTGTCTATTAACTCATTTGTACAACTGAGAATTGACACGCTCCAGCAAGGTCATATTGCTACTTGGCCGTCTGAAATTGGAGAGAGAATGATTATATGAGTCCAGTCAACCCTAAAACAGATTTTGGTGACTCATTAGACAATGCTTGGGATGAAAAACTTACAGTCTTTTTAAATAAAGTTTCCTCTCAGCCGTATAAGTATGATTATTTTTCACTCTTGCGCCAGCTTGAGTCCGTTAAATTTATTACTGGTGGGCAAATATTAGGCAAAGCTATTAGCCCCAAAATGGAGAAAATAAGGATCCACCAAAATCCTTCGCTTACTTTTGCCCCACGCAATCTCCAATCGGTAACCTTATCACCACATTATGTAGAAATTTCCATTAATGGATTTGGTCTGTTTGGCCCATCTGGCCCACTACCTCTACATTTAACCGAGTATGCTTATGAACGCCAACATCAACACGGTGACCGGGCATGGGCAGGTTTTGCAAATATGTTGCAACACCGTCTGGCTATCTTATTCTATCGAGCATGGGCTAATGCCCAAAGCATTACATCTTTAGATAAAAATGCTGAAGACCGCTTCGGAAAATATATTGCCAGTTTTAACGGCCTTAACATTCCGACCACACATAACAAAGGCTTAATTCACGAATTTGCCAAACGTTATTTTTCCGGTCTATTGATAAAACAAAGCCGATCTGCAGTCAACCTGCAACAACTGCTCACTCGCTATTTCCAAGTTCCCGTTAACATTCAAACTAACGTGGGGTACTGGGTTAAGGTTGAAGAAGAGAAAACGCAAATTGGGATTATGAGTAACTACACACTTGGTGATGGTTTACTACTAGGTGACAAACTCTATGATGTGCAAAGTAAATTTCGGATTATTATTGGCCCACTTACCTTACCAGCCTACCAATCATTCTTTAAAGACGGTATTAATACAGCCCGTTTACGAGAATGGGTTCGTTTATTTGCCGCAGAAGAATATGAATGGGACATTCAACCTATTCTGATGCAAAAAGAAGTTCCACTGATGGATTTAGGAGGGAACACTCAACTCGGCTTATCAACTTGGCTGGGAAATGTTTCCCGAGACGCAGAAGACTTGATTGTCAGCAATCATTAATCGGCTTTTCAGACGGCCATCGTCGATAAAAGCTTTAGAAAACTATTTTTGGACATATTTGAAATAATTTAACTAAGGACGTCTTATGTCAAACATCAGCCGCAGCGTATTATTTGGTAAGTTAAATACTACTTTGTATAAAACTTTGGAAAATGCCTATACCTTCTGTCGTCTTCGAGAAAACAGCTATGTTGAATTAGTACACTGGCTACACTCTCTACTTCAAACTGAAAAAACAGATATCTTCTGCCTGATAAATCAGTTTAACTTAGATGAAGTCAAAGCACGAAAAGATGTATTGGCTGCAGTAGAAAAATTACCTGTTGGTGCTACTGCCGTTATTGACTTCTCCGAACATATCCAAACCCTTGTCGAACAAACTTGGACATACAGTTCACTAAAATTTGGTACAGACAAAATCCGTACAGCTCATATTTTCTATACCATGCTGCAAAATAAGACTTTACAGGGTATTCTGGCCAATATTTCATCTGAGTTCCTGAAAATCAAACCGGAGACATTGGCAAACAATATTATTGCTATTACTGCTAACTCTGAAGAGAATCTTGATGTTACCCAGAATGCCTTATCTTCCGAGCCTAATGCTACCCACAAAGAAAGTGCCTTAGCTAAATACGGCAGCAATCTTACCGAAAAGGCTAAAAATGGCGAAATAGATCCAATCACAGGCCGTGACACTGAAATCAGACAAATGATTGACATCCTAATGCGTCGCCGTCAAAACAACCCGATTCTTACAGGTGAAGCCGGTGTTGGTAAGACTGCTGTGGTTGAAGCTTTGGCATTACGTTTAGCTGCCGGAGATGTTCCGCCTGGGTTGAAAGACGTTCAATTAATTCTATTGGATATCGGTTTGCTCAAAGCTGGTGCCAGTGTTAGCGGAGAATTTGAATCACGCCTCAGAGCAGTTATGGATGAAGTAGAATCCAGCCCAACCCCAATCGTGCTATTCATCGACGAAATCCATACTTTAATTGGTGCCGGTGGAGCTGTCGGTACTGGTGATGCTGCCAACTTACTCAAACCTGCATTAGCTCGTGGCAAACTTCGTACTATTGGTGCAACCACATGGGCAGAATACAAAAAATATTTTGAAAAAGATCCTGCCCTAACTCGTCGCTTCCAAGTTGTACAAGTAGATGAACCCGATGAAGAAAAAGCCATCAACATGCTTAGGGCATTGAATGCTTCTCTAGAAAAACACCATAAAGTGATTATTCTTGATGAAGCAATCCAGGCTGCTGTAAAACTTTCTCACCGCTATATTCCAGCACGTCAGCTCCCCGATAAAGCTGTAGGCCTGATTGATACTGCCTGCGCACGTGTTGCAGTCAGCCAACATGCTGTACCTGGAAGCATTGAATATCTACGCAAGAAGTCAGAAGCATTAAAACTTGAGCAAGCAAATTTAGAACGTGAGAAAAAACTCAGTTTTGATTCTGAAGCTAGAATCACAAATATTGGTAAAGAATTAACTGAGGTTGAAGGCCGTCTGAAAAAATTAGAAGACAGATGGAAATCTGAAGCAGACTTAGTTGCCGAGCTATTGGCTGTACGTGAACAAATCATGCAGGTTGAACAAGAAACAACCGATGAAGAAAATAAACAGTTGCGTACCCGCCAAAAAGAACTGGTTACTAAATTGAAAAAACTGCAAGGCGTCCAACCTTTGGTTATGCCGTTAGTAGACAGTCGTACGGTTGCTGACGTTGTAGCAGACTGGACTGGAATTCCTGTCGGAAAAATGATGAAAGACGAGGTTGAGGCTGTATTACAGCTTGCTGATACCTTAAATAAGCGCATCATCGGCCAACGCCACGGTTTGGATGCGATTGCCCGCCGTATTCAAACTTCACGCGCCAATCTAGACAATCCCAACAAGCCTATTGGTGTTTTCATGCTTGCTGGCCCTTCCGGCGTGGGTAAAACCGAAACTGCACTGGCTCTAGCCGATACATTATATGGTGGTGAACAAAACGTGATTACCATCAACATGAGTGAATATCAAGAAGCTCATACTGTATCCACTTTGAAAGGAGCTCCTCCAGGTTATGTCGGCTATGGTGAAGGTGGCGTATTGACTGAAGCTGTACGTCGTAAACCTTACAGTGTTGTCTTACTCGATGAAGTAGAAAAAGCACATCCAGATGTTCATGAAATCTTTTTCCAAGTATTCGACAAAGGCTGGATGGAAGATGGCGAGGGCCGCTATATCGACTTTAAAAACACCATTATCATTCTTACCACCAACGTTGGTACAGATTTAATTATGGATATGTGTGATGATCCCGAAATGTTGCCTACTCCAGAAGGCCTAACTAAAGCCCTGCGTACTCCCCTGCTGAAAACTTTCCCAGCTGCTTTATTAGGCCGGATGCAAGTTATTCCTTACTATCCGCTATCCGATGATATGCTCTCAAAAATTGTTGAATTGCAATTAGACCGTATCGTAAAACGCATTAAAGATAATCATGGCATCGACCTACACTATACCCCTGAAGTGTTAAAACTAATCACTTCACGTTGTACAGAAGTTGAATCAGGTGGCCGCATGATCGATGCGATTCTTACCAATACGGTTCTACCACAAATCAGCCAAGAACTACTTACCTGCGCAACACAGGGGAAACAAGTTTTGAGCGTAAATATCGACGCAAGCAATCATGACTTCAATTACCAATATAAATATAAACTTAGAAAGAAAAATACTTTATAATTCTAAGTAAAATAAGAAATCTTAGTATTTCGATCGACAGTCATAGACCAACTAGTTCCTAAAATCTAGGCTGTCGATTAATTTAAAATTTCTATCATTAAATACAATCACTATTGATGTACCTAGGTAACCAAAATGCATGGAAAACTGATAAAATATATATCATTTGCAATGATATCTTTGATGGTAAGCGCATGCGCATCCAACCATAAACCACCAAAAGAATCTGACGAAAGTGGAGAAAAAATTGATGTACAAATCATAGTTTCTCCCGATGTCAATCCAAATTTAGTTGATCAACCTTCCCCCATAAGATTGGATTTATATCAACTGTCATCTGATGGTGAATTTAAAAAAGCAAACTATTTTGATCTTACTAATAATGCTAAAGAAACTTTAGGAGACAAATTAATTCAACAAAACCAATTCATGTTACACCCTGATACGGTTTCTGTATTACCTATCAAGATGGATTCTCATCTGAAATACCTAGGTGTTGTTGCCAGTTATCGTGATTTGGATAATAGTCAATGGAAATTAATTTTATTAAAACAAAAACAACGATGGTATCAGTTTGGGAAACACTATTTCTACGTGAATATTGGGAAAAATGAATTATATCAATTATCGAAATCAGAGATGCAAGAAATGCTAAAAGAATATAAAGAGCGCCATCCTGATGATCCGACTATCAAAGAAAATGGGAAAACTCGTAAGAATAATAGTGATCTGAGCAAAGGCATTTTCCGCGAGGAATAAATACTTATATATAAATAATTTGAGGTTGAATGCATGGCAATTGAAGCAAAAGTAGTTTGGTCGGAGGGAATCTTTATTACCCCACAGCATTTCCAGCAATTTGAACGTTATCTTGAGTCTGGATTACGTCAACTAGCTGTTTCTAAAGAAGGTTATTTTTGGGGATTTTCATCTTTAGTACTGGATTCAGACGGCCTCAAACATGGTGTTCTTGGTATTCGTGAAGCAGAAGGTATTTTTCCTGATGGTTCTATATTTGTGTTTTCCCAAAAACAACTTGAAAATTTAAGCTTAAAAGTACCTGCAAACATAAAAGATACCAAAGTTTGCTTAGCCATTACTCTGCCATCCTCTGTCAATAATGAGATTGACTTTCTAAATCAAAATTCTGCTCACTCTTACCGATATAAAGCATTTGAGAAAACCCTTGCAGATACAACAAACTCCGAATTAGACGGTCGCCAAATTACACTAGCAGATCTTAATCCTACATTGATTTTAGAAAATGATTTAACTAGCAATCAAACTGCCCTTCCTATTGCAGTTATCCGATCCAGTTCAGCAGACTTTGAAATCATTCTAGACGAATCATATATTCCACCTTCCCTAGGAAGCCAAAAGCAACAACACCTAAAAGCTTACATTTCAGAAATATATGGCTTATTAATGCAAAAAAGCAATAGTCTAGCTAACGCTGTAAACGACCCGAATACCGGAGGTTCTGTTGAAGTAATGGACTTTATGATGCTTCAGACCATCAATCGGTATCTGGCTTATTTGCATCATGAAAATGAAGGCGCTCGTCAAACTCATCCAGAACAATTATTTGTCAACTTATCAAAATTATGTGCTGATTTAATGACTTTCCTTCCTTCACGCAAGGTAGGAGATGTTCCTATTTATGAACACAATGATCTAGCATCATGTTTTGGTAAATTATTTTTTAACTTGCGCAAATCACTGTCTATTGTACTTGAACAAAGAGCAATTAGAATTCCATTAGATTTGCGTGATGAAGCAACCCGAGTCGCCCAAACTCCTGATCAAAGCTTACTGGATAAAGCTTCATTTGTCCTAGCCATCAAAGCTGATATGCCTAACGAAGCCTTACGCCAAAAAATTCCAAGTGTAGTAAAAATAGGTACTGTAGAAAAAGTTAAGGAATTGGTTGCTTACCATTTACCTGGAATTAAAGTTCATGCGTTATCCGTGGCACCAAGAGAATTACCATACCATAGTGGTTATGTTTATTTTGAATTAGATAAAAAACATGAATTATGGGATATGTTTGATACTTCCTCAGGTATGGCTTTCCATTTGGCTGGTAATTTCCCTAATTTAGATGTTGAATTTTGGGCGATTAAGTCTTTAAGTTAATTTGATTTAATTTGGAATTTCATTATGAATAACCAGAATAATACTGCAAACAACGCAGTAAATGTTTATAACCCTTTAATTGAAGCTGCTAAACCTGTTCTTATCTTGGCTAACTCTATGCAGCAAACTACTAGTCAATTATCTACTGACAGCCTAATTAATAAATTCTCTCTCTTAATTAATAATTTTGAAGAGAATGCTGAAAAAAATGGAGCTAAATATGATGCCATTCAGGCTGCAAAATACTGTCTTTGTACATTTGTAGATGAATTAGCAGTCCGTGCAGGCTGGGCTGATGAAACTTGGTCAAAGAATAGCTTATTAGTATCTTTTTACGATGAAACTTGGGGTGGAGAACGTTTTTTTGAAATCATTCAAAATTTGAAACAAGATTCTGATAAGAATATTGATTTATTGGAGTTTATGTATTTATGCCTACAATTTGGTTACAAAGGTAAGTACCAGGTTCTAAACAATGGGGAGCTTGAGATCGATAAAATTAAAAGGGACCTACTTGCCTTAATTCACAGTAAACGACCTGACCAAACTGCTAATCTTTTTAAACATAACCCGATTATTACAAATAATATTCAAAGGAAACGCAGGCTTGCTATTCCTTTATGGGTAGTAGGCGTATTAGGAGCTGTTGCATTAGGTGTAGGCTATTTTACAATGCAATGGTCATTAGGAGATAAATTCAATACAGCCAGTACAAAAGTAAACAGCCTCAAACTCCCTTCAGTAATCACCAAACAACAGGATACACAAAAAACAGTCCGACTACGGCCTTTATTGGAAAATGAGATTGCTAGAAAATTAGTATCTGTGGAAGATTTTCAAGACAGAAGCACTGTTACTATTTTAGGTGATGGCTTATTTGAATCCGGCTCTGCACAAATTCAAGACCAATATTATCCTGTTTTGGCTGCGGTTAGCCAAGCCTTAGATAGTGTGGAAGGACAAATTATTGTTACGGGATACACTGACAATCAGCCAATTCAGAGCTTAAATTTTCCATCCAACTGGCATTTATCACAGGCTCGGGCAGATGCAGTAAAAGAAATTTTATTGAATTACGTTAAAAATGGTGGAACACGCATCCGTTCTGAAGGGCGAGGCTCAACCGATCCTGTAGCACCAAACGATACTTTGGAGAACAGGGCTAAAAACCGAAGGGTTGAAATTACATTATTTACTACAGAAACTGGACCCAAACTAGGTAGCACAGTCGAAATAAAAAACAATACCTCCAATCCTTAACAAAACGGTAGTGCAAACACACAATAATCTATTTTAGATTGATACGGAAAAAATAGACATGAAAAAAATTATTTATTTTCTAGGTTCTCGCTCTTTATGGGTGATGTTGGGTATTACTGGCCTAATTATATTAGTATGGTTTATTGGCCCATTAATCTCCATAGGTGAAGTTCGCCCCTTAGTAAGCAAAACTATTCGTTTTGCAGTGTGTGCCACTATTATTGGTATTTGGTTGGCTAAAGCTGTATTTCGCCAATATCGTGAATCCCGACGAAACGCTGCTTTATTGAAAGAAATTCGAGCAGCCCAAGAACCTATTTTAAAAAGTGCAAATGATGTTAGCTCTATGAGCCGCCAGTTTGCTGAAATGGACAAAGTATTAAAGAATGCTAAATTTTCTAAATCTAAAAACAGTTTGTTGGCTAGACTAGAAGAAGGTCAATACCTCTATCAAATGCCATGGTATGTTGTCCTAGGGGCAGCAGGATCTGGTAAAACGACTGCACTCAAACGTTCTGGCCTTAACTTCCCCTTAGAGAGCACTTTGGGGACATCTGTAAGTGGCCTAGCAGGTACACGAGATTGTGATTGGTTCCTATCGGATGAAATAGTATTTCTCGATACAGCTGGTAGATTATCTTTACATGACAATCATAGCAGTAAAGATTCTAGTGACTGGGAAGAATTTGTAACGCTGCTACAACGTTACCGACCTAAACAGCCAATAAACGGAGTATTGGTTACTGTAGGCGTAGATGATTTATTGGGCGGAAAAACCAATATAACAGAAATCTCAGTAGAACTGCGTAAAAGAATCCATGAAATGCATACTAAATTAGGTATACATTTTCCAGTTTATCTTATGATAACCAAATTAGATTTATTGCATGGTTTTAATGAATTCTTTAACCATCTAACTGAAGAACAAAGAAATCAATATTTAGGGATTCCTCTATCTAATACAGAAGGAATGGAAACCCCTATCGCTACTGCTTCTAATGCCTTAGCAGATATTGTAGATAAATTACGCTCCTCTATGTTGGGTACTGTTCACCAATTAGAATCCACTGAAGACAAGGCTGCGGCTTTTGCATTCCCTGAGGAGTTCGAGCGTCTTAATCAGGCCGTACTTTCCCTATTTAAAGAACTGTCTAAATCTTCAAAATTTGAGCAACCTATCGCATGGAGAGGTGTTTATTTTTCAAGCTCAACTCAAACAGGACAACATCTCAACCCTATACTGGAAGGTTTGCAAAGTGATTTCCAATTATCTAAAAAATACTTGGATTCAAACCAGGCCTCTACTCAGAATAACGAACATAGCTTTTTCTTAAATAGACTATTTGCTGACGTTATTTTAAGCGAGGCAAATTTGGCTGGTGAGAATAAATCTTGGTTTGTCAAAAAACAAATCTTGTATTGGCTAGGTATTGGAGCTATTGCAACTGTAGTAATCGCATGTTTGACAATGATGTTGAATAGTTACTCCAATAACCAATCATATCTTGAACAGGTTGATAAAAAAGCAACTGACTTAGCTTCAGATGTAAAAAAATATACAGACGGCCCTGATTTACTTAAGGCTGTAACATTTGCTGAACAAGTTAGAGATACAACTACCAGTAAAGAAATTCCAGATTTATTATCCCCTCCGCTCAGCTATCGTATTGGCCTTTATCAAGGCAGCCAAATGAAAGATGTTGGGGAGTCAGCCTATTATAGAATTCTTCAAGACAACGTAATGCCATTAATCAGCTATAAGTTGGATGAACTTCTACGCACAGCTAATGGCTCCAACAATATTAATAGCTATGATGCATTAAAAGCTTATCTTATGATGTTCCACAAAGAACATTTTGATGCTGCTTTTATGCAAAACTGGTTAATGTCCAATTTGTCTAAAACAGAATCATCAGGTATGAGTGACCAACAAAAAAAATCTGTTGAAAAAGCTCTGAATCAGATTCTTTCAAAACAAAGCATTACACCAAGCGTTCCCTATGATGAAGAATTAGTAGAACGTCGTAGACAGGAAATTGCGCAAAGAGACATTGCAACCATGGTATTAGAAGATACCATAAATACAGTTACTCTCTCTGGAAAGGGAGGAGTTACACCTGTATCCTTTTCAAGTATGGGTGGAGTGCAAAGTCACTTGTTATTCCGACGTAAGACTGGTGGAACTCTGAAAGAACCTATTAACTTTATTTATACCAAAGAAGCCTACATTACTAAAGTTTTGCCTGCTATGGTTAAATCTGCAGAGCAGTTTTTTAATGAAGACAACTGGGTATTAGGTGACTATGCTTCTTTAAGTCAAAGCAAGGCATCTGTCCTTTCTGATGCCCAAAGAATCTATTTCAGTAATTACATCAAAGTTTGGAATAGTTATTTATCTGATTTGTCATTAGTAACACCAAAGTCATCACGAGAGAGTACTCAAATTGCTAAGCTGCTATCTGAAAAGAACTCACCTTTAGTCAATATTATTAAAGGAATTAGTGATAATACGACTTTAACTATTGACAAACGAATAACAGAAAAAGCTGGAAGCAAAATTACTGATTGGTTAAATAGAGCGGGACTCTCGAAACTCTTAGAGAGTGAAGAGGGGAATAATGTAAAGAATGAATTAGCTGCTTTAAAACAAGCAACTCCAGTCGATGATGCTTTTGCAGATTTCCATATATTAACTGAAACCACTAATGATCAACCTCCAGCTATTAATAACGTTACAGAAGCTATAAATGATTTATATGTTTATTTAGTTGCCGTTAATGTTGCTGTAGAAAAAGGAGTGGACTTACCACCTGATGATCCTTTCGTAAAATACAAGGCTGAAGTAAATAGACTGCCACCTCCCTTTCGCCAAATGTTAGATAACTTTTCTGAAATTATTCTGAAAAACACTAACAAAATTGTTGATGAAAAAATTTTATCTACTTTAGAAAAACAAATGGCCACATTGACTAATAGTTGTCAAGAAATACATCAACAAGGATACCCTTTCGATAAAGGATCGGAGGACAATGTCGCATTAGAGAGTTTCACCAGTATATTTGGTCCCAATGGTATCTACAGTAAATTTACCAACTTGACTGGTGAAGCTGCCGTATTGGCACGCTCAGAAAAACTGGAAACTTTAACTGCTAAAAATGATGCGTTTAAAGATCGTTTTGCAAAGCTAAATGATATAGCAGACATTCGACAAGGGTATTTTGATAAAGGATCAGAAACTCCTACATTCGACTTTTCAATTAAAGTTTTAATTCTTGATACCAGTTTAGAAAGTGTAAATATTTCATATGCAGGTAAGAGCTATGTATACAGCCATGGTCCTGTAAATCCTGTAACCTTTACTTGGCCATCCAAGAGTGAAAATGCTTTAGCTAAAATAGATATCTCATCTCCCCAAATCAACAGCGCAGGTATTAGTTCAACTGGGCCGTGGTCAATCTTCCGCCTTATTGAAAAAGGTAAAATTATTCGCCAAACAGGAAATACCACTGTTGTCGAATACAATATTAAAGGAAAAAATCTTATACTTGAATTTACTACTTCTACTGCCTTTAATCCATTTAATTTAAGTAAATTACGGAATTTTCAGTGTATTTAAAAGTTTCAATAGAGATGTAAATAATATTATCTAAAATATCACTTCCACATATTTTATCCCTATTTAAAATATAGGATAAAAATACTTCTAACCGGAATATTGGTTTAAGATTGACAAGGAGTTTCCCGAAATGAATAGAACTATCGTTGCTCATACGCCTTTGGGATCACAACTATTATTCAAAAAAATGCTTGGAACAGAATCCGTTTCAAATCTGTTTGAGTTCAATATTACATTGGTCTCCCCAAACCCAAATTTACAAGGCAAAGATATTATTGGTCAGTTTGTAACATTGGAAATTGATACTGAAGCAAGCAGTCCTCGTTACCTAAATGGTCTGGTTACCGATTTCGGTTATATTGGAGAAGATGAGGACGAGGAAGGTTATCATGCCTATACTTGTACCACTCGCCCATTCATGTGGTACCTCACTCAAAATACAGACAGCAGGGTTTTCGTTGATAAGTCCGTATTAGATATCGCTAATGAAGTCTTAGCACCATTCGGATTCCCATACCAGATAAAATGTCAAAAAGGGTATCGAACAAGAGGCTTTTGTGTTCAATATCAAGAAAATAGCTTTGATTTCTTAAACCGCCTATTTGAACAAGAAGGTATCTACTATTATTTTGCCCACAGTAACGGTTCACATGAGCTGGTTATTACTGATGATGTCGGTGTTTTAGAAGCTATTTCATCCCCTAACATCCCCTACCACTCTCGAAATACTGCACCAGGGGCACCAAATATCGCCTATATTGATATTTGGGAAGAACGAGATGCTTTAAAATCTAGTCAATTTGTTACTCGAGAATACAATTATAAAAATGCTAAAGTACCGATGATGTCTTCAGACTCAGTTCATGACTTTAATTCGGTATCTATGGAACACTATGACTTCTACACAGGTTTTAGTGATGTGGCAGAAGCACAAAATTACAGTCAGGTTCGTAGTGAAGATTTGAAAAGCCAAACCAAGATTATTACTGGCTCAGGCACTGCACTGACACTTGCTCCAGGTTATACGTTTATCCTGAGCAAACACCCTCATGCATCTTCTAATACCGAATATACTATTTTAAAAGCTGATTATGATTTCGAAGAGGCAGGCTATACGTCTGGAGACCGTATTGGCAAATTTAGAATTTCATTCCGCGTATTACCTAAATCTTATCCATACCGCCCTCCTCTTAAAACTCCCAAGCCAAAAGTTTTAGGGACACAAGCAGCTACGGTAACAGGACCTGCAGGTGAAGAGGTCTACACCAATGAATATGGCGATATTAAAGTCCAGTTCCACTGGGATCGCTATGGAAAAATGGATGAAAACAGTTCCAACTGGGTACGAGTAACTCAGGGCTCTGCTGGTGCTGGCTATGGCTCTATTAATACACCACGCATTGGCGAAGAAGTACTGGTTGATTTTATTAATGGCGATGCTGATCGACCCATTGTATTAGGCCGTCTGTATAACAGCGCAATGTCGCCACCATGGGGATTTCCTGCTGCAGCTAAGCAATCCGGTATCAAGAGTAAAAGTTTTAACTCTCCATTAGCCAACTTTAACGAACTGATGTTCAATGATACTGCTGGGTCTGAAATGGTCAACTTCCAGGCACAGAAAGACTTGACCTCACTTGTTAAGAATAATGAAACCCGTAACGTCAACAACGACCGAACCACTACAATTGGTAATAATGAAACTGTAACAGTAGTAGGTGATCGAGCTAAAACCGTTCAAAAAAACGAAACTGCCTCAATTACCCAAAACCGTACCAAATCAGTCGGCCAAAACGAAACTTCCAGTATTACCCAAAACCAAAGCATTAGTGTTGGCCAAAACCAAAGTACTTCTGTGGGTAAAGATCAGAGTGTTTCTGTCGCTAAAAATCGAACCCATTCTGTTGGCCTCGATGAAAACATTGGCATCGGAAAAAATCAGGCTTTAACCGTAGGCTTGGATCAAAACGTTTCTATCGGCAAAAATCAAGCATTGACCGTTGGTGCCAATCGTAACAAAACCATTGTATCCAACGAGGTAAGCAGCATTGGTGGCAATAAGCAGGAAACCGTCAGCCTAAATGGTATGAGCAACGTTGGTATCGGACAAATGACCAACATTGGCGCTGGCTATATGCTAAACGTCGGAGGTGGTTGGATGACCAACGTTGTTGGTGCCGAAATGCATAGCGTTGGCCTAGTTATGGGACTTAATGCAGGTTTAAATATTGGCCTTAATGCCGGCAATAAAATTACCTTATCTGCTGGGAGCAAAATTACCCTTCAAGTAGGCAACTCAATGATTGTAATAGATAAAAATAAAATCTCTATCGTTAGTAAAAAAGTTAAGATCGTTGGCACTAATGTAGTAGATATGGATGGTAAAAAAGTCGATATCAACTAGAAGAAAAGGTATATAAATGTTCGAATTGGAGAACTTTACCTGCTTTCATACGCAGCAATTTAAAAACATCGACCAGTTAGATCGAACATATGATGTCGTAGTTGCTAAAGTCAGTTATGAGTTTGAAATCGATCCTGTAACTGGAAAAACCGTACTTAAGTTTGCCCAAACGCAGACGCCTCTTACATTTGCAGATACTTTTTACGGTGAACCATCTCAAACTTCAACTCAGTTTGAAAGCGACTTCTGCCTTTATAAACCTAAAACTGATTTAGTGGTCAATGCAATCGCCTATGCACATGATGACACTCCCGCTCGGCAACTTGCTGTAGCGGTGAGTGTTGGCGATTACCAAAAAAGTCTGGCTCTTACTGGCGAGCGCTACTGGGTAAGAGAGATAGCCGGATGGTCTCTAAGCGAACCAGATCCTATTCTCTCCTTGCCCATCCGCTATGAATTTGCCTTTGGCGGTAGTGCAGTTGAAGACGATCATGAGGGGCATCAGCAAAATCCTGTCGGTATTGGTTATTATCCCAAATCCCAACTCAAACAAAATGGGTTCAAAAGGATATTAAAGGCTCACCAGATTTATGACCCAAGCCATCCGGTACGAGATCCTGCTGAAAATGTTGCTCCTGAAGGATTTGGCTTTATGCCCCGTTATTTTGCGCAACGGGCACAACATTCAGGTACTGCCGATGCAGAATGGATAGCTAACCGTGCACCTTTATTACCAAAAGATTTTTCTATGGCTTATTGGAACGGTGCTCATCCTTCCCTTCAATTGCCACATCTAAAGCCTAACCATATCTATACACTAGGATTTACCGGCATGGTACATTCCTTTCAAGCGCCCAATCAGTACTTTACTGTCGAACTACCGGTAGAGACTGTATTTGTACATGCCCATACCGCATCTAATATGTCTTTGTGTAAAGACATGGTGTTGGATACCGTACTCGTTGATGTAGAACAACGCCGCATCGACTGTACATACCGGACTTCTTTTGCAGAAGAGCTGGAAATTTCTGCATGTCAACTCAGGTTTATTGCTCGACATGAACGGGCAGAACAAATCGCAGCCGCAGTTGCATGCCATACTTCACAAGACAAATTTATCCCGATACCGCCTTCTCTTGCGGCACTCGCGTAAACAACTAAAAGACCGTCTGATTATCAACCGATTGTAGCCAATTTTTCAGACGACCCCATCCCCCCAACAGGAGCACCCAATGGCCGTCAATAAAATCGCCCGTAAAAGCAGCA
>NZ_KV810189.1:0-230 GCF_001812725.1 Neisseria sp. HMSC067G12 | reverse complement strand
CCTGCTTTAACGCCGTCTTGGGTCAATGCAACATCGTCGCCTACTTTCACACCGTCGTTGTTCACGGTGGTGTCGCCGGCTTTGACGCTGTCTACCACCAGGTCTTTGTTCAGCTTGACGGTCACTTTATCGTCTTGGGCTTCAGTGGTGATGTTGTCGTCGCCGGCAACGGTCACGGTGGAGCCGAGTTTTTCGATATTGGTGCTGCCGCTGTCGCCGTTGAAGGTCAG
>NZ_KV810188.1:0-961 GCF_001812725.1 Neisseria sp. HMSC067G12 | reverse complement strand
AACAACGCCGGCAACAAAGTGACCAACGTAGCCGCCGGTACCGACGATACCGACGCCGTTAACTACGGTCAGCTGAAAGAAACCAACGCCAACGTGGCCAAAGGTCTGAACATTGCCGCCGACAACGGTAACGACGACAACGTCCAACTGGGCGAAACCGTTGCTTACCGCAGCAGCGACAAAAACATCGTGACCACCGTGTCTGACAACCAGATTGACTTCAAACTGGCCAAAGACATTACCGTTGACAGCGTCACCGCAGGCGACAGCAAACTGAATTCAGACGGCCTCACCATTACCGGTGGCCCGAGTGTGACCAAGTCAGGCATCAATGCCGCCGGCAACAAGATTACCAATGTTGCCGCCGGTACCGATGACACCGACGCCGTCAACTACAGCCAGCTGAAACAGCAAAGCGCCGCCGCCCGTACCGAGGTTGCAGCCGGCACCAACATCAAAGACGTGGTGAAAACGACCGGCGCCAACGGCCAAGACGTTTACACCGTCAACGCCAAAGGCACGACTGCGAGCGCCGGTTCGAGCAAATTGACCGTTACCGCCGCCGCCGCAGACGCGAACAACGTGACCGACTACAGCATCGATTTGGCTGATGGCACCAAAGACGACATCCAAAAAGGTGTGGATGCCAAAACCACCGTTGATACCAAAGGTCTGACCTTCAACGGCGACAGCGGCAGCACCAATATCGAAAAACTCGGCTCCACCGTGACCGTTGCCGGCGACGACAACATCACCACCGAAGCCCAAGACGATAAAGTGACCGTTAAGCTGAAAAAAGACCTGGTAGTGAACAGCGTCAAAGCCGGTGACACCACCGTTAACAACGACGGTGTGAAAGTAGGCGACGATGTTGCATTGACCCAAGACGGCGTTAAAGCAGGCAAGGTAAACCTGACCAAAGACGGTTTGAACAACGCCGGCAACAAAGTGACCAACGTAG
>NZ_KV810187.1:0-136393 GCF_001812725.1 Neisseria sp. HMSC067G12 | reverse complement strand
ACGGACTGCCGCTCAAACGCACCAACGCGTTGGGTCATACCTACGCCTATGACAAAGCCGGCAACCTGATTCAAAGTGCCGACCAAAGAAGCGGCGTACTCAATTACATCTACGACAAAATCGGACGGATTCAGGTCATAAATACTGCAATCAAATATTTGTCATAATCTACTAAAAGCATTTATTATTACATATCTAATAATCATAATTTAAGGGAAAATGTTCATGGCGTGGCGGTTTGTGTTGCCTGCTTGGGTGGTGGGTGTAGTGCTTTCGTTTGCGTTGCCGTTTGTGCCGCCATGGTGGGCTTGGTTGTCTGTAATCATTGGCGCGCTTGCGTTGTGTCGAAAATTTGCTGTGGCTTGGTTGGTGCTGGCTGTTTGCGTGGGTATGGCGTTTGGAGTGTGGCGGACCGGGCTGGTGTTGGCCGGTCAATGGCCTGCAGGGGAGGTGGCGGCTAAAGTTTTGACGGTTGAAGTGGCGGATATGCCGCGTGATGATGGTCGGCGCGTGCAGTTTGCGGCAAGGGCTTGGGATGAACAGGGGCAGGCTTTTGATTTGATGTTGTCGGATTATCAGCGGCGCGATTGGGCGGTGGGCAGCAGGTGGTCTGTATCGGCGCGGGTAAGGCCGGTGATCGGTGAAGTGAATGTGCGCGGTTTGAACCGTGAAATATGGGCTTTGGCCAATGGTATCGATGGCATGGGTACTTTGGGGCGCGACAGGAAACTCGTGCGGCAAGGTGGCGGTTTCGGTTTGGCTAATATGCGTGATGCGGTAAGCCGGAGTTGGCAGAGAACAGGGGACAAATATCCTGAGTTTTCAGACGGCATAGGGCTGATGCGTGCTTTGAGTATTGGCGAGCAATCGGCGTTGAGGCCGCCTTTGTGGCAGGCATTCCGCCCTTTGGGGCTGACACACTTGGTCAGTATTTCGGGCCTGCATGTGACGATGGTGGCGGTATTGTTTGCCTGGCTGATTAAGCGAATTTTCCGTTATTTGCCGTGGATTCCGGCAAAACCGCGTGTGTGGATATTGGCAGGCGGTGTTGCCGGTGCTTTGTTTTATGCGCTTTTGGCCGGTTTTTCCGTACCGACGCAACGCAGTGTGTTGATGTTGGCTGCGTTTGCGTGGGCATGGTGGCGCGGCAGTGGCGGCTCGGGCTGGACGGCGTGGTGGCAGGCTTTGGCCGTTGTTTTGTTGTTGGATCCGTTGGCTGTATTGGGCGTGGGAACTTGGTTGTCTTTCGGTTTGGTTGCTGCTTTGATTTGGGCTTCATCAGGCCGTCTGAAAGAGTCGGGCTGGCGGTTGGCTGTACGGGGACAATGGGCAGCGACTGTATTGTCGGTGGTATTGCTGGGCTATTTGTTTGCTTCGTTACCTTTGCTCAGTCCGTTGGTTAATGCGCTGGCTATTCCTTGGTTTTCTTGGGTGTTGACGCCGTTGGCTTTGCTGGGTTCGGTTTTTCCGTTTGAACTTGTCCAGTTGGTAGCGGCATTTTTGGCGGAATATACTTTACGCGGTTTGCTATGGCTGGCTATGGTATCGCCTGAATTTGCCGTCGCAGCGGCGCCCGTGCCTTTGCTTGTGTTGGCGATGATGGCGGCTTTACTGTTATTGCTGCCTAAAGGAATGGGCTTAAAACCTTGGGCATGTCTGGTTTTATTGGGCTTTGTGTTTTACCGTCCTGCCAAGCTGGAGGAGGGGGTGGCAAGAGTTACGGTGATGGATGCAGGACAAGGTTTGTCGGTGTTGATACAAACGCGTAACCGCAATCTTTTGTTTGATACGGGAACGGAGCAAGTGGCGCAAACAGGTATAGTGCCGAGTTTGAATGCTATGGGTGTGCGCCGTTTGGACAGCTTGATTTTGTCGCACCATGATATTGACCATGACGGCGGTTTTCAAAGTGTAGCGGCTGTCGGTACCGATAAGTTGCTTGCCGGACAACCTGAGTTTTATCCAAATGCAGAGTTTTGCCAAGAAGACAAATGGCAATGGGACGGCGTAGATTTCGAGTTGCTCAGGCCGTCTGAAAATACGGGCAAGGAAGATAACGATCAAAGCTGTGTATTGCGTGTTGTGGCAAATGGCAAAGCCTTGTTGATAACCGGCGATTTGAGCGTAAAGGGCGAGGCCGGTTTGATTGAGAAATACGGCAATGCGCTGTATAGCCAAGTGTTGGTATTGGGACATCACGGCAGCAGCACGGCTTCGTCGGGCAGCTTTCTGCATACGGTTTCGCCACAATATGCCGTGGCATCCAGCGGCTATGCCAATGCCTACAAACATCCGACCGTTGCCGTACAAAATCGTGTCCGCGCACACGGCATTACTTTGTTGAGAACGGATTTGTCAGGCGCGTTGGTGTTTGCTTTGGGACAGGGCGATATATTTCAAGGCCGTCTGAAAAAGGATAAGTTTTATTGGCAGAAGAAACCGTTTGAGTAAAAAGGATCAAAGGTCGTCTGAAAGACTTTTTCAGACGGCCTTAATATTTTTTATTGACGGGCATTATCCAAATTTTGTGTGAATCCAATTGTGGATAGTTTGGTTTGATAATTGATAATAAAGAATAAATTAATTGTGATGAAAAAATAGGCAGTTTAAAAATAGGGTAATAATACAAAGTTATGAGTAATATCGGTTTAAAGTTTAAGGCCGTCTGAACCTGATATTTCATGTTCAGACGGCCTTAAACTTATATAATGACCCATCTGTTTAAAAAGGCAATCTCCATGAACACCATACGCACCAAAATTTGCGGTATTACCCGACCTGAAGACGCGCTGGCCGCGGCCGAATTGGGCGCGGATGCCATCGGGCTGGTGTTTTACGCCAAGAGTAAACGGGCTGTGAATATTGAGCAGGCGCAGGCGGTTGTGAAAAACCTGCCGCCGTTTGTATCGGTGGTGGCCTTGTTTGTGAATGAAAACGAGCAAACCATCTGCGAGATTTTGCGTCAGGTGCCGATAGATATGATTCAGTTTCATGGCGATGAAGACGATGATTTTTGCCGTCGGTTTGACCGCCCGTATTTGAAGGCCGTGCGTGTACAGTCCGCAGCCGATTTTCAGACGGCCTGTGCCAAATTTCCGAATGCACGCGCCTTGTTGTTTGATGCTTATCATCCGACCGAATACGGCGGTACGGGACAAAGTTTCGATTGGACCATGTTGCACGGCAATATCGGCAAACCGTGGATACTTGCCGGCGGATTGACTGCGGAAAACGTTGCCGAAGCGGTAAAAATCAGTGGCGCGGCGGCGGTGGATGTGTCCGGCGGCGTGGAGATCTCCGGTGGGGTTAAGAGCAGGGAGAAAATGGCGGCGTTTATTCAAGCAGTAAAGGCCGTCTGAAAATTTGTTTGAATGAAAAACAACCGGAATACAGATATGCAAGAGTCAATCGTTGAGTCCCACCCCTTCGCAGCCTTGTTGCCTCCGCAGGCAACGGTCATGATGATGGGGACGTTTCCGCCTAAAGAAGAAAAACACGCGATGCAGTTTCATTATCCGAATTTTCAAAACGATATGTGGCGTGTGTATGGGCTGGTGTTTTTCGGCGATGCGGCGCATTTTCAAAAGCAGGGCGAAAAAGCGTTTGATGCCGATAAAATCAAAGCGTTTTTGAGTGAAAAGGGGATTGCATCCTGTCCGACCGTATTGAAGGCAATACGCGAACATGGCAATGCTTCGGATAAGTTTTTAAAAGTGATAGAAACTGTCGATTTGGCGGCAGTATTGGCGCAAATGCCCGAGTGCCGCCATCTTTGCACCACTGGCGGCAAGGCAACCGAAGTTTTGTTGGAGATTCAAGGCAGCGGCATGAAAATGCCGAAAACCGGCGAAACAGTGCCGTTCCCCTATGCAGGGCGTGAGTTGACCCTGACGCGTCTGCCTTCGACTTCGCGTGCCTATCCTTTGAGTTTGGCAAAAAAAGCAGCGGCGTATCGGGCTTTTTTTGAAATGGCTGGATTGACTGTTTTTCAGGAGTAGGGCGATGGATCGTTATGAAATCTCTTTAATGGTGTTTATGGCTTTGTGGTGGCTTTTTAATGTCGTCTCAGTGTGGCTGAAGGCCAAAAAATGGCACATCAGGGTATTGTTGGGCGGAACGCTTTTGTATGTGATACAAATATCTGCAGTCATTATGTCTGTTAACGGCCTTAATTGGATATTTTTGAACGTAAGTACTATAAATACCAATGAGTTGATTATTGCTTTGCTTGTGCTTAACTTTCTGGGTTGTTGGTTGCTGGCGCTGTGGCTGGGGATGTTGGCATTGAAACTATGCCTGAGAAACAAAAACGAAGAAAAATATATCGCGCCTCCGTTGGGTACGGCATTGATTGCAACATCGAGCTGTACGCTGTTGTTCCTATTTTGTCTGCTGATATTATTATTCAATTAGTTGCCGACAAGATGAATGGAAAACAGCTATAATTGCTGACAATTTTTACTTTCAGACGGCCTTTTACTGAATCAGGCCGTCTGAAACCATAAAACGAACAAGGAAAAATCCCATGAAAAATTATCACGCTCCCGACGAGAAAGGCTTTTTCGGCGAACACGGCGGCCTGTACGTTTCCGAAACCCTGATTCCGGCATTGCAAGAATTGGCAGAAGCCTATAAAGCAGCGAAAGAAGATCCTTCATTTTGGGAAGAGTTCCGCCATGATTTGAAACACTATGTCGGCCGTCCCAGCCCTGTTTACCATGCCGCGCGCTTGTCCGAGCATTTGGGCGGCGCGCAAATCTGGCTGAAGCGTGAAGATTTGAACCACACCGGCGCGCACAAAGTGAACAACACCATCGGTCAGGCATTGCTCGCCCGCCGCATGGGCAAAAAACGCGTGATTGCCGAGACCGGCGCGGGTCAGCACGGCGTGGCTTCTGCCACCGTCGCAGCACGCTTCGGTATGACTTGCGACGTGTACATGGGCGCGGACGACATCCAACGTCAAATGCCCAACGTGTTCCGTATGAAATTATTGGGTGCAAACGTGGTCAGCGTTGACAGCGGCAGCCGTACTTTGAAAGACGCGATGAACGAAGCCATGCGCGAATGGGTGGCGCGTGTGGACGATACGTTCTACATCATCGGTACTGCCGCAGGCCCTGCGCCGTATCCTGAAATGGTACGCGATTTCCAATGCGTGATCGGCAATGAAGCCAAAGAACAAATGTTGGAAGCCATCGGCCGCCAACCTGACGTTGCCGTTGCCTGCGTGGGTGGCGGCTCGAACGCCATCGGTTTGTTCTACCCCTATATCGAAGAAGAAAACGTACGTCTGGTCGGCGTAGAAGCTGGCGGTTTGGGCGTGGATACGCCTGACCACGCCGCACCGATTACCAGCAAAGCCCCTATCGGCGTATTGCACGGTTTCCGCAGCTATTTGATGCAGGACGAAAACGGTCAGGTCTTGGGTACGCACTCCGTTTCCGCAGGCTTGGACTACCCAGGCATCGGCCCGGAACACAGCCATTTGAACGACATCAACCGCGTGGAATATACCGTTGCCAAAGACGACGAAGCACTTGAAGCCTTTGATTTGCTTTGCCGTTTTGAGGGCATTATTCCTGCGCTGGAATCCAGCCATGCCGTTGCTTGGGCGGTAAAAAACGCGCCGAAAATGAGCAAAGACCAAGTGATTTTGGTCAACCTCTCCGGTCGCGGCGATAAAGACATCAATACCGTGGCGAAACTCAAAGGCATTGAGTTGTAAGCCTTATTGATTGAGCAGCAAAGGCCGTCTGAAAAAGCTGGATATCAGTCTTTCAGACGGCCTTTGTTTCCGTAATGATTCAGCGTAGTATTTCATCCGCGCAAACTCTATCAAGTATCGGCGGCTAAGGAAATTTATCTTTCCAAACCGAGCTTGTACGCTTTCTAAACCGATTATTCAAGTTATCCATCACCATGAAACATTTAGCAATCCATCTAAAACTATTGGGCATGGCGGCGTTTTGGGGCGCATCTTGGCCGATGGGGCGGATGCTGGGACAGGCGCTGCCGCCTTTAACGGGCGGTATGCTGCGCTTTTTGACGGCGGCAATCTTGCTTTTGGGCTGGCTCTTTGCACGGTATCGATTGCGTACTTTAGCGGTTTTGTCGCGTAAACAATGGCTTGGATTGGCACTGGCGGCGGCATTCGGCGTATTTGGTTTTACTGTGTTGTCTATGCTGGGTTTGCAGCGGATTCCTGCGTCAAGGGCGACGGTGTTGGTCACATTCAATCCTGTATTGACGATGTTTTTTGCGGCTTTGTTGTTTGGCGAGAAGCTCAACGGCAAGATTGTGTCGGGTATGTTGTTGGCAGTGGCAGGCTCGATATGGGCGGTTACGCATGGCGAGATTGCGGCATTTTTGTCGGGCGGCGGCATAGGGTGGGGCGAAGTGCTGGTGTTTTGCAGCCTTTGTTGCTTGGTCACTTATACGATGATAGGCAGGGCTGTGTTGCAGGGGATTGATGCGCTGACGGTCACCGTGGCCACCGCTTGGCTGGGCGCATTGATGCTGTTGTCGCCTGCGCTGATTTCAGACGGCCTGCCGTTTGGTATGCTTGCCGAAATGGACGGCAGGGGCTGGTTTGCTTTGATTGGCCTATCTGTCGGCGCAACGGTTTTGAGCTATGCGTGGTATTTTGAAGGCGTAAAGACTTTGGGTGCAGGCAGCGCGGCGGCGTACATCACTTTGGTGCCGGTATTCGGCATTTTGTGTTCCGCTTGGTTTTTGGGCGAGGCATTGCATGTTTCCTTGGTTGCCGGCTGTTTGGCGGCAGTGGGCGGATTGGCGTTGATGCAGTACGGAAGACGTGCCGTCTGAAATAGAAAATATGTTATATAATAATGAAACTGATCAAACCATTGTTTTAAACATGTCTGAACATTCCTCCCTGCTCGATTTCGACCGCGCCCACCTGCTCCATCCCTATACATCCATGACCGACCCGTTGCCTGTTTATCCGGTGTGCCGTGCGGAGGGCGTGCATATCGAATTGGCGGACGGTACGCGGCTGATTGACGGGATGTCGTCTTGGTGGTGTGCGATACACGGCTACAATCATCCTGTTTTGAATCAAGCGGTTGAGGCGCAGATTAAGCAAATGTCGCATGTGATGTTCGGCGGTTTGACGCATGAGCCGGCGGTAGAACTGGGCAAGTTATTGGTCGGGATTTTGCCGCAGGGGCTGGACCGTATTTTTTATGCGGATTCGGGTTCGGTTTCGGTAGAAGTCGCGCTGAAGATGGCGGTGCAGTACCAGCAGGCGCGGGGTTTGACGGCGAAGCAGAATATTGCGACAGTACGGCGCGGGTATCACGGCGATACTTGGAACGCGATGTCCGTCTGCGATCCGGAAACGGGAATGCACCATATTTTCGGCAGCGCGTTGCCGCAGCGTTATTTTGTCGATAATCCGACAAGCCGTTTCGACGATGAATGGGACGAGGCGGATTTGCAGCCTGTCCGCGCCTTGTTTGAAGCACATCATGCGGATATTGCCGCCTTTATTTTGGAACCGGTCGTGCAGGGCGCGGGCGGCATGTATTTTTATCATCCGCAATATCTTCGCGGATTGCGCGATTTATGCGACGAATTTGATATCGTGTTGATTTTTGACGAAATTGCCACCGGATTCGGGCGCACGGGTAAAATGTTTGCCTGCGAATACGCGGACGTCGTGCCGGATATTATGTGTATCGGCAAGGGCTTGAGCGGCGGTTATATGACGCTGGCGGCGGCAATCACTTCGCAAAAAGTCACCGAAACGATTTCGAGCGGCGAAGCGGGCGTGTTTATGCACGGGCCGACGTTTATGGCGAACCCGCTGGCGTGTGCCGTTGCCTGCGCTTCGGTCAAGTTGCTTTTGTCTCAAGACTGGCAGGCAAATATCCGCCGCATTGAAAGCATCCTGAAAGGTCGTCTGAAAACCGCATGGGAAATTCGCGGCGTAAAAGACGTGCGCGTTTTGGGTGCCATCGGGGTGATCGAGCTGGAAAAAGGCGTGGATATGGCGCGTTTTCAAGCGGATTGCGTGGCGCAGGGCATTTGGGTGCGCCCCTTCGGCAGGCTGGTGTACCTCATGCCGCCTTACATCATTTCAGACGACCTCTTGACCGAACTTGCCGACAAAACCGTACACATTTTGAAGGAACACAACAAATGAAAGGCGTTTACTTCGTCAGCGGCATTGATACGGACATCGGCAAAACTGTCGCCACCGGCATGTTGGCAAAACAATTGTTGCAGCAGGGCAAAAGCGTGATCACGCAAAAGCCCGTGCAAACCGGTTGCCGAGACATCGCCGAGGACATCGCCGTCCATCGTAAAATCATGAGCATACCCATGCAGGAAGCCGACAAACAAGGGCTGACCATGCCCGAAATCTTCAGCTATCCAGCTTCGCCCCATCTTGCCGCCCGTTTGGACGGCAGGACTTTGGACTTGAACAAAATCCGCACCGCCACGCAAGAATTGGTGGCGCAATACGAAATCGTCTTGGTCGAAGGCGCGGGCGGATTGATGGTTCCGCTGACAGAAAACCTGTTAACCATTGATTATATTCAGCAACAGGCTTATCCCGTCGTCCTCGTTACCAGCGGACGGCTCGGCAGTATCAACCACACTTTACTCAGTTTCGCCGCGCTCAAACAATACGGCATCAGCTTGCATAGCCTGATTTTCAACCATATTCACGACAGCAAAGATGAAACCGTTGCCGGCGATACCTTGGAATATCTTAAAGGCCGTCTGAAAGATGAATTTCCTGAAGCCAAATGGCAGGAGTTGGCCAAAACAGAGGTGTCAGATGGAGCTTGATATACCGCGTGGCACGCTTTGTTCACATGCCGAAGCTTCAAGTCTTTTGTCGTCTGATGCTGAACATCTGCTGACCGTTTCTTCGTTAACTGCCGCTCTGCGCGCTTCCGGCAAGGAGTTTTCAGTCGAGCCGGTGTATTTGGGTTTGACGAAGGGTGCGGAAAACGGAGACGAAATCTTTGTACGCGATGTTTTGCTCAAACTGGACGGCGAAACAGTGATACAAGCCAGAAGCGCGTGCCGACCGGACAGCCGTCTATGGACAGAATTATTGGATTGCGGAACGCAGCCTTTGGGCGAGCGCCTGTTTGACGGTACATTGCCGTTGAAACGTTCGGATTTTGAGTTTCTTCGTTTTGAAGATTCCGACCATCCATCTTTCAGACGGCCTGTTACCGCGCGCCGTTCCTATTTTGATTGGAACGGCGAAACATTGGAATTAACAGAATATTTCTTATTGAAATTAATAGATTTATACCGCTAAGGCTGTCTGAAAATAAAACCAATTACCGATGTTTGTCATAATTCTGTTATAATACAATAAATTAAATTGTTAAGATCTGTTTAATTTTAGACGGCAATAAATTATAATAAGAGCTAAGGCTCTAAAAAACCTTTCCTTCCGAATCGATATATAAACAACGACACATTACATCAATGAACATAAGGCGATTTTTCCTACAAATTCTACCGCGTTACGCTGTCGGACGGATGGTGATATACGCCAAGCTGATGCGCGTCGACAAACCCATTGGTACACTGCTTTTGCTGTGGCCGACTTATTGGGCATTGTGGATTGCGTCTAAAGGCGTTCCCAACGCGGATATTTTTATTGCCTTTACCGCAGGCACATTTCTAATGCGCAGCGCAGGTTGCGTCGTGAATGACTTTGCCGACCGCAATTTTGACGGTGCAGTAGAGCGCACCAAAAACCGCCCGTTTGCCAAAGGTTTGGTTTCTAAAACCGAAGCGCTGCTTTTGACCGTCATGCTGTGTCTGATGGCGGCTTTATGCTTGGTGCCGCTCAACCGTTTTACTTGGCTGATGAGCCTTCCGGCCTTATTTTTGGCCATCACATATCCTTTCACCAAACGCTTTTTTCCATTGCCGCAGTTTTATTTGGGGCTGGCATTTTCGTTCGGTATTCCCATGGCCTTTGCCGCCGTGCAAGGCCGAGTGCCTCCCGAAGCATGGCTGATGTTTACCGCTAATGCCTTATGGACGCTGGCTTACGACACGATTTATGCCATGGCGGACAAAGAAGATGATTTGAAAATCGGTATTAAAACTTCGGCAATCACATTTGGTCATCACGATATTACCGCCTCTATGCTTTGCCATTTTTGGTTTACCGTATTGATGGTGGTGCTGGGTATTAAAATCGGCGCAACTTGGCCTTATTGGCTGGTATTGCCGATAACCGTTTATTGGCAGTATCAGCAGTATGCCGCTATCCGTACGCGCGACCGCCAGTTGTGCTTCCAAACATTTTTGGCCAACAACCGCATCGGCTTGGCGTGGTTTTGCGGATTGGTCTGCCATTATTTCTGGTTGTTTTTGGTTTCCAAATTGTTTTAAAAAACTAGGTTGAGGCCGTCTGAAAAGAAGGGAAAAGGGGTATGCCGGACATACCCCTTTTTATTTAAACCATGATTTAGCCAATGATGGAATTTTTACTTTAAATTAATTATAATCAAATGGTTGGATTATTTCCAGTTCGTTAAAAAATATCAAAAACAACATGGAAAATGTTAGCAGGGCGAGTGTAAATTACGCCTTCAGGATTGAGATTTGCACCGACAATCGGTACAATCCCATTGTTTTGCGACATTTAAAAGAGATACACATGAGCCTGATCGGCGAAATTTTACCTTTGTCCCATATCGTTTTGGATTTGGAAGTCAGCAGCAAAAAGCGTCTGTTTGAAGAGGCTGCACAGCTGCTGGAGAATGAAGCAGAATTACCGAATACCAACGTGTTCGACTGCCTGTTTGCCCGTGAAAAACTTGGTTCGACCGGTTTGGGGCAGGGGGTGGCGATTCCTCACGGCCGTCACGCATGCGTGAAAAAAGCCACCGGTGCGTTTATCCGTACCAAAGAGCCGGTCGCCTTTGATGCGCCCGACGGCAAACCCGTTTCCCTGATTTTTATCCTGCTTGTGCCTGAAAACGCTACCGGCGAACATTTGGAAGTCTTGTCCAAACTGGCCGGCAGATTCTCTCAAAAAGCCATCCGTGAAGCATTGATGGCCGCGACTTCTGCCGAAGAAGTACGCACACTCCTGACCGAAGAGTAATTCATGCCCAGCATATCTGTCCGCCGCCTGTTTTCCGACAATCAGCACAAACTCGAACTTGCTTGGGCTGCCGGCAATTCCGGCGCGGACAACCGTATCGGTGTCGAAGCCGATAAACCCGTCTTGGCCTTGGTCGGCCATTTAAACTTTATCCATCCCAACCAAATTCAAGTTGTCGGCGTAGCCGAAGCCGAATATTTACGCCGTCTGGAATCGGGCGAACTCAACTATGATTTCGGCGAGCTTTTCGACATTCCCATGTCTTTGGTCATCGTCGCCAACGGTTTGCCGGTTTCGCCCAAATTACGCGATTATTGCCATACCAACAGTATCCCCTTGCTGACTTCCAAACAGGAAAGCCCGCACCTGATGGACGTTTTGCGGATTTATCTGCAACGGACATTGGCAACTTCCACCATCAAGCATGGCGTATTTTTGGATGTATTTGAAGTGGGCGTACTCATTACTGGACAATCCGGCTTGGGTAAGAGCGAATTGGCATTGGAGCTGATTTCGCGCGGCCACAGCCTGATTGCCGATGATGCAGTCGAACTTTTCCGTACCGGTCCAGAAATGCTGGAAGGCCGTTGCCCGCCTATGCTGCGTGATTTCCTCGAAGTACGCGGCTTGGGCATACTCAATATCCGCCATATTTTTGGCGAAACCTCCATCCGTCCGAAAAAAATCCTCCAGCTGATTATTAATTTGGTTCCGGCCGACGACGGATACATGAAACAACTCGATCGATTGAGCATCCGTACCGAAACAGAGTCTATCCTCAACGTCAGCATCCGTTCCGTTACCCTGCCTGTTGCAATCGGTCGAAACTTAGCAGTATTGGTTGAAGCTGCAGTGCGCAATTACATCCTTCAATTGCGCGGTAAAGACAGCACCAAAGAATTCCTCGAACGCCATCAAACACAACTCAAAGAAAACGAACAAAACCATGAAAATCGTCCTGATTAGCGGCTTATCCGGCTCAGGAAAATCCGTAGCCCTCAAACAACTCGAAGATTCAGGCTTTTATTGCGTTGATAATCTGCCTTTGGAAATGTTGCCTTCGCTGGTGTTGTACCATATTGAACGCGGCGAAGAAACCCAGCTTGGTGTCAGCGTTGATATCCGTTCCGGTATCAATATTCAGGAAGCGCAAGAGCAAATCCAATATTTGCGTCATGAAGGGCATCAAGTCGAAGTCCTCTTTATTGAAGCGGAAGAGGGTGTGTTGGTTCGCCGCTTCTCAGAAACCCGCCGCGGACACCCTTTGTCCGGCCATAATCTGACTTTGTTGGAAAGCCTGCAAAAAGAACGCGAATGGCTCTTCCCGCTTAGAGACATCGCATATTGCATCGATACGTCCAAAATGAACGCACAGCAGCTGCGTTATGCTGTGCAACAATGGCTCAATATTGAACGTGTCGGTTTGCTGGTCATTCTTGAATCCTTTGGTTTCAAATACGGCGTCCCCAACAATGCCGACTTTATGTTTGATATGCGCAGCCTACCCAATCCGTATTACGATCCGGAATTACGCCCCTTTACCGGCATGGATAAGCCTATTCAAGATTATTTGGGTCAGCAGCCGTTGGCTCAAGAAATGGTTGATGACATCGACCATTTTATTAGCCGCTGGTTACCGCGCCTGCAGCAAGAGAGCCGTAGTTATGTGACGATTGCCATCGGTTGTACCGGCGGTCAGCACCGCTCCGTTTATGTTGTGGAAAAACTGGCCGAACGCCTCAAAGGCCGTTACGAACTCCTTGTCCGCCATCGTCAGGCACAAAGCTTGGCAGGACGCTAACTTGCCGTTTCAGACGGCCTCAAAGGAAGAAACCATGAAAAAAATCAGTCTGACCGCATTATCCCTGCTTATCTTGACCGCCTGTGCAACAGAACCTGTCACTGCTTACCGTTGGCACCGCACCGGCGCGAGCGAAGCTGAAGTTTCCCGCCAAATCAATACCTGCAAATCGCAAGTTCAAAATGGAAATACATCCAAGACGTTTGAGCAATGTATGGATGAAGCAGGTTATTACAGCTACGAGCATGGCAACCTCTAAATCCCGATTGACCGATTATCCAAATGCCGAGGCCGTCTGAAAAAATAATTGTTCAGACGGCCTCAGATACGAATAGAAAGAATAAAAAGACATGGCTATCCAATGGTTTCCCGGCCACATGAATAAGGCAAAAAAAGCCATTGCCGAACGCATTAAAAGCGTTGATATGGTGATTGAGATGTTGGACGCGCGTATGCCTGCTTCCAGCGAAAACCCCTTGCTTGCCCAGTTGTCCAAAGGCAAGCCAAAACTCAAAATCTTAAACAAGCAAGACCTTGCCGATCCCGAGCGTACCAGAGTTTGGCTCGAACACTACAACAGCCGCCAAGATACCCGCGCCATTGCGCTTGATTCTTCCGAAACTGGCGCGCATAGCAAAATTACCCAAGCCTGCCGCGCCATGATTCCGCATCGCCAAGGTATCGAGAAGCCGCTGCGTGTCCTGATTTGCGGTATCCCCAACGTCGGCAAATCCACCTTGATTAACGGCATGATCGGCAAAAAATCTGCCAAAACCGGTAATGAACCCGGTATTACCAAAGCCGAACAGCGCCTTTTCCTTGCAGACGATTTCTGGCTTTACGATACCCCGGGTATGTTGTGGCCAAAAATTATCGTCGAAGAAGGCGGCTATAACCTTGCGGCCGGCGGTGCAGTCGGACGCAACGCGCTGGATGAAGAAGAAGTGGCACTTGAGCTTTTGGATTACCTCCGCCGCCATTATCTGGCTCTGTTGCAAGAGCGCTATCAAGCCGACAAAGATCCAAGCAGCCATTGGGACGATACTTCTTGGCTGGAGTGGATTGCCAAAAAACGCGGTGCGGTTTTGAGTGGCGGACGGGTCAACTACCAAAAGGCCGCTGAAAATATCCTGACTGATTTCCGCGAAGGCAAAATCGGCAGAATCACGCTGGAAACGCCAAACCAATGGGAGGCTTGGCTGAAAAAAGCCAGACAGAAAGAGGCCGAACTCAAAGCCATTCGCGAAGCGAGAAAGGCGGAAAGAAAAGGGCAGCAGCCTTCAGCCGATTAATATAAAAGGCCGTCTGAAATCTATTTTCAGACGGCCTTTTGTTGGGATAGACAATTTAGAGGGCGGTACGGCTGAAGCTGTCCAGAGCTTTATCGGTTTGGATTTGGTTGAACTGCATGATGGTTTTGTCGCCTTGTTTTTCGTCCAATTCAATTTTTCGTACCAGCGTATCGCCGTTGATTTCGATACGGTTGAAGATTTGGCGGGTAATGGCGGTTTTCGGAGTCAGGGTCAACGTCCATTTTTTCTCGTTGCCGTTTAATTTCAAATCAAATTGTTTTTCCAAACCTTGGGTATTGCCGCCCAAAAGGTCGAGGAAGAGTTTGATTTGGCGGCTTTGGCCGTTGAGTTTGCTGGCATTTGGGTTGACCCATTGACTGCCGTTCCATTGCATGATGCCGTCTGAACGCACGCGCAGGGTGGTTTCAAATGGTTTTTGCATTTTCCAGAGCAGGCCTTTTTGTGGGACAAGGGTAAAGCTGCCGCTGGTGGTCATGGGTTTGCTGAGGGATTTGAGCTGGCGTTGTTGGACAAAATTACCTTGCACGTTTTGCGGTTTTTGCAGGTTTTGTGCCAATTCGGCAGGGGAAAATGCCCATAAAGCCGGAGCGCTGATGAGGAGAGTAAGAGAAAGAATGGTTTTTTTCATTGTGTTTCCATAAGGTTTGAGGCCGTCTGAAAGTTCAGACGGCCTTTTATTGCTTTAATTATAAGGTTGACAAGGCCTGATTAAAGGTTGCGCTTGGACGCATCGCTTGTGCGGCTTTTTCAGGATTGGCTGCGTAGTAGCCGCCGATGTCGACCGCTTTGCCTTGTACGGCAGAGAGTTCTTCAACGATTTTGGCTTCGTCAGCAGTCAAAGCGGCTGCCAACGGCGCAAATGCGGCTTTCAGTTCGGCATCTTTGTCTTGCGCCGCCAATTCTTGCGCCCAGTAGAGGGTGAGGTAGAAATGGCTGCCGCGGTTGTCGAGTTCGCCAGCTTTGCGTTTAGGCGATTTGTCGTTCAGAAGCAGTTTTTCGGTGGCTGCATCCAAAGTGTCGGCGAGGACTTGGGCTTTGGTGTTGCCGGTTTTTTGCGCCAGATGTTCAAACGATACGGCGAGTGCGAGGAATTCGCCCAAAGAGTCCCAACGCAAGTGGTTTTCTTCGAGGAATTGTTGAACATGTTTCGGTGCAGAACCGCCTGCACCGGTTTCAAACATACCGCCGCCATTCATCAATGGAACGATAGACAGCATTTTCGCGCTGGTACCCAGTTCCAAAATTGGGAACAAGTCGGTCAGGTAGTCGCGCAGGACGTTACCGGTCACGGAGATGGTGTCTTCGCCGTTTTTCAGACGGCCCAAGCTGAATTTAGCGGCTTCCTCAGGAGCGAGGACGCGGATGTCGAGGCCGTCGGTATCCAGTTCGGCAAGATAGGCTTTAACCTTGGCGAGCAGGCTCTTGTCGTGCGGACGGTTTTCGTCGAGCCAGAATACGGCTGGCGTGTTGCTCAGACGGGCGCGGTTGACGGCAAGTTGTACCCAGTCTTTAACCGGAGCGTCTTTGGTTTGGCACATACGCCAGATGTCGCCGGCTTCAACGTCGTGTTGCATCAGGACATTACCTGCTGCATCAATGACTTGAACTTGGCCGTCGGCTTCGATTTCAAAAGTTTTGTTGTGCGAACCGTATTCTTCGGCTGCTTGCGCCATCAGACCGACGTTAGGAACGGTACCCATGGTTGTCGGGTCAAATGCGCCGTGTTCGCGGCAGAAGTCGATGGTTGCTTGGTAAACACCGGCGTAGCTGCTGTCAGGAATCACGGCTTTGGTGTCTTGCGCTTTGCCGTCTTTATCCCACATACGGCCGGAATTACGAATCATCGCAGGCATAGAAGCATCGACGATGACATCGCTAGGAACGTGCAGGTTGGTGATGCCTTTGTCGGAATCAACCATGGCCAAATCAGGGTTGGCAGCGTAAACAGCAGCGATTTCAGCTTCAACGGCGGCGCGGGTGTCCGCATCCAGTTTGTCCAGATTGGCAAGCAGGTTGCCGAAGCCGTTGTTGACATTAACGCCTGCGGCAGCCAGTTTGTCACCGAATTTTTCAAATACAGGCGCGAAGAATACTTTGACGGCGTGTCCGAAGATAATCGGGTCGGACACTTTCATCATGGTGGCTTTCATGTGCAGCGAGAACAATACGCCTTTAGCTTTTGCGTCTTTCACTTGTTCGGCAAGGAAGGCGAGCAGGGCTTTTTTGCTCATTACGGTCGCGTCGATGATTTCGCCGGCTTTCAGGGCAACAGGCTCGCGCAGCTCTTTTTTGTTGCCTTGTTTGTCGGTGAATACGATGGATACGGAAGTTGCTTCAGGTACGGTAACGGATTGTTCGTTATGGAAAAAGTCGCCGCTTTGCATGGTGGCAACGTGGGTTTTGGAGTCTTTCGTCCATGCGCCCATGCTGTGCGGATGTTTTTTCGCAAAGTTTTTCACTGCCTTAGGCGCGCGACGGTCGGAGTTGCCTTCACGCAGGACAGGGTTTACCGCGCTGCCTTTGATGCGGTCGTAACGTTCGCGCACGGCTTTTTCTTCATCGGTTTGAGGATCGGCAGGATAGTCGGGAACGGCAAAGCCTTTAGACTGCAATTCTTTAATCGCGGCAGTCAGTTGAGGTACGGATGCGCTGATGTTCGGCAGTTTGATCACGTTTGCATCGGGTTGTTTCACCAGTTCGCCCAATTCGGCAAGCGCATCAGGTACGCGTTGCGCTTCGGTCAGGTATTCGGGAAACGCCGCCAAAATACGACCGGAGAGAGAAATGTCGCTGGTTTTGACATCAATATCGGCATGGCGGGTAAACGCCTGCACGATTGGCAACAGGGATTGAGTGGCCAATGCAGGAGCTTCGTCGGTGTAGGTATAGATAATGGTGGATTTAGTCATGGGATTATTCTCTATGTAGGTTAAGTTTTTCTTTTCGGGCACATCGCGAGAAGAAATGTGCTAAGCCTATTATGGCATATTTCGGCGGATTTGGTTGTTGTTTTGATGTTATTGTTTTTTAAGTTGCGGAAAAGAAAAAGGCCGTCTGAAAAGACAGCCTAAATATAAGGACTTATCCGATAATCAAAACAGCATTGCTGCCGCCGAAGGCAAATGATGAGCTGGCGGCGATGCGTTTTTCAGACGGCCAGCGGCTGTTTTCGTCGGTCAAAGCGATGTTGGGCAGCTCGGAATCGGGTACGTTGTCCCATTGTTGCGGCGGCAGTTTGCCTTCCGGATTGTATTGGCGGTTGGCCATCAACCAGGCAAACGCGGCTTCGATCGCACCGGCTGCACCCAAAGTATGACCGGTAGATGGCTTGGTTGAAGTGCAAAGGGTGTGGCTGCCAAATACTTCGGCAACGGCTCGGCTTTCCATGCTGTCGTTGTGTTGCGTGCCGGTGCCGTGCAGATTGATCCAGCCGATGTCTTCTGCTTTCAAACCGGCTTTATCCAAAGCGGCCTGAAAGGATTGGGCTGCACCCAAACCGTCGGGGCGGGGAGAAGACATATGGTAGGCATCGCTACTTGCACCATAGCCCAGCAACTGCATTTCGCCGTCAAAATCGGCATCGCGCGTCATCACGAAAAATGCGGCCGCTTCGCCGATATTGATGCCGTTGCGGTTGGAGGAAAAAGGCTTGGCGATGCTGTCTGAAAGCACTTCCAAAGAGGCAAAACCATTAATCGTCAGCGGAGAAAGCGTATCCGCGCCGCCGCAAATTACGACATCACACAATCCGGCACGAAGCAATCGGGCTGCGCTGATGAGGGCGCGTGCGCCGGAAGTGCAGGCGGTGGAAACGGTATAGCGCAAGCCGTCTAAACCGTAAACTTGGGCGATAAATTCGGAGGGCGAAGCCATGGTGTGTTGCAGCTGTTTGAACGGAACATCCGTCCATTCACCACCTTGGACAACGTGTTGGAACAAAGGGATATTTTCATCTGCGCCACTGGTGGACGTACCAGTCACGACAGCGACCCTTTCTTTGCCGTAACGGGCAATGGCCGTCTGAATCAGTCCGTCTATTTGCGAAAGCGCGTGCAGGATAAGCTGGTTGTTGCGGCTGCGATGCGCTTCGGGAATGCTGTCGGGTAGAGGCATCAGGGTTTCTTTGACTGCACCAAAAGCATGCGTTTTGCCTTTTACCCATTGGTCTGAAAAAGTCAGGGGCGTGTTTTCAGACGGCGTGAGTAAGGCATCGGCATGAACTTGCAAGCCGCTACCCAATGCGCTGGTTAGTGCCGGACGGCTGAGATAAACAGGAGTATTCATGAATTAGTCTTCTGCAATCGGGCTGACCGTCCAGAAAGTTTGGTCGGGGAAGCCGATAAGGAATTGTTCGGAATGGTGGGCGACACACCACAAATCACGCTCGCGGTAGCTGAACACCGCGCCTTTGCCGTCAGGGCAGAAGCCTTGATGGGTGGCGTTTTGTTGGCGGGCTTCAGGGTAAAGCGTGGCGGCTTGTTCGGCGGCCAAAAGCGGCAACAAGGCGGCAAACAATCGGCGCGAACTGGCATTGGGCATCACAAAACCATCATTTTTCCAGCCTTTGGTGCTGACCGATTGGCGCGATACCGGCGCACCCAGTGCATTGGTTTGGACAAAGCGGATGCCGTCTGAATGAGGCTCGACTGCCAAGAGATTGGTTTGAACGGTTTGCCCCGCCGCATTAGTTTGTTCAAGTTTGAACCATTGGCCTTCTTTGGAAAGCGGCGGCAGCGTTTGCGGATGGGGGAGCGAGGTCGCGCATGCGGAGAGCAGCAGTGCAGCAAGCAAAGGGATAAATCGCATAAGGTTTTATCTATCGGTCAAAATATTTAATGGTATGGATGAAGTTTCAGACGGCCTGTTCTGTTTTCAGTCTAGGCCGTCTGAAATACATTCGTCCTTATTCTACCTTCAAATCGCCCACCAATGCGGCAAGTGTGGACAAGCGTTGCTCGGATTTTTCCACGAATGGATTATCCGTATCCCAAGCGTAGCCTGCCAAAATAGACGAAATCATGCGGCTGATTTCAGGACTGCGGTTGGGCGCGTAGATGGCATTTTGGAAGCGGAAATCGTACCAACCGTTTACATAAGTGCGGAACGCGTTCACGCCGATCATCAGTTGGTCGGCAAATTCGGTTTGCCAATCGGCAGCTTCGCCTTTGAGCTGCTTGCCCAACAAATCGGCAGCCAGTTTGGCAGAGTGCAGGGCAATGGTTACTCCGGAGGAGAAGACTGGGTCGAGGAATTCGGCGGCGTTGCCCAAAAGAGCAAAATGTTTGCCGTATAAGGTTTTCACGTTGGCGGAATAGCCTTGGATAGAGCGGAACGGAAAGTCGTTTTCCCAAACGGCTTTATCTAAAATTTCCGCCAGCATCGGGCATTCGTACACAAATTTTTTCAACACGGCTTCTGATTCGCCGGCCAGTTTGTCGGGCGTGCCGACAACGCCGATGGAGCAACGGTTGTCGCCGAAAGGAATCAGCCAAATCCAGACATCGCGATGTTCAGGGTGCGTGTTGATCAGGATTTTATTGCGGTCGAATTTCGGGCTGGTGATGTTGTCGTCGATATGCGTGAAGTGGGCTTGGCGCGGAGGCAGCTCGGACGGACTTTCCAAATCTAAAAGGCGGGGCAGGACGCGACCGTAACCGCTGGCATCCAAAACGAATTTGGCAGTCAGTTCATAGTTTTCGCCTGTATCGGTCGCAACGCTCAAACGTGCCACATTGTCACTGTTGTCAAACGCGGTTACGCCGTGTCCGAAGCGGACATCGACGCCTTGTTTTGCCGCTTCATCAATCAGGATTTTGTCGAAGATGCCGCGGCGCACTTGATAAATAGTACCGGGGCCGTCTGAAAATTTTTCAGTAAAGTTGAAATCTGTGTAACGGCTGCCCCATGAAAACGCAGCACCGTCTTTAAATTGAAAGCTGGGTTCGGCATGCACTGCATCGGCAAAACCGGCTTCTTCCAACATTTCCATGCAATGCGGCAACAGGCTTTCGCCGATGACAAAGCGCGGGAAATGTTGTTTTTCCAATACGCAAACTTTAAAGCCTTGTTTGTTCAGCAAAGCGGAAGCAACCGAACCTGAAGGGCCTGCGCCGATAACGGCAACGTCAAATTCTACGGACATTTGAAAATACCTTTGATTTTAATGATAAATAATGTTTAATCCATCGCCTGAAATTTTTCAGACGGCCTTTTGCAACTTGGCGATAGAAGTTGAAAAAAATATCGCTTCAACTTCAATCGCCTTCATCTTTTGTCTAATTTTTCAACAATGTGCCTGCCAGCCAAATATTGAATGCCACACCGATGGTAACCGTCATACCGAACGCGGCAACGGCGGGCGTGCTGCTGATGGCGAGCAGGGCAAAGGAAATGGCTGTTGTAGCGGCGGCAAGCAGCATACCGCCTAATTTTGCCGGCGCGCTGTGATGTGCAGTAGCGGCATAGACGGCATAGTCCACGCCGATGGCGGATACTAAAAGCAGGCCGAACATGGCAAACAGGCTGACGGGAATGCCGGCCAAACCGAGTACGGCAACGGTGCAGATGGCGGCGGCCAGCGGCACGGCAAGGATTTTGCTGCCGCGTTTGAAACCAAACATTTTCCACAAGAGCAGCCATGCCAACACATAGGAAGCCAGTTTCAACCATGCGGCCTGATTGCGCGTGTGGTGGAAAAGCTCGTTTAAGTGGGCGCGCTTGTCAGCCCAATGTACGCCGGAGACGTGTTGCGCCACGGCGCGTACGGCGGCTTCATCGGTCATGCCGTTCAAACGCACGACGGCAGCAAAATGGCCTGGTTCCACTTCGCCCAAATACAAGGAACGCCAAGCCTCTGCCAAATCGGTATTCAGGCCGTCTGAAAGCGACAATGGTTGCGTATCGGCAGCTTGCAGCAGGGCATCGCGCACGGTTTTGCGAGGAATACCGATTTCTGTGAGCGGTTTCCAGCTATCAGGCAATTTGGTCAATTCGCGCAGGCGGTTTTGCAGTTTTTGCTGTTCCGTTGTCGGCAGGATGAATTGGTCGGGCGATTGGATGCCGGACAGTTTGCCTTGCGCGATTAAGGGCTGCAGGGCACGACCGAGTTCGGCGGTTTTCTTCAATAGGGCATCTTCGCTTTGTGCTTCGGCCACCAAATATTTTCCACCAAAATCCGTGCCGCTCAACTGGCCGATTTGTTGTACCTCGGCCAACATCGCGGTCGGCATATTGACCCATTGACGGATGTCGTCACGCCAGTCGCTGCGCCATAATCCGACTGCCAGCAAAATTCCGCCCACGATTAACCAGCCGCGTTTGTGCAGGCGGTTTTTCAGACGGCCTGACAAGGAATAGAGCTTTTCGGTTAATGCGGCAAAAGGCACGGTTTTGGCACGGTAGTGGCGAAACAGCGGCGGCAGCCATAAAACGGTGGCACCAAACGCGCCAAATAAGGCGAAGCCTGAAAACACGGCGGTTTGGCGCAGTACAGGCAAAGGGGTGAACCACAGCAGCGCGTAGCCCAAGACGGTAATTGTCAGGCTGACGGCAAAACTTGGCAAGACATGTTTCATTGCTGATTCAGCCTGCCAAACGGTCTTTTCAGACGGCCCGAATACCGACGGAGCAAGCCAGTGCAACGGGAAATCCACCAACATACCCACCAGGCTGGTGCCGATGACGATGGTCAGGATATGCACTTCGCCGAAGGTTAATAACGCAACTGCCAATCCGGTCAACATGCCGGCTGCCAACGGCAAAGACAGCAAAAACACGCGGCCGCTGCGGAAGACCCACAACAGCAGCGCAAAGGTCAGCCCAAGTCCGACCATGCTCATCAGCCGGCTTTCTTTTTCTGCGGCTGCTTTGGATACAGCGGCGAACAATGCGCCGCCTGCGCTTAAGGTTTCCGCGCCGTTTTCCGAAGCGATTTGACGGCTTTGCGCCATCAGCGGCAAGAGGGCGTCGTTGCCGGAAAATTGATCGCCGCCGGCGAGCCGTCCGCATAAAAATACCCAAGTTTTGCCTTGGTCTTCGGCAAACAGCATGCCGTTGTCCATGTCCCACTGCAAACGGCTTTGCGGATTGGCTTTGTCGGCAACAAAGCGTCCAAAGCCCAGCCAGTCTTGTTCTAAAGACAAAGGGGAGGGAGCGGCAAAAGGATTGGCCACGGCTTCTGCGCGCGCTTGAAAATAGGCTTTCGGCTGCTCAAACAGCAGGCGGATTTCGTCTTGCGGCAAAACGGCCAAGCCTAGTTTCTGCATATCCGCCCGCACTTTATCCAAATTCGGCGTCATGCTACTGTCGACTTGTTCAAATACGCCGCTCTTGCGCCATGCATCGGCAATTTGTGCGGCCGTCTGAAAAGCAGTTTCGGCATCGGTACTGCCGGCAAGCAAAATGACTTGCGAATTGAGCTGCGCTTCTGCAGCTTTATCCGCAGCCGTCAGTAAGGCATCGGGTTGCTGCTCGCTTGGCAATAACGCGGTCAAATCGGTTTGGATACGCGTTTGTGAAGCAAAGGCATAAACCAAAAACAGGGTAAGAAACAGGATAAGGGCAGTATAGAGGCGGTTTAGGAGGCGAAGATTCATCGTTCAGACGGCCTTTTGCAAATGCTGCTGTTGGTGTGTGGAATAAGTAAAAGTCCAGTAAATTAAATCAGATTATTATTAGTTTGTCAGTTGTTAGATAGTTTGCCGGTCGGTTAAGTCATTGAGCTTGAGTGAGCCGAAAAACTGCCATTGCAGAGCGACGGTTTTTTCCTTCCAAACGCAGGCAATTGCCATCGTATCCGCCAAAATCGCGCTTGTGCCGCGCCAATCGGTTTGCTTTCCAGCGCGTAAACCGACGGGTTGCCCTGAATCGAAAACATAGCCGACCGATTTCATGTCTGACGGAAAATCCAAATTTGCCGCTTTAATCAATGCTTCTTTGAAACACCATAATCGGTAAAACGTTTCAGACGGCCAGTTTGCCGTTTCCAAATAGTCTTGTTCTTCCTGCGAGCAGATCAAAGCCGACAGCGCTTTAAAATCGCGCGGTCGGATAAATTCGATATCGACACCGGCTGTTAAGGGATGAAGCGCACACAATAAAGCGGCAAAGCCTTGGCTGTGGCTCAGCGATACAGCCGGTAAATCGGTTTGCTGTTTTAATGCTCGGCTGACTTGCCAGTCTTGACGCTGCGCCAGTTGCGGCGTGGCAGCCAAACGTTGTGAATCGGCTGCATTTAGAGACGCATGATCGTAGCAGGCGGCAAAAGACGAATCGGCCAGCAGGCAGTGAAGGGGTGTCGTATCCATAAAATAGAAAAATGCCAAACTTCATATTGAAGTCTGGCATTTTTGACATTGCTTAGTGGAAGCTGCCTTTCAAAACCACACGGCTGTTGAATGTAGCGATGTGGCATTCGTATTCGTTACCGCCTTTGGTTACTTTGTCAAAGTAGCTAACCAGATGAACGGATTTGGCTTTTTTACGAAGTGCAGTGCTTTGGAAGCGTTTAACCGCGCTCAGGAATGCGCGTTGGCAGGTTTCATCAGGGGTTTTGCCGACTGAGTTGGAGATTTGACGGGAAGTCAAAGTCGCTCCGGATGTGCTGCCGTAGTGAACGCGGATACTAGGATCCAAAGCGGATTTGGCTTCGGCAGAGTTCAAAGCTACATCGACTTTACACATATAAATGTCGTTTTGACCTTTGCCATTGACTTTATGGCCTTCACCCATGCTGCGGCAGGCAGAACCGGCGGCAGTTGTTTTTGGAGTAGAAGTTTGAGAGGAGGAAGTAGATGGTTGGGAATTGCCGGATTGTGAGCAAGCGGCAAGCATCAGGGCGGATACGGCAACCAAAGCAGAAAAACGTAACATACGAACTCCTTTGTAATAAGGGGTGTGAAAAAAGGTTTACAGAAAACAAAATCATTTTAACATATATGAAAGAAGTATAAAAATAGGATGATGTAAAAAATATTATATTTTTATTTAAATGATTTCATGGTGTTAAGAAAGTTTGGGGCGGTCATGCTTGACGAAGGAGGGCAGAAAGCGTATATTGCGGTCTTCCTTAGGAGTAATGGCTGAGAGGCTGAAGGCACTTCCCTGCTAAGGAAGCATGTGGGGTCAACCTGCATCGAGGGTTCGAATCCCTCTTACTCCGCCAAATATGAAAGACACCGTTTATACGGTGTCTTTTTTATTATCCGGAATTTCTTGGAATCCAAGGCCGTCTGAAAGTGTGAAATGAACGATTTGATTATTCTAAACAAGCCTTATGGCGTGATTTGCCAGTTTTCTGCACATGAAAAACATCAGTGCCTTAAGGATTTTGTCGAGAAACCGGGATTTTATCCGGCCGGCCGTTTGGATACGGACAGCGAGGGTTTGCTGCTGCTGACCAATAATGGCCGTTTGCAGGCGCAGATTGCCGACCCGAAATTCAAGCAGGTTAAAACTTATTGGGCGCAGGTGGAGGGTTCTCCTGATGAAGCCAAATTGGATTTATTGCGCCGTGGCGTAGATTTGGGCGATTTTGTCACCCGTCCGGCCGAGGTCAGGGTATTGGAAGAAGGTGAAGCGGATGTTTTATGGCCGCGCGTGCCGCCGATTCGCGTGCGTAAGTCCGTGCCTGATTTTTGGGTGGAAATTAAAATTTCGGAAGGGAAAAACCGCCAAGTGCGAAGGATGACTGCGAAAGCAGGCTTTCCGTGTTTACGCTTGGTCCGCGTGGCAATAGGCCGTCTGAATCTGTTTGATTTGAATTTGGAATTGGGACAATGGCGGTTTGCGCCGCATCGTCCTTAAATAGGATGAATAAAGGCCGTCTGAACTATTCAGACGGCCTTTTGTTATGGAAAAATCAATGATGTGAATGACCGATTTGGAAGGTCAAAGTGGTGTAGTTCGCCTGCTTTTGGCACACGCTTTGATCGGGGAAATCGGCTTTGTGTTCTACGCTGGCTTTCCAGAAACCTTGGCGCAATGGAATGATGCTGACTTCGCCTTTGTCATCGGTGGTATCGGAGAAGGCTTGGGCTTCGGTTTTATGGGTTTTGCTGCGGTCGCTGGTGTCGAAGCCGTCAAATGTGGCGGTAACGGTGGCGTTAGGCAGCGGCTCGCCATTGAAGAGGACGCGGACTTTGAAGCGTTCGCCGACGTGGACGTTGGCAGGGTTGTCCAAAGGTACGATTTCCAAATGTTGGCCGACTTGTTTGGTGATGATGGCGGTATCTGCGCTTTCGTGGCCGACATTGACGATGTTTTTGCCGAACATACGGGTTTGTTCGCAATAGCTTGCATCAGGCATTTCTTTGATGCTTGCCTGCTTCCAGCCCGCGCTGTTTTTTGACCAGAAAGTCGGTTGGTATTCGGCGGTTACCAAGTAGCTGCCGTCTTTGACCGGCAGTTTGCTGCGGTATTGGTAATTGTATGTACCTTTTTGAATCATGTTTTCTTTACCTTTTTCAGTCACCAGTTGCATGGGTTTGCTGAAAATGTGCAGGCGGTCTTTGGCGATGGGCTCAAGCTCTGGGAATTCGCCATAGCCCAATTCGGCTTCAAGGTATTCGCCGCCATGTGTGTGGGCGGTTTCAACCCAAACGCGGTGGGCATGTGCGGCAGTGCTGAACAGGAAGGCGGATGCGATAAGCAAAGCGGTTTTTTTCATGATTTCTCTCCGATTTTCGATGTGTAGAAAAGATAGAATAAAATCGTTCGTTATAATATAACAAAATTATTTAAATTTAAAGAGAGGCCGTCTGAAAGTTTTCAGACGGCCTTTTAGCTGATTGTTTTTTTAGGCGGATTATCGAAACGGTTTAGTCCCCGTCACGACAAACATCAATTGCTTCCTGCAAACTGCTGACGCCGTAGATTTTCAGGTTCGGAAACTCTTTGGCGTTGCGCGGCATATTGGCTTTTGGGACGATGGCGCGTTTGAAGCCGAGTTTTTCCGCTTCTTTGAGCCGCTCTTGCCCGCGTGCAACAGGGCGGACTTCGCCACTTAAGCCGATTTCGCCGAAAACCACGGTTTTTTCAGGCATGGGGCGGTTGCGGAAGCTGGAGAGCATGGCGAGGATGACGGCGAGGTCGGCGGCGGGTTCGCCGATTTTGACGCCGCCGACAGCATTGAGGAATACATCTTGGTCGAAGCAGGCAATGCCGCCATGGCGGTTGAGGACGGCGAGCAGCATGGCGAGGCGGTTTTGTTCGAGGCCGACGGTGAGTCGTTTGGGGGTGAAACCGTGTGCGTCATCGACCAGTGCCTGAATTTCGACCAAAAGCGGGCGGCTGCCTTCCTGTGTGACCAAAACACATGAACCTGGCGTGTCGTCGCGGTAGCTGGCAAGGAAGATGGCGGACGGGTTGGATACGCCTTTCAAACCATTTTCGGTCATGGCGAATACGCCCAATTCGTTTGCCGCGCCGAAGCGGTTTTTAATGGCGCGTATCATGCGGTAGTTGGAATGCTGGTCGCCCTCGAAATACAGCACGGTATCGACCATATGCTCCAGCACGCGCGGGCCGGCAATCGCTCCGTCTTTGGTAACGTGTCCGACCAGTATCATGGCGATGCCCATTTGTTTCGCCATGCGTGTCAGTTGGGCGGCGCATTCGCGTACCTGCGATACGGAGCCGGGGGCGGAAGTGATTTGGTCGGAATACATGGTTTGGATGGAGTCGATGACGACGACTTCGAGCTGATGCTGTTTTAAGGCCGTCTGAATCGCTTCCATGCGGATTTCGGCAAGCAGGTTCACACCTTCGGTGGGTAGTTCCAAACGTTGCGCGCGCAGGGCGACCTGTTGGGCGGACTCTTCGCCGGAAACGTACAGCACTTTGCGGCTTCGCGCCATTTTGGCGATGGTTTGCAACAGCAACGTAGATTTGCCGATGCCGGGGTCGCCGCCGAGCAGGATGACTGCACCATCGACCAAACCACCGCCCAATACGCGGTCAAGCTCGCCCATGCCGGTCGGATTACGCGGCACTTCGGTCGCGGTAACGGCGGAGAGGGATTGGACGGTCGAAGTGTCTGCCGCCCAAGATTGGAAGCGAGCATTTTTCGGCTCGGGCGCGGCAAGGTTTTCCTGAAGCGTGTTCCACTCGCCGCAATGCGGGCATTTACCCTGCCATTTCGGGGAAGTACCGCCGCATTCGGAACATTGGTAGATGGTTTTGGGGGCTTTTGCCATGGTGTTTTCCCTGTGGAATATTTGATGTGTGAAAAGGTCGTCTGAAAAGTGAGGAAGGTTTTCAGACGGCCTTGGGATTATGAATACTTTATTTATAATTTCAAGTATTCATCACTTGTTTAATGCAGCGGCATTTGCTGTTTTTTTGCGGCATAATAGGAAAAATTTACATGGAAATTTTAGAAAAATGATTTTATTTCAAAATAACGATGGTAAGCTTGCCTTGCCTTGCCTTGCCTTGCCTTGCCTTGCCTAGTTCTCTATTAAAATCCCTTCAAGGGTTTTTATCAAATCTATGCATAGGAGTGAAATCCTATGCCATCTAAACAAATCGCAAATTTTAATTCTTCTGACAATAAACCCAGAATTCTATCTCTATTTTCAGGATGTGGAGGTTTAGATTTGGGTTTTCACCAAGCTGGTTATGAAACTGTTTGGGCGAACGATTTTTCCCATTGGGCTTGCGAAAGTTTCCGTAAAAATATCGGCGATGTCATCGTAGAAGGTGATATTGAACAAATTGATCCGAATGATCCAACTATTCCCGATTGCGACATCATTTTAGGCGGGTTCCCTTGTCAAGATTTTTCCATGATTTGGAAACAGCCGGGCTTAGAGGGTGAACGCGGCAATCTTTATAAAAGCTTTTTACGTTTTGTAAATGCAAAAAAACCGAAAGTTTTTGTTGCTGAGAATGTGAAAGGTTTGTTGACTGCTAACAAGAAAAAAGCCATCCAGCAAATTATTACCGACTTTGAAAATTGCGGTTATTACGTTCAGGCAAAGCTGTATAACTTTGCTGAATTTGGCGTACCTCAATTTCGTGAACGTGTGCTGATTGTCGGAGTACGTTTGGATACAGGATTTGATTTTCATCATCCAGAACCGACGCACAATGAAACTGGCGAAAATGGTTTAAAACCATATGTAACTGCTGGTCAAGCGATATCTAATATTCCCAAGAATGCCAGTAATAATGAATTGTTGAAAATTAGTGAGCAAACTCGTAAACGTTTAGAACTAATCCCAGAGGGAGGAAACTATAGTGATATTCCTAAAGAACATCCTTTATATGTAAAAAGTATGTTAAGCCTTGTTTATCGTCGAATGCACCGTAATAGACCTTCTACAACGATTATTGCTGCGGGCGGCGGTGGTACTTGGGGCTATCATTTTCCTGAACCCAGAGCCTTTACCAATCGTGAACGCGCAAGATTACAAAGTTTTCCTGATGACTTTGAGTTTGTTGGCTCAACGACAGAAGTTCGTCGTCAAATTGGCAATGCGGTACCGCCTCAAGGCGTGGTTGAATTAGCAAGAACCCTCTTACCAATTTTTTCAGGCAACTATAAAAAAGTAGATTTACATAAGAAATTGAAAGCAGAGAAGGACGTTTTATTTCATGACCGACTAAGCAAAATTCGAGGGGGAAAACGATGAATACTGTTTTTTCTAATATTGCTAATGCACGAATTACAGATAAGCCATTAAATAAAGTTTGGATGGATTTATTTATGTCCGCCAATGAAATTTTAATGGCAACAGGCTATGTTTCTAATGATGCAGTCAAAGAGTTACATAAAATTTTAGAAGATAGCGAACATAACCAGAAAATCAAATTATTGGTTGGTATGCATTATTTAGAAGGGTTTAGTCGTCCTCAATACAACAGTCTTTGTGAATTAAATTATTTTTTGCAAGATAAGCAACGTGGGGCAGTATACGTTTCTCCACGTGTGAAATTTCATGGAAAAATGTATTCGTTTAAGAATCAGAATGAAACTCATGGATTGATTGGTTCTGCTAATCTTACTTGCTTTTGGGATAATACTGAGCGAACCTATGAAACAATGGTTCATTTGAATGATGTTCAGACGGCATCTAAATTACATAAAAATATAGATCAGGTTATCCAGCAATTGGGTGTGGCTATTAATCAAGTAGCAAAACCAACTGATTTTAAAGAACATAATGTTCATTTGGAGAATTGTCTGGGAGTTGAAAAAGTAAATGATTCTATACTTGAGCAACTTTTTTCACAAATATCGACTTATCACTTTGATTTACCAGTTAAAACTTTCCCAGAAAGCAGTTTAAACCGATTTTTTGCCAAAGGCCGTAAAAATAAACGCGGATTTTATTTACCTAGGCCATGGTATGAAGCAGAGTTGATTGTATCAACAAAATTTTTAGGTGCAGAAGGATACCCAAAACAAAAAGAATTTACTGTCATCACGGATGATGGTTGGCAATTTGAATGTAATACCACAGGACAAAATGGTAAAAATTTCAGTTCAAAAGGTGATCAAACCATATTTGGTAAATGGGTTAAAGGACGTTTAGAGGCGGCTGATTGTTTAAGAACAGGGGAACCTGTCACAGAAGAGACTCTACATAAATACGGTAACGATCATTTTGAGTTCCGTTCAACCGACAATCCTGATGTTTGGCTGCTCTCATTTAAGGGGAAAAACTAAATGTTGCAAACCTATTTGAATCAATTGACCCCGCCTGAATTAGCTGATTCTGTTAAAAATACCGTTGATGGTTTTATGGGGAAATTATCACAAACCGAACCGAAAATCGCTCAAAATGTTTTATTGCTGGGCAATGTTCAAAGTGGCAAAACGGCACAGGTTTTGGGTGTATTAAGTGCGCTGGCTGATGATGGCGACCACAAAGTTTTTTTGTATCTTACTACTGACAGCGTAGATTTACAGGAACAGACAGTCAAGCGCGCCGAAGCTAATCTGAAAAATTTTATTGTGTTGTCTGAAAACGATGACCGAAGTTTTATGCAGGTAATGAAGGCAAATAATCCCATCTTGGTTGTGATTAAAAAGAATGCCCGTGTATTGAAACGTTGGCGTAATTTGTTTGCCAGTCAAAGTAGCCTGAAAGGCTATCCTTTGGTTATTGTGGACGATGAAGCCGATGCGGCCAGCCTAAATACTAATGCTGATAAGCCGGATAAAGATGTCAGTACTATCAATAAACTGCTAAATGACATTAAGAATTCTTGTTGTCAAAGCCTATTTATTCAGTTGACCGCCACGCCTCAATCGCTTTTATTGCAAAATGAAGAATCTGATTGGCAACCTGAATTTATCCATTTCTTTGAAGCTGGTGAAAAATACATCGGTGGCAACTTTGTCTTTTCTGATCCTCCAAGCTATATCGTTCGCTTCATTGACAGTGAATTGGACGATATGAAAGATGCGAGTGGTGAAATTGCCGAAGGGGTAAAACAGGCATTGCACAGTTTTCTGCTTACTTGTGCAGAGTTTGCTTTATGCGGTAAAACCAATTGTAATTTTGCTTTACATCCAAGTTATAAAATCCAAGATCATCAAGCCTTTTCTCAAAAAATCCAAGCCTTTTTGAATGATTTGGTACAAGCGATTAATAGCGGGGAGAATTTTGCAGACAGCTTTAAAGAAGATTATTTGGATTTGCAAAAGACTAAGCCTGATATTCATCATTTTGAGGAAATTTATGAAAAACTAACAGAACTTTTAGAAAATAAGCAAATTTATACTCTCGTCGTTAACTCGCAGACAGAATCAGATTTTGATTTAGAAAGAGGCTTTAACATTATTATTGGTGGGAATGTGATTGGACGAGGCTTAACTATTCCAAAACTACAAACGGTTTATTATAGTCGCACTGCCAAAAAACCGAATGCAGATACTTTCTGGCAACATTCGCGTATTTTTGGATATGACCGTGATAAATCATTATTACGACTTTATATTCCGTTTGATGTCTATTACTTCTTTGTACAACTCAATCAAGCAAATAATCTGATTATTGAGCAGGCAAAAAATTCAGACGGCAATATTCAGGTTATTTATCCGAAAAATATTAATCCGACTCGAAAAAATGTATTGAAATTCGACAGTATCAATCAAATTGTGGGTGGGGTGAATTATTTTCCACTTCATCCAAACGAGGATAATTTGTTGGAGATTAACAAGATTTTGCCTTCTATTTTGAAAGATGAAATTCAATCTGATTTATATCAAATAGATATAGAAGATTTATTCTTGGTTCTAGATAAATTGGGTCATTATGTCCCAGACGACTGGAATAAGGAAAAATTTATTGCTGGTGTAGAAGCATTAAAGGCACAACGTCCAAGTTTTAAAACCTATGTTTTGATCAAAACCGGACGTAAACTTTCTCGAGCAACTGGCACAATGCTTTCGGAAGACGACCGTAAATTAGGAGAAAAATATCCTAATGATTTATTCCTTACACTTTATCAAGTAGTAGGAAATAAAGACAAAGGTTGGCAGGGAGAAGATTTTTGGTTGCCTAATATTAAGTTGCCATATAAGGGACTGGTGTATTGGGGAGTGAAATAACATAGAAAAGGTCGTCTGAAAACAATCATATCGTTTTCAGACGACCTTTTTTATTGAGAAATAACTGGTTTATTTTTTGCTGTCTTTATCTGTATCTTTTTTCGGTGCAGGTTTTTTCGCTGCCAAGCCCAAGGATTTTTGCCATTCGGCTGGATTTTTCACCAAGTCTAAGGCTTTGCGGAGCTGATCGTCTTTGGCCGGATTTGGAATACGGCGGCTGGAGATGTCTTCGTCTTTGTCTTTTTTGGACTTGTCTTTATCGGCTTTGGTTTCTGTGTTGGCAGGCGTTTCAGTGCTGCTGTTGACGTCTTGGCCGCCCAACGGATTGCCGATATGGCCGACCAAATCGGCTTCGCGGCTTTCAAAGGCTCGGTCTTTGTCTTTGACTTCAACGTCAGGAACAATGCCTTGCGCTTGAATCGAGCGGTCGTTTGGCGTGTAGTAAAGGGCTGTGGTCAGTTTGACTGCGCTGCCGCCGGAAAGCGGAATCAGGGTTTGCACTGAGCCTTTGCCGAAACTTTGTGTGCCGACGACGACGGCGCGTTTGTGGTCTTGTAATGCGCCGGCAACGATTTCGGAAGCTGAGGCCGAGCCTGCGTTAATCAGGACGGTCATAGGAATGGTTTTCAGCTCGGCAGGCAATCCTGCCAACGGGTCTTTGCCGCTGGTGGTGATGTAGTCTTCGGCAGTTGCTTTGAGTACCATGCCTTCTTTTTTGTTGCGGCCTTTGGTGCTGACAACAGTTACGTCAGGCTGCAGGAAGGCTGCGGATACGCCGACTGCACCGTTGAGCAGGCCGCCCGGGTCGTCGCGCAAGTCGAGGATGATGCCTTTGAGCGGGCCTTTGTTTTCTTTGACGAGGGCTTGTGCGGCTTCGTTGAGCGCGGCAACGGTGCGCTCTTGGAATTGGGAAACGCGGATGTAGCCGTAGTCTTTTTCAAGCAGATGGTGGCGCACGCTTTTGACTTTAATGATAGCGCGGGTCAGGTTGACGACGATGGGTTTGTCGGCATTTTTGCGTGAAAGGGTCAGGGTGATTTTGGTACCCGGTTTGCCGCGCATTTTTTTGACGGCTTCGCTGACGGTCAGGCCGCGCGTAGAGGTATTGTCGATTTTGACGATGAAGTCGCCGCTTTTCACGCCGGCGCGTTCTGCCGGCGTGTCTTCAATCGGGGCAACGACTTTGACGAAGCCGTCTTCTTGTCCGATTTCCATACCCAGGCCGCCAAATTCGCCGCTGGTGGATTCTTTCATTTCGGCATAGCCTTTTTTGTCCATATACTCGGAATGCGGATCGAGATCGGACACCATGCCTTTCATTGCGCCTTCAAAGAGCTCGGCATCGGGTTTGTCTTGGTAATAGTTGGCTTTGATTTGGCCGTACACTTCTGCCATGGTGCGGATGGTTTGCACGGGCAGGGCTTCGTTGTCTTTTTTGTCTTTTTCGGCGGCAAAACTTTGTACACTCAGGCTGAGGGCGATGCCGCTAAACGCGCCGAGAGTGTAGATTGCAACTTTTTTCAAAGTGGATTTTGTTGACATTCGTTTGACTTTCTTTTTGTGTACGGTAAGCAAAGTGGTTTTTGTTTTCTCTGAACCCGTTGACTTTATGTGATTTAAACGCTTGGAACAATAAGTTTAAGGTAAAAGTTTGTTGTTTAATGTGCTAAACAGGCGTGAAAATCGTGTTTTATTGTAGTTTATGATGAAAATTCAGACGGCCTGAAGGGGAAAATTCACTCAGGCCGTCTGAAACATCAGTTAATCCAGGAAAGCGGATTCATGACTTGTCCGTTGTAGCGGACTTCAAGGTAAAGGCCGGTTTCGCCCGACGGCAAAGTGCCGCTGGTGCCAATTTTACTGCCGGCATTGACGGCGTAATTTTGGGCGATGTCGATTTCGCTCAGGCCGGAGTAAATGCTGACATAGCCGTCGCCGTGGTCGAGGACGACCACTTTGCCGTAGCCTTCAAGCTCGCCGGCAAAAGTAACCGTGCCTGAGGCAATGCTGCTGACCGGAGCAGGAACGGTATTGTAGAACACGCCTTTCCAAACTTCGCCATCGCCGCGGTCTTGACCAAACAGGCCCGCCAATGTGCCGTTGACCGGTTTTTTCAGACGGCCTTGCATACGGCTGAAGCTGTTGGCGTTGCTGACGATAAAGCCTTGGGTGTTCGGGGCTTGCAGTTTCATGTCTTCGTCAGTCAGCGTGGACATGGCGGCGCGTTCGGCTTCGGCTTTTTGTTGGGCGGCAGCTTGCTCTTTGCGGGCTTTTTCGGCAGCAGCCAAGCGGGCTTCGGCGGCTTTTTTACGCGCTTCGGCTTCGGCTTTGCGTTGCTCGGCTTTGCGTTTTTCCAAATCTTTCAAGAGATTGTTGAGGCGTTGCTCGTTTTCTCTGTGGTTGATTTTCTTTTGCGCTTCTTTGGCCATTTGTGCGTTTTGACGGCGGCTTTCGGCTTGTTCTGCGGTATTGGTTACGCCTTGTTGACGCAATGAAGCTTGGATATTGGCTTGCAGTTTTTTCAGGTAAGCCAATTCATTGTTGATTTTTTGCTCTTGCGCTGCCAGCTCTTTCTGTTGTTTTTCCAAGTCTCTCATGACTTGGTCGTTGGCGTTGTTGATATAACGCGTGTAACGCAGAAAGCGGGTTTTTTGACCGGACTCGGCGTTTTTCAGGAAGAGGGCAACCGCATTGGGCTGGCTGTTTTTATAGTTGCCGGACACAAAACGCGAAATTTGGGCGCGCGTGTTGGAAACTTCGGCTTTCAACTGGTTGGTATCAGCATTGAGTTTTTGGAATTTTTCCCATGCATCGCGTTGTTTGCGGTTGATGCCGGAGAGGTTGTTGCGTGTTTGTTGCAGCTGTTTGAGCGTGGCATTGACATGGATAATGAAACCCTCGTTGCGTTTGGCAAAGGATTTCTTGGTTTCCATATCGTTGGCGGCGGCAGTTACGGCTGCTTTGAAATCGTTGTCGGCTGAAGAAGCGGCTTTAGGCTCAACTTTAGGCTCGGCCTTTTTGTCTTCGGCTGCTTTTTTTACTGGCTCTTTGGTTTTTTTGCCGTCTTTTTTATCTTCAGCTGCTTTTTTAGCAGGCTCTTTGGCTTTGGTTTCCTTAGGTTCTGCTTTTTTTACGGGTTCTTTGGCTTTGCTGTCTTTTTTATCTTCAGCAGTTTTTTTGTCTTGCTCTTTGGCTTTGCCGGATTTTGCGGCTGCGGCTTTTTTGTCTTTTGCCGTTTCTTTAGGCTCTTCGGCTTTACGGTTGGCCTTTTTATTGTCGGCCGAGGCCTCGGCAGCTTTAGCCGATTTGTTTTTGGCTGAAGCGCGTTCGTTTTTGTCGGCGGTTTCCTTTTCTTTGGAGGCTTTGGCTTTAACCGCTTTTTTGTCTTCCTCTTTTTCTTTTACTGCTTGTTTTTTTGAGGTTTCTTTTTTGATATCTGCCTTAGTGGCTTCTTTCTCTTTTTTCACGGGCGCAGCTTTTTTGACGGTGGCCGCTTTTTCTTTCGGCGCGTCTTTGGCAGCATAGGTTGGCAGGGAGAAACTGAGCAACAGGGCGAGAATGAGGGGTTTGTAACGCATGGTTCGATCTTGCTATCAAAGTAGGAACAATAGGACGGATTATACTGTCTGTCTGGCCGTCTGAAAATAATATCGGGTTGCAATATGGACGAACGGTCTTATATAGTAACGATAGAGTAGGCGGACGGGATTTAAGTCTGCCTGGAAACTGACAGTCTGCATCGACAGGATATTATGAAAAAATATTTATTAGTAGTGTTGGGCGCCATGGTTTTGGCGGCTTGCGGTGACAATACCGACAAAATCGGACGCGCCAGTACGGTGTTTCATATGCTGGGTAAAAACGACCGTATCGAAGTGGAAGGTTTTGACGATCCTGATGTGCAGGGGGTTGCCTGTTATATTTCGTACGCGAAAAAAGGCGGTTTGAAAGAAACGGTCAATTTGGAAGAAGATGCCAGCGACGCATCGGTTTCCTGCGTGCAAAGTGCGGAAGTCATCCGTTATAACGAGGCTGCGGTTTTGAAACCGCGACAAGTGTTCAAACGCAGCGCCAGCATAGCATTTAAGAGCCAGCAGATTATCCGCTATTACGACCCGAAACGTAAGTCTTTCGCTTATTTGGTGTACAGCGATAAAATCGTTCAAGGCTCTCCGAAAAACTCTTTGAGCGCGGTATCGTGTTTTGCCCATGCGAAAACCGATACGCCGGTACCGGCAGGCGGCGCGGTTTACGGTGCGTGCGTGGTGGACGCGTCGGTTGCCGACGGACAAAAATAATAAAATCAGCTTATAGATATTAAGAAGAATATGAATTTAGCCAACCATTTCCTGATTGCCATGCCTCATATGGATGATCCGTTTTTTACGGATACGGTCATTTATGTGTGCGAACACGATGAAGAAGGTGCGCTGGGCATCATCATCAACAAACCTTCGCCGATTACCATGGACATGATTTTCGCCGCTGCCGACCGCAATATCCCGTTGCGCCTGCAACATGAAAACGTGATGATGGGCGGGCCGGTTCAGATTGAGCGCGGCTATGTCGTGCATACGCCGATCGGCCGCTGGCAAAACAGCATGGTGGTAACCGATAACGTCGCGCTGACTTCTTCGCGCGATGTGATTGAAAATTTGTCTAAAGAAGGTGCGGTTGACAAGGCTTTGATCAGCATTGGTTATTCCAAATGGGGCAAAGGGCAGTTAGAGCGCGAACTGGCAGAAAATGTTTGGCTGACCGTCCCTGCGGACGAGCATATTCTGTTTGATGTGCCTTACGAACTCCGTTATGCCGCCGCTTTTGAAAAATTGGGTGTCAATCCGAACGCCTTGGTTTCGGGAGTCGGCCATGCCTGATGCACCAAAAGGCACGGTTTTGGCTTTTGACTTCGGCGAGGCGCGTATCGGCGTGGCGCAGGGCGATGCCGAGTTGGGCATGACCCATCCGCTGGCAACAGTAACCGGCAACAGCAATGATGAAAAATTCGAGGCCATTGCCAAGCTGGTCAAAGAATGGCAACCCAAGTATTTTGTGGTCGGCCTGCCGACGCATACCGACGGCACGGAGCATGAGCTGACCCGTTTGAGCCGTAAGTTTGGCCGCCGTTTGCACGGACGTTTTAATTTGCCGGTTTATTGGGTGGACGAAAGGATGTCTTCCTTATACGCGGAAAGCCTACTTGCGGAAGCCCAAGTATTTGGCCGAAAACAAAAATCCGTGCTTGACCAAGTAGCGGCGCAGGCGATTTTGCAAGGCTTTTTTGAAGGCGGAGCGGCCGAGTATTTCAATGGCCGCGAAGAATAGCACATGGTTCGTTATAGAGGCCGTCTGAAACTTGATTTCAGACGGCCTTGGTTTTATTACGGCTTTGAGATAAAAGAGGTTTAGTTTGGTTAAGCCTGATTTTTTCCGGCATAAATTTTGCTACACTCCGCTTTCTTTTTTTAGACATAAACACACACAAGGAAAAAGTCATGGCACTCATGGACAATCTTTTGAATGCGGCTACCCAAATGTTGGGTGGCAACAGCGGAAACGGCGCACAAGGTTCTCTGACCGATATGGCGATGGATTTGGTGAAACAGCAAGGCGGCGTAGGCAACCTGATCAACCAACTGCAACAAGGCGGTTTGGGCGATGCTCTGAGCAGTTGGGTTTCCAACCAATCCAGCAACCTGCCTGTGTCCGGCAGCGATCTGCAAAATGCTTTGGGCAGCGATACCGTGAACCAAATCGCGCAAAAATTCGGCGTGGATGCCGGCCAAGCAGGCGATTTGTTGGCAAAAGTGTTGCCAGACTTGGTCGATAAAGCGACGCCTAACGGCACGGCTCAAGATGCGGATGGCTTCGGCTTGGACGACATCGCTTCTATGCTACTGAAAAACTTTATGAAATAATGAGTTGAATCATTTGATAAGGCCGTCTGAATCCGTTCAGACGGCCTTATAACTTTTGGTTCGCGGTAAATAACCAATAAGTCTTTTTCTGATGGAGACGGATGGCTTATGATGTGCACTTCATTTCACCAGATAAGAAGGTTATACACATGTCCCGCTTGACCATACACACAGTCGAAACCGCTCCTGAAGCCGCCAAACCACGCATTGAAGCCGTATTGAAAAACAACGGCTTTATTCCTAACCTGATCGGCGTTTTGGCCAATGCGCCTGAAGCTTTGGCGTTTTATCAAGAAGTTGGCAAGCTGAATGCGGCCAACAGCCTTACTGACGGCGAAGTCGAAGTTGTCCAAATTATCGCCGCCCGTACCAACGAATGCGGTTTCTGCGTTGCCGGCCACACCAAACTGGCTACCCTGAAAAAACTGTTGTCCGAACAATCCATCAAAGCCGCACGCGCGTTGGCTGCGGGTGAGTTTGACGATGCCAAACTGAGTGCTTTGGCGACATTCACCCAAGCCGTTATGGCGAAAAAAGGCGCAGTATCCGACGACGAGCTGAAAGCATTCTTCGATGCCGGTTACAACCAACAGCAAGCCGTTGAAGTAGTTATGGGCGTTGCTTTGGCAACCTTGTGCAACTACGTCAACAACCTTGCCAAAACTGAAATCAACCCTGAATTGCAGGCATTTGCCTAATCTCATCAAAGGCCGTCTGAAAATTCAGACGGCCTTTTAGTAAAAAGCAAGGATATCCTTGTTGCCAAGAATAATTCATGAGTAGAACCATCTACGCTTCAAACCTTATTCAGAGGAAAAAATCATGACACGCGAAGCTTTACTGAACAATGTTGCCGAACTCGTTAAAAGCAAGCTGAAACCATTGGTGGACGACATCGACCGCAAAGGCCTGTACCCGAAAGAATTTATGCTGGAATTGGGCAAAATCGGCGGTTTTGCCGCAACCGGTACGGTTGAAGAGGGCGGTAACGGTTTGGGTTTGGCAACGCAAATCGCCGTATTGCGCGAAATCGGTAAAGAATGCGGCGCCACTTCGTTCAGCGCATGGTGTCAGGCGGCTTGCGCGTGGTATCTGCATCAATCCCCCAACCAAGCGGTTAAAGCCAAATATTTGGCCGATATTCTGCAGGGCAAAGTCTTGGCCGGTACGGGCATGTCCAATACCGTCAAACACCTTGCCGGTATCGAAAAACACAATCTGCAAGCCGAACGCGTCGAAGGCGGCTACAAAATCAACGGTGCTTTGCCTTGGGTATCCAATATCGGAGAAGACCACATTTGGGCAAATACCGCCCAAATCGGCGACAGCTATGTGATGTTTATCACCGGCGGTCAATGGGAAGGCGTTACCCTGCAAGATTGCCCTGAGTTCTGCGGTTTGGAAGGCACGCGCACTTACAGCCTGAATTTTAAAGATGTGTTTATTCCCGATGAAGATGTGATCGCTTCGCCTGAGCAGTTCCAGTCTTATATCCCGACCATTAAAGCCGGTTTCATCTTGCTGCAAATAGGTATCGGCGCCGGTGTGATTGACGGTGCGCTCGGCATTATCCGCATGGCCAATGTGGTGAACGCAGAAGTGAACTCATACCTCGACCACAGTTACGATGAGTTGAAAGCTGCGTTGGACGGCGCATGGGCGGAAACCGAACGCCTTGCCGATGATGCGTGGAACAATAAACCTGACACGCTGGCAACCTTGAAACTGCGTGAAGCGGCTGCTGTGTTGGCACTGAACGCCACTCAATCTGCCGCATTGCATGCAGGCGCGAAAGGCTATCTGATGCGCAGTCCGGCGCAACGCCGCGTCCGCGAGGCCATGTTTGTCGCCATCGTAACACCGGCCATCAAACACCTGCGTAAAGAAATCGCCGCTTTGGAAGCAGCTCAATAAATTCAAAATATCAACAATAAAACACACGAAAGGCCGTCTGAAAATACGGTTTCAGACGGCCTTTTTAAAATAGAAGGAATACAAAATGGCTCAATATATGTGCGGCCCTTGCGGCTGGATTTACGATGAAGATGTCGGCGACCCCGAACATGGCCTGCCGGCAGGTACCAAGTTCGAAGACATTCCCGACGACTGGAAATGCCCTGAGTGCGGCGTAGGCAAAGAAGATTTCTACCTTCTGGACTTCACCATATAAATTACCCGATTATTTAATAAAAAGGCCGTCTGAAATTTCAGACGGCCTTTGTTTTATCGGCGGTATAAAGCAACCATGGTTTCAGCCGCTTTGACGCAGCTTTCCACATCGGCAACCAGAGCGATGCGGACGTAGCCTTCGCCCGGATTGCCTTGTTCGGTATCGCGGGCGAGGAAGCGGCCGGGCAACACTTGGATAGCGGCTTTCTGCCACAGGTTGCGCGTAAATGCCAAGTCGTCGCCATCGGGAACTTTCAGCCAAATGTAGAACGACGCGTCAGGCAGTTTGACATCGAATGCCTGTTGCAAAATAGGGATGACGCGGTCGAATTTTTCTTGGTAGAGGCGGCGGTTGTCGATGACGTGTTCTTCATCGTTCCAAGCGGCAATGCTGGCGCGTTGGACGGGAATGCTCATCGCGCTGCCGTGGTAGGTGCGGTAGAGCAGGAAGTTTTTGAGCAACTCGGCATCGCCTGCGACAAAGCCGGAACGCAAACCGGGGACGTTGGAGCGTTTGGACAGGCTGGTGAACATAATAATGTTGCGTGTACCGCGTCCTAATTGCGCCGCAGCCTGCAGGCCGCCGATCGGTTTGTTGTCGTCAAAATAGATTTCGGAATAGCATTCGTCAGAGGCGATAACGAAGCCGTATTTGTCTTGCAAATCAAAAACTTCTTTCCAATCTTCTAATTGCAGGACGCTGCCGCTCGGGTTGTTTGGCGAGCAGACAATCAGGACTTTGGTGCGCTGCCATACGTCTTCAGGCAGGCTGCTCCAATCGGGGTTGAAGCTGGGCGCAGGACAGTTGGCAAAATGGATTTCGCCGCCGCCCAAAATAGTCGCGCCTTCGTAAATTTGATAGAAAGGATTGGGGCTGATAACGACCGGTTTGGGGCCGTCTGAAGCCGGATTTAAAACGGTTTGGATAAAAGAGAACAAAGCTTCCCGGCTGCCCAATACGGGCAGGATTTCATTGTCGGGATTGAGGCTCAAACCATCATAACGGCGGGCCACCCATTCGGCGCAGGCTTGGCGCAGTTCAGGCAGGCCAGCGGTCAGCGGATATTTTTCCAGTTCGTGCAGGGAGGTGGTCAGCGCGTCGGTGATGACTTTGGGCGTCGGGTGTTTCGGCTCGCCGATTTGCAGATGAATGGGCGTCACACCTTCGGGTGCATCAATGCCTTGCATGGCTTCACGCAGGCGGGCGAAAGGATAGGGTTTGAGGTGGTTCAATAATGGGTTCATGATGTTTCTGCCGATAAATTAAGGCAACAATCTTAGCATTTTTTAGATAGATTGGGACAAAAAGGCCGTCTGAAAACAGGGTTTAAATGTTTTCAGACGGCCTTTTGAATGCAGTCAAAACGGTCCCGTCATCACCAACTATTACAGCAACGTCTGCTACGGCCAGCACAGCGACCGCACCTTTTTCACCAATTCGGAAGACATCATCATCGATTATCACTGGGCGCTCAGCAATTCATGGCGTGTGAATTGTAATAATTATGTTTTGGGACGCTCGCCCCGATAAGGCCGTCTGAAAGCGCGAGCTTTAACGAAGTTGGAACACAAAAGCAGCCTGCACTTGGGCTTTCCCAAATGTGCAGGCTGCTTTTCACGCTTTTAGGCTGCTTATCCCTGCCCGCCCATCTTCTCACGATACCACGCCAGCTTCCGCTCCAAAAACGCCCAATGAGCGTCCAATTCCTGCCGTTTGCGTTTCAAAGCCGCCTGATGTTCCTGCAAAATCCGGTAACGTTCGGGGACGGTTTCATCGCCCAAATGCCGCAGCCGCGCGTATTCCTTGATTTGCGCCAGCGGCACGCCCATGTCTTTCAGCCGAAGGATGAAACCCACCCATTCCAAATCGCGCGCACCGTATTCGCGGTAGCCGTTGGCGTTTCGTTCGGGGCGCAGCAGCCCTTCCTGCTCGTAGTAGCGCAGCGTGGCGGCGGACAAACCCGTTTGCGCGGCAAATTCCTTGGTCTGCATCAAATCTCCTTGCTATAAAGTGCGCTTGATAGTTTAACCTGTCCGTGCAATTTTGCAAATTTGAGTATGGAGACGAAAAATGTTGAATCATCAGGATTTAATGGCACGCGGCTTAGCGAAGCTGAACGAAATCGACGGCGAGCAGGGCGACAAGGTGAGGCAGGCGTTGGCGGATATTTCGCCCGATTTGGGCAAATACATCATTGGTTTCGCGTTTGGCGAGATTTACCAGCGCCCGCAGCTTGATGTGCGGCAGCGCGAGCTGGTAACGCTGGCGGCTCTGGCGGCGCAGGGCGGCTGTGAAAACCAGTTGCGCGTGCATATCCACGCTTCGCTGAACGTGGGGCTGACGCGCGATGAAATTGTGGAGGCGTTTATCCAATGTATCCCGTATTTGGGTTTTCCGAAGGTGCTGAATGCGGTGTTTGTAGCGAAGGAGGTGTTTGCGGCGGCGGAGTGATGCAGGCTGCCTGAAACCTAAAAAGGCTACCTGAAAGCGCAGCTTCAACGAAGTTAAAACGGAGTTCCTGAGAAACGAAAAGCAGCCTGCACATCCACAAAACAAATTGATGCGTTTATTTGGCAGGGACGACGGGCAGGGAACCGTTCAAAAGATAATGAATGGTTTCTTGAACCGTACGGATGGCGTTGCCAAACGGCAATGGGTCTTTGCCGCGGAAAAACAGGCCTTTATCGACCTCGCCGCGGAATGCGGCGGAAAGTTGGATGTCGATACAGAATTGACCGGCTTTGGCCAAACCGTCGCGCAAGCCGCAGCTGGTCAGGCAGTTCAGGCCTTGGGTGCAACGGCGCGGATCGTTTTTGGCGTTGGCTTGCAATTTGGCCTCGCGTTTGATGTAGTTGTCGAGGAATTTGGTGCGCACGCCGCGTGCAGGCAAACCGGCAACAGACATGAATTCAACCACTTTTTCGGTTTCCGCACCGGCCAGCGTTTTCTTGAAGTTGATGTGGGCATCGCCTTCTTCGGTCACGGCAAACGCGGTACCGATTTGAACGGCGGACGCGCCCCAGTTTTTCAAGGCTGTTTTGACTTTTTCAAAGTTTGCCATGCCGCCGGCGAGTACCAACGGGATTTTTTCGCTTTCCAAGCCCAAGTTTTTGAATACTTCAAACGTTTCTTCAATAACGCGTTTGAACTCGAATTTGGCATCGTTCACGCCGTCAACGGTTGCCGCACCCAAGTGGCCGGCTGCGTGGGCTGGGTGTTCGATAACGATGGCATCGGGCAAGATGCCTTTTTTCATCCAACGTTTCAAAACGATGTTGATACCGCGTGATTCGGACAAAATAGGGAAAAGGGCGACATCTTTGTGATAGCCCTCGGCCATTTCCGGCAAGTCCAAAGGTAAACCTGCGCCCATTACAATCGCGTCTGCACCGGATTCGCAGGCCTGACGGACGTAGGCGGCATGGTCTTTGACGGCTTTCATGACGTTGACGGCGATCATGCCTTTGCCTTCTGAATCGGCTTTGGCTTTTTTGATTTCACGGTCAAGCGCGATGCAGTTGAGGCGGGTGTATTTTTCTTCGCTGGAATCGATTTTTGATTCAGCCAGCAAATCTTCGTGCAAGTGGCGCAAATCGACGCTGGCGATGGTACCTACGCCGTTTTCGCGCGCAACCGCGCTAGAGAGTTTTGATGCGGAAACGCCTACACCCATACCGCCTTGTACGACGGGGATCAGTGATTTGCCACGGATAATCAATGGGTCAAAGTTGTTTTGCATGGATGCTCCTTCATAGATTCTGGATAGTGCCGTCTGAAATCCTATGAAATGGATTGGATAACGGGCTGATGTGTATATAAATAAGTGTGTTTTTCGCCGCCGTTTTTCAGACGGCATGAGGCGTGTTTTTAAAATTTTAGGAATTATACTCTAAGTTAGTGTAAAAATTAGAGTATTAATACAGTTTTTTTAAAGAAAAAATTGAAAAGTCTTGTTAATAAAGGAATAAATTTTATGATGGGTTGGATTGAGGAGGCGAAATTGCAAACAAAATCTACAAAGAAAAAGGCCGTCTGAAATTTCAGACGGCCTTAAGTATGGGAATCGGACAGATGTCGGATTACATTTGTTTTTTAGCGGCATCAATGGCGCGTTGGTCAGGGTTGATCAAGATTTCAACGCGGCGGTTTTGTGCGCGGCCTTCAACAGTAGCGTTGGAGGCGATTGGTTGACGGGAGCCGTAACCGAAAGTGCTCAAACGGGTGCTGCTTACGCCACGGGATTGCAGGAAAGTGGCAACAGATTCGGCGCGGTTGCGAGACAATGGCTCGTTGATGGCGTCGTTACCGGTGTTGTCGGTGTGGCCGTTGATGGTCAAAGTGGTGTCAGGATATTGAACCAAAGTTTGCGCAGCGGCAGATAGGGCGCTTTGAGCATGGCCGCTCAGGGCGGCGCTGCCGGTAGCGAAGGTTACGTTTTCAGGCATAACCAGTTTGATTTGGTTGCCTTGACGTTCAACTTCGATGTTGGTGTTGGCCAGGCTTTGACGCAGTTTTTTCTCTTGGTAGTCCATGTAACCGCCGATACCCGCACCTACTGCACCGCAAGCCAATGCGGAGTTACGCGCGCCTTTACCGCCGTGGGTCAGTGCACCAACGATGCCGCAAACAGCCGCACCGCCCAAACCGTACATAGCGGTTTTGCTGGCGGATTGTTGGCCGGTAACAGGATCAGTTACACAGCCGGTGAGCGCCAAAGGAATTGCAGTGGCAATAACGGTCAGGGGTTTCAAGAATTTCATGTCGTATCCTCTTTATTAGATGACGGCCCGGGCCGTCTGAAAAAATGAATAAAAACCGCGTGGATCATTACGGATTTATGATACTCAATATCCGAAACGCAAAAGAATGGGTTTAACCCGATATTACGAAAATATTTGCCAGTTAACATAATTCTGAAGCATTTCTGCATTTCTCCGACAGTTTGGCCGTTTTGTCGCGAAATAACAAGCAAAGTTTTTTACAGTTTCTTCCGTTTTTTCTGCTTGCGGCGATACCAGTTGACGAATGCCCATTTCAATCTGACCTTGACATCGTATCCCACTGAACCTGCACCCAGTATGAGCAAAACGGCGGAAACGGGCAGGGCGAAATGATGGCCGACCAGATGATAACCCCATGCGCCAACCACGCCGCCCAGTAAAAACGACAGCATCAATCCGCTTAAAAGCCACATTTTCGGTTTGTTAACTCGGACGTGCGGTAGGCGCGGATGATGCTGTTTGGAGTAATAAAGCGCGCGTGAGATTTCAATGCCCAAGTCGGTCGCCGTGCCGGTCATGTGGGTGGAACGGATGGCGCCGCCGGAAAGAAGCGTGATAACCGTATTGTGCATACCCATAATAAAACATAATAAAAACAATGCTAAAGACGGCATAATAAAATCAGAGCCGCCAAAATCCCACTCCATCGCAGCAATACCGAACCAGCCGAATATCAACAGATAAACTGCTTCCAGCCACATGGAAAACCCAAAGCTGCCACGGAAACGCATCTGCTGCGTCCATAAAATTACCCAACCCGAATGCGCGGCACCGGCAACAAAACACAACACGCTGATGAAAGTCACCGCGGCAGACCACCAGTCTTGGAGATACAGCACATCAGCCAAAAGAGACATGGAGCCGGTTACGTGGGAAATATAGCGCGCAAAAGCAAAAAATCCCCCCGCATTAATCGCACCGGCAAGAAAGGCCATGATATAGCCCAGCCGTCTGAAACGGGCATCGGAAATATTGTGCTCGTGCAGATAAGGGCGGTCCGCCTGCCAAAACGGCGGCGTGTGTTGCCTGTGGTGGCGCAATCGGTAGGAGTGGGGCGGTTTGTCAGCGTTCATCGAGTGGGTTTGGAGTTAAACATTCATACAGGGTGTATTTTATATGCAACTGTCTGCCGATAAGAACAAATAATCTAAAGTGTTCCCAAGTTGCCACACTTGCCCATTACACAATGAGGGCGTACATTAATAGAAAGATATAAACATAAGGAAACATCCGATGAATCCTATCCGTCTGACCTTATTGTTTGGCGCCGTTGCATTGCTGGCCGCCTGCGCCACCACGCCCGAGCAAAAAGCCGCACGCGCCCAAGCGCAGAAACGCTATGAGCAGGATCTTCAAGTCAATCTTGCCGCCCAATGCGATCAGGAAACAGCCGCACTGATCCGCCGCAAATTTGACGAAGAAGGCAAACCCGGTGTGGCAACTGCGGAACAAAAAGCCTTCCGCCTCAAATATATCGACAAAGTTTCCGACCCGATGTTCCAAGCCTGCTACAAAATGGCATGGCAAAACTATATTTCCCAAGAACAGCTGCGCGAAGCCCGCTACTATCGCTATTACGACGATTGGGGTTATCCGTTTGGCCGTTATCCTTGGTGGTGGTAAGGTATTAACAAACCTTAGGGCCGTCAGAAAGCATATATTTATTGGTTTCAGGCGGCCTAAGGTTTATTGAAACGGCAATAACGTTTACAATAGCCGCCTATTCAAACACACTACCAACTACCCATGAACATCTGGCTTGGACAGCGACATCCGCCCCAATTTCCGCAAGGAGCCGCCGTAACCATTGGCAACTTCGACGGCGTACACCTCGGGCACAAACATATCCTGCAAAAACTCAAACGAGAGGCAGACCGGCGCGGTCTGCCTGTTGTCGTTGTTATTTTTGAGCCTCAGCCCAAAGAGTTTTTTGCGCGTAAAGCCGGGAAAAAGCTGCCTTACCGCATCAGTCCGCTGCGTACTAAATTGCGCCTTTTGCGTGAAACCGGCTGTGTGGATGCCATTTGGGTTTTGCGCTTTAACCAAACTTTCTCCGAGATGAGCGCACAAACGTTTATCGACCGGCTTTTGCGAAAAACGCTCAATACGCGTTATCTGCTGATTGGCGATGATTTCCGTTTCGGTGCGGGTCGGGAAGGCTGTTTCGAACTTTTGGCACAACAGCCTGATATGCAAACCGAGTGCACACCGTCCGTTATCGTTGAAGACATCCGCACCAGCAGTACCGCCGTCCGCCAAGCCCTTTCAGACGGCAAGTTGGAATACGCCAAAAAACTGTTGGGGCACGATTACGTGTTAAGCGGCAAGGTCAAGCACGGGCAAAAACTCGGCCGCACCATCAACTCGCCTACCGCCAACGTCCAGCTTCCCCCGTATCATTATGCGCTAAGCGGCGTATTTGTCGTCGAAGCTGACGGCGCATTCGGTACGCGCCGGGGCGTGGCCAGCTTTGGTTTTAACCCCACTGTCAGCAACAACCGTTCGCAAAAGTTGGAAGTCCACCTGTTCGATTTCAACGGCGATTTGTACGGCCAGCGCATCTTCGTCCGCTTCCTGCACAAACTGCGTGACGAGAAAAAATTTGAAAGTATCGAAGCATTGAAAACCCAAATTTTGCAAGATATGGAAGATGCAAAGGTTTGGAAACCATAGAAACGCTTCTATACGCTTATAAAATCAAGACAATTGGGCTACAATAAGTCCTTTGAATTCTTTCAGACGGCCTGTTCTTTTTAAAATGAGCAATCAGGCCGTCTGAAACCGAAATACCGCAACAATAGAGATTAGAAAATGACCGATTACAGTAAAACCGTAAACCTGCTCGAGAGCCCGTTTCCAATGCGCGGCAATCTTGCCAAGCGCGAGCCTGCATGGCTGAAAAGCTGGTACGAGCAAAAACGCTACCAAAAACTGCGTGAAATCGCCAAAGGCCGTCCGAAATTTATTCTGCACGACGGTCCTCCGTATGCCAACGGCGACATCCACATCGGTCATGCCGTCAATAAAATTCTCAAAGACATTATTATCCGCAGCAAAACCCAAGCCGGTTTTGATGCGCCTTATGTGCCGGGCTGGGACTGCCACGGCCTGCCCATCGAAGTGATGGTAGAGAAGCTGCACGGCAAAGACATGCCCAAAGCCCGTTTCCGCGAATTGTGCCGCGAATACGCCGCCGAACAGATTGCCCGTCAGAAAAAAGACTTTATCCGCTTGGGTGTGTTGGGCGATTGGGACAATCCTTACCTGACCATGGATTTCAAAACCGAAGCCGATACCGTGCGTATGCTCGGCGAAATCTACAAATCCGGCTATCTCTACCGCGGCGCGAAACCGGTTCAGTTCTGCTTGGACTGCGGCTCTTCACTGGCGGAAGCAGAAGTGGAATACAAAGACAAAGTATCGCCTGCGATTGACGTTGCCTATCCGTTTAAAGACAATGCCGCGCTTGCCGCCGCATTCGGTTTGTCCGACATCGAAGGCAAAGCGTTTGCCGTTATCTGGACAACCACGCCTTGGACTTTGCCTGCGAGCCAAGCTGTTTCAGCTGGCGCAGACGTGGTGTATCAATTGATTGATACGCCTAAAGGCAAATTGGTGTTGGCCAAAGATTTGGCAGAAGATGCGCTCAAACGCTACGGCTTCGCTTCAGACGACCTGAAAGTATTGGCAGAAACCACCGGCGACAAGCTGGAAAACCTGCACATGAACCATCCGTTCCTCGAACGCGATATCCTCATGCTCAACGGCGAACACGTTACCACCGACGCCGGTACCGGCTTGGTGCACACTGCGCCTGCGCATGGTCTGGAAGACTACGCTGTCTGCAATAAATACGGTATCGAGCTTTACAACCCTGTCAACGCCGAAGGCAAATACATCAGCGAAACACCTCGTGTCGCTGGTATGAGCGTTTGGGAAGCCAATCCCGTCATCCTGCAATGGCTGGGAGAAACCGGCAACCTTTTGGCAAGCAGTAAAATCGAACACAGCTACGCCCACTGCTGGCGCCACAAAACGCCGTTGATTTACCGTGCGACCGGCCAATGGTTTGTCGGTATGGACAAAGCAGGTGCTGACGGTAAAACCCTGCGCGACAAAGCCATCAAAGCCGTTGATGACACTGAATTCTTCCCGTCATGGGGTCGTGCGCGTTTGGAAGCCATGATTGAAGGTCGTCCTGACTGGGTGGTTTCGCGCCAACGCTACTGGGGCACGCCGATGACCTTCTTTGTTCACAAAGAAACCGGTGAGCTGCATCCGAACTCTGCTGAGCTTTTGGAGAAAGTAGCACAACGCATCGAAGAAAAAGGCATCGAAGCATGGTTCTCTCTTGATAAGAGCGAACTCTTGAGCGCGGAAGATTGCGAAAATTACGACAAACTTTCCGATACCATGGACGTATGGTTCGACTCAGGCTCGACCCATTATTCCGTCTTGAAACAGCGCGAAGAATTAGACTGGCCTGCCGACCTCTACCTCGAAGGCAGCGACCAACACCGCGGCTGGTTCCAATCCTCTATGTTGACCGGTTGCGCCTCATCCATGGGTCGTGCACCATACAAACAGCTGCTGACCCATGGTTTCGTGGTTGACCAAAACGGCCGCAAAATGTCGAAATCCATCGGTAACGTTGTTGCACCGCAAGAAGTTTACAACGAATTCGGCGCAGACATCCTGCGCCTGTGGGCGGCATCTACCGATTACAGCGGCGAATTGGCGATTTCCAAAGAAATCCTTAAGCGCGTAACTGAAAGCTATCGTCGTATCCGCAATACCTTGAGCTTCCTGTTTGCCAACCTCAGCGACTTCAATCCTATTGAAGATGCCGTGCAGCAGGCAGACATGGTGGAAATCGACCGCTACGCCGTGGTATTGGCACGTCAGCTGCAAGAGCGTCTGGCAGGAGATTACTATCCGCGTTATGCCTTCCACTTTGCCGTAAAAGACATTGTTTCTTTCTGCTCGGAAGACTTGGGCGCGTTCTACCTCGATATCCTGAAAGATCGCCTCTACACCACCAAAGCAGACAGCCATGCTCGCCGCAGCGCGCAAACTGCCCTGTATCACATCACACGCAGTTTGGTTCTGCTGATTGCTCCGATTTTGTGCTTTACCGGCGAGGAAGCATGGGACATCATCGGTGGCGGCGAAGAAGACAGCGTCCTCTTCCATACATGGCATGAGTTTCCATCTATCAATGAAAAAGCCGAAGCCGAATTGGTGAAAAAATGGACGGCAATTCGCGAAGCACGCGAAGCAGTAACTGCTGCCATCGAGCCTTTGCGTACGGATAAAACCGTCGGTTCTTCATTGCAAGCCGAAACCGAAATTACGGCTCCGGAAGAAATTGCCGATTATCTGAACACTTTGGGCGAAGAATTGCGTTTTGCTTTGCTGGTGTCTAAAGCAGAAGTGAAAGTAGGTGATGAACTTGCTGTGACCGCTAAAGCCAGCGATGGTGAAAAATGCGAACGCTGCTGGCACTATACCCACGATGTGGGCGCAGTTGCAGGCCATGAAACCATCTGTAAACGTTGTGCCGAAAACGTTGACGGTAAAGGCGAAGAAAGACATTACGCTTAATTGTTTGGTCTAAGATAAAGGCCGTCTGAAAACTTTGGAAATAGGTTTTCAGACGGCCTTTGTTTGACAAAAATGGAGATGAAGATGAAACAGAGGATGTTGCTTTTCGCCATAAGCCTATTGTCTGCCTGCAATAATCAGCAACAACAACCGGTTGAACCGTTACAGGAAACAATCCAGGTTCACAATATTTCGATTAATGTGATTACTCCTCAAAATGGCGTACCGATTGATTTTGAAAAAAAAGAATTTCAAGAAGTAAAAAAATTTTTCGACCAGATTCAGCAAGTAGGGAAGGTTGCGAGGGCATATTATATTTATCCCGAACCATCATGCAATACAAGGGGAAGCGGACGCTACTCTACGAAAGTATGTTCCCCGGGCTTGGTTGAAAAAACATGTTTTTTAGTGAGTATGGAACTACTCAATCCTTCTTTAATAAAACTTCCAAACGAACAGCGGTTATCGGGAAGCCTCAAATATATCGAACATCAGAAAAGAGAACTTAAGAAAAATGCCATGCCTATCGTAACATTCGATATTTTGGATGAAGGGGTAAATTATATTGTCTATGCAAAGAAATTTAGAAAATATGCCCATTCCAAACCAGAAGTTACCGCCAACCTAGCTTTAAACGGATTATTGTTTGAAGGCGTATGTATGAACAACTCTCCCACGGCAAAATTTACCTCTTGGGAAAGTACTGCAACAGTCGATTGGGTACGGGAACTGATAAAAATTAACCAACAAGCCCCCAAGCCCGATCAGCCATAAAATTAAAGGCCGTCTGAAAACCTGAAATCCGGGTTTCAAACGGCCTTTAGCTATTCTATTGCTAAGTAGAAATTAGCGGGCAGAGCAAGAAGTTTCTACTTTGTTGCCGTATGGGTCAGTGAAGCCGAAGAATGCTTCGCTGCCTTTTTGATGCCATTCAGCGCCTTTGCCGAACAGGCCTTGGTTGGCAACATAGCGTTCGCCTGAACCTGCAACGGCAGAAGACAGGGTGGCAACTTTGTCGTCAAGGCGTAATTCAACTTGATCGGTGCTCAGGTTGCGGATTTGTACAGACAGGCCGTTTTCGCAGCTGAATGATTGAACACGGGCATCATGATCGTGTGTACGGCCGTGGTCATGATTGTGCTCGTGACGGTGACCATGGTCATGTTGATGGGCTTCGGGTGCGGCACAGGCAGCGAGGCTCATGGCGGCGGCAATTGCAAGCAGGGCTTTTACTTTCATTTTTGACTCCTATGGTCAGTGTTGAAGGAAGAATGTAGCGGCATGTTATAAATATCTTTATGGCTTCACAATAGGGATAACCATTATTTACTTTTTCTTCCTGTTTCCGGGAGTATGGCAGGATTCTTTGTAGTTTTGATATAAATGATTAATGCCGTTTGAAAAAAAGCCGCACTTGCGCTAGAGGTAAACGAAAGTGCGGAAAATTCAGAGAGTTACATTGAAAGAAGGATAGGACAGCTTAACGCTGGCGTGCTTTAAAGCGGGGGTTGCTCTTGCAAATAACGTACACTTTGCCTTTTCGGCGGACAATTTGGCAGTCGCGGTGTCGTTTTTTTGCAGTTTTCAGGGATGAGAGGACTTGCATCATTTATCCTTTCTGAAGGAAGACATCATGGATTGGTAACGTTGGTTGAACTTGCTGGCGCGGCCTTCGATATTGACGTTGCGTTGTTTGCCTGTGTATACGGGGTGGGACGCGGAAGAGGTATCAAGAGAGAAGAGGGGATACTCTACTCCGTCTTTCCAAACCATGGTTTTGCCGTGGGTATTGGCACATGAACGGATGAGCCATCCTTGGTCTGCACCGCTGTCGTAAAACAGGACGGTACGATAGTTGTCTGGGTGGATATCGGGTTTCATTTCTTTCTCCAGTAAGTGTTATGGTATAACATTATACTCTTAGAAAAAGAGCAGGCAAGTGTTTTTTGGTTTTTCTTTATCACGGGGTTGCGGCATTTTGATAAAATATGCGGTTTCAGACGGCCTTTTTTTCATGAGGCCGTCTGAATATTTTATTTTCTGATGATAGGGATATGATGTATTTGTATAAGGGTTTCAGATTGGGCGGTGCGGTAAGCAAGGTGATGCCGATTGTCCATGTATTGTCCAAGCTGGGGCTGTTGTTTTCATTACTGTTGGCCGTGCCGACACTGATGTCGTATTTTTATCACGACAGCGCGTTTATCGTGTTTGCCTATACGGCTTTGACGGTATTGTTGGTGTCGTGCGTTACTTGGGTGCTGACTTTGCGTTTCAACCGTGAATTGCGGCCGCGTGACGGATTTACCCTGGTATTGATGCTGTGGCTGGCCTTTGCCGTCGTGGCGGCGATGCCGATTTATTTCTATATGCCGTCCATGAGTTTCACCGATGCGTTTTTTGAAGCGATGTCGGGGCTGACGACAACGGGGGCAACAGTGATTTCCGGCTTGGATACGCTGGATCCGTCGGTAAATTTTTGGCGGCACATGCTCAACTGGCTTGGCGGTATGGGTATTATCGTGCTGGCTGTGGCAATTTTGCCAATGTTGGGCGTGGGGGGGACGCAGCTCTTCAAAGCGGAAATTCCGGGTATGGATAAAGAAAGTAAGATGGCGCCCCGCATTTCGCAAGTGGCCAAACGGCTGTGGTTTGCTTATGCGCTGACAACTGCTGCCGCCTTTGTATCCTTGCATATTGCCGGTATGGGTTGGTTTGATGCCTTGTGCCATGCGATGTCGGCAGTGGCCTTGGGCGGTTTTTCGACACATGATGACAGCGTTGCCTATTTTGATTCTGTGGCAGTCGAATGGACGTTGATGTTTTTTACTGTCTGGGGCGGTATCAATTTCGCCAGCCATTTTACTGCGCTGGGCAACCGCTCTTTGCAGGTGTACTGGAAGGATGAAGAATGCCGCACCATGCTGCTGGTTTTGTCGGGCAGTATTTTGATTTCGGCATTGTATCTGTGGCAGCAGGACGTGTACCAAAGCCTTGGCGAAGCTTTGCGTTTTGTCAGCTTCAACTTTGTGTCCATCGGATTGGCCAGCGGTTTCTCCAATGCCGACTTTGCACAATGGCCGCTGATTGTGTCGTTGTGGATGTTTTTCCTGTCGAACGTCTTGGCAAGCTCAGGCTCTATGGGCGGCGGTATTAAAAACGTGCGTGCGTTGGTATTGTTTAAATTCAGCTTGCGCGAAATGTTGATTTTGCTGCATCCGCGTGCGGTTCGTACGGTAAAGGTCAACAATCGCTCCATTCCGGATCGCATGGCGTTGACCGTCATGTCGTTCATCTTTATTTACTTTATGACGGTCATCGTATTCAGCTTTTTACTGATGGCGGCAGGCTTGGACTTTTTATCCGCCTTTACGGCAGTCATTGCTTGTATTACCAATGCAGGGCCGGGCTTGGGTGCTGTCGGTCCGTCGCATAATTATGCCGCGCTGAGCGATGTGCAGAAGTGGCTGTGTACGGCTGTGATGTTGTTGGGACGTTTGGAGATTTTTACCGTTTTAATTTTGTTTACTCCGGCGTATTGGAAGAAATAAGTGTGAGAAAAAGGCCGTCTGAAATTTCAGACGGCCTTTTTATAATGGCTGGGCTTAAGCGTATTGCTTGAGTAATTCTTTGAATTGTTCGCCGGTTTCATGGTGTTTCAAACCGTAAGCCACGGTTGCTTCAAGGTAACCCAATTTACTGCCGCAGTCGTAGCGTTTGCCATCAAATGCATGAGCCAACACAAACTCATGGTCGAGCAGGCGCGCAATACCGTCTGTCAGTTGGATTTCGTTACCGGCGCCGCGAGGCAGGTTGGTTAATAAGTCAAAAATACGCGGAGTCAGGATGTAGCGGCCGACAACAGCAAGATTGGAAGGCGCTTCTTCCGGTTTTGGTTTTTCAACAATATTGACTACACGTTGATAGCTTTTCAGGTTTTCAACTTCAACGATACCGTAAGAGCCTGTTTGGGAAGGGTCAACGGTTTCAACGCCTAAAACGCTGTTACCGCTTTGATTGTACACATCAACCATCTGTTTCAATGCACCTTTAGGCGCATCAATCAAATCGTCTGCCAAAATAACGGCGAAAGGCTCGTTACCAACGGCAGCCTGTGCGCACAATACGGCATGACCCAAACCCAATGCTTCAGTTTGACGGATGTACATGCAGGTAATGTTGGAAGGCAGGATGTCGCGAACGTGCGCCAACAGTTTGTCTTTTTGACGCAATTCCAATTCGGTTTCCAACTCGTATGCTTTGTCGAAGTGATCTTCGATACTGCGTTTGTTACGGCCGGTGATAAACACCATTTCAGTACAGCCGGCTTCAACCGCTTCTTCAACTGCATATTGAATCAGAGGTTTGTCCACGATAGGCAGCATTTCTTTGGGGCTGGCTTTGGTCGCAGGCAAGAAACGGGTGCCCATACCGGCAACGGGAAAGACGCATTTTTTAATGGGTTTCATATTATTATCCTATTTTAACTATGGGTTTATACCCGAAAAGTGTAAAGATGTAGTCGTATGTAACAATAATACCACATGATAAAGTATCAGGCGGTTTGAAAAGGAGGATTGGTCATAGATACTGTCTTATCCCAGCAATGTCAGCAATTCTTCTTCGGTTAATATGGCCACGCCCAAAGTTTGGGCTTTTTCCAATTTACTGCCTGCAGCTTCCCCGGCGACAACGTAGTCGGTTTTTTTGGATACGCTGCCGGAAACTTTACCGCCAGCAGCCTCAATCATGGCTTGGGCTTGGTCGCGTTTGAGTGTGGGTAAAGTCCCTGTTAATACAAAGGTTTTACCTGCCACGGTTTCATTAATGCCGTCTGAAATCGTTTCATCTTGAAGCTTAGACAGCGTTTGAGCAAAGAAAGTTTTCATATTTTCAAGCAGGGCTGCATTTTGCGGTTTACTGCGCCATGTCTGCCAATCGGCAGGCAACGCTTTGTCGGTTTGCAAACCTTCTATGCTTTGTCCGGCAAGCTCCCACAATGCCAGTGCTTTGGTTTCGCTGATTTTAAAATCGGGCAGGCGGGCAATCCAGCGTTGCGGCTCGGCATGGCGCAGAGGAGGGATAGTGACAGCCTGGCTTTGCGGGGTAACACCTACAGCCAGCAGCTCGTCTATCATCGCCTGTTGTGCTTCTTGGGCAAAAAAGTGAGCGATGGAGCGAGCAACCACCGTGCCGATATCGGGCAGGCAGGCGAGGATGGGTTCGGGTGCATGGCGGACGTGTTTCAGTGTGCCGAATGCCTGTGCCAACGTTTTGGCGGTGCGTTCGCCGACGTGACGGATGCCGAGGGCAAAAAGGAAGCGGGCAAGTTCGGGCGTTTTGCTGGCTTCTATGCCTGCAAGGATGTTTTCCGCCCATTTGGTCGGCTGTTTTTTATTGTTTTTGGCAAGCAGAGTATTGCCGGTCTCGCCTTCCAAGTTTTCAATTTCACCATTTGATGGTTCTTTCTCATTAGCCGATGCTTTATCCGCTGTTTCCTTCATTTTTTGCAGGGTTGGAATATCGAGGCGGTAGAGGTCGGCGAAATGACGAACCAAATCTTGGGCAACCAGCTGCTCGATTTGTTTTTGTCCAAGTCCGTCAATGTCCATGGCTTTGCGTGAGGCAAAGTGAATTAAACCTTGCGCGCGTTGTGCTTGGCAAAGCATACCGCCGCTGCATCGGGCAACCGCTTCGCCTTCTTCGCGTTCGATTTCGCTGTGACAGATAGGGCAATGGGTAGGCAGGCGGTAAGGTTTGTGAAGCGGTTCGGCTTGCGCTTTAGAAGGTGTTTCGGCGAACAAATCGTCTTGCAGGCCGTCTGAAACGGAAATGTTGGTTTCCTGCATTGGGCGGCGTTCAAAAATGACGCGCACCACCTCGGGAATCACGTCTCCGGCACGGCGCACAACGACGGTATCGCCAACGCGTACGTCTTTACGCGATACTTCGTCCTGATTGTGCAGGGTAGCGTTGGTAACGGTAACGCCGCCGACAAATACAGGCTGCAGGCGGGCGACGGGGGTTACTGCGCCGGTGCGCCCGATTTGTACATCAATGGCTTCGACAATGGTCAATGCTTCTTCGGCAGGGAATTTGTGGGCAATGGCCCAGCGCGGTGCGCGTGAGATAAACCCCAGTTTTTCTTGTTGCGCCAAGCTATTGACTTTGACCACCATACCGTCGATTTCGTACGGCAGAGTAGGGCGTTTTTGCTGCATTTGCTCGTAAAACGCCAATACTTCGTCAATATTTTTGAAACAGCCGAAATTACCGTCAGGCAGGCTGAAGCCAAGCTCTTTACAGTAGCTCAACTCTTGCAGGTGTTCTTCCGCGACAAAACCGCCTTGTTGTCGGGCGATGGAATAGGGGAAGAAATGCAGTTTGCGCTGTGCCGTAATGCGTGAATCGAGTTGACGCAGACTGCCGGCGGCGGCATTGCGCGGATTGGCGAAAGGTTTTTGTCCGTTTTCAGCCTGTCGTGCGTTTAAGGCGGCAAAATCGGCTTTAAGCATCAGTACTTCGCCACGTATCTCGATAAGCTCGGGAATGTTTTCTCCATGCAGGCGCAGGGGGATGTTGGATACGGTTTTGACGTTTTGGGTAACGTCTTCGCCTGTGGTGCCGTCGCCACGGGTTGCTGCTTGAGTCAATACGCCGTCGCGGTACAGCAGGCTGATGGCCAGACCGTCAAATTTAGGTTCGATAACGTATTCTGGTTTTTCTCCGTTTAATCCGCCACGAACGCGTTCATCAAAAGCGTACATTTCGGCATGGTCAAACACGCCGTTTTCGTCTTGTGGCGAAAAGGCGTTGGTCAGTGACAGCATCGGTATTTCGTGGCGTACTTCGGCAAAGCCTGCTAAAGGCTCGCCACCGACACGTTGGGTCGGGCTGTCGGGCAGTTTGAACTCGGGGTAGTTTCGCTCCAATGCCTCGAGCTCGCGGAACAATTTGTCGTATTCGGCGTCGGGTACGCTGGGCGCATCTAGGGTGTAGTATTCGTAGGCGTAGCGGTTGAGGAGGTCGGTCAGGTATTTGATACGTTGTGCGGTCGGATTCATGAGCAATCGAAATAGAGTTTTCAGACGGCCTGATGATAGAGAGGCCGTCTGAAAATCGATGAATATTGAAGATGAAGGGATTTTACCTGAAAAAAGCGGATATGCCGTCATTGCATATCCGCTTTTTGATTGGGGAAGTTTAAGAGAACAGGCGCAGGGCTTGTTTGCTGCCGGGTTTGATACCGACTTTAAGCATTTCTTCCTGACGGGCCAAAACGTAGTTGCGTACGTCTTTGAGCCATTGGGTGGAAACTTCTTCCATTTGGTCGTTAACCAAATCTAAGCTGAGTTGGCCGGAAAGTTTGACAGCCAAGTCCATAAATTTGTCGAAAGTTTTTTCGCCGGCAGGAACATGCGGAATATCCAACAGCATGCTGAAGCCGCGGTAGGCTTGGTTGTCCAACAGAGGATTGGTAAACGGTTTGTTGTCCAAAGTATGGATGGAGAACAATTGAGGGTTGTTGTTGTCGCCGAAGTGGAACGCGCCGTCTTCACCCAGTTTGAAACCGGTTTCTTCCACGGCGGCACGCAATTCTACGCCGCTGATGTTGGAATGGGAAACCAAGTGAATGGCGATGGTTTGGTCAACACGCGCACAGAATTGGTCGAGAGCTTGTGCGACTTCGGTGAACGCATCCAAGTCGGTATGCAAAACTTTGCCGTCCATCAGTTGGGCAAAAGCATCAACCTGTTGGTCGAAGTGTTGCAGCTCTTCACGCGCTGCCAAACCGTTGCGGCTGACAGCTTGCAAGCCTATGACGAAGCCTTGGTAGTAAACGCCCGGAATCGGCTCGGCAACGCGGAAATGGTCGTCCATAGTGCAACCGATGATTTGGAAGCGGTGTGTGCCGGAAAGGCGCGGCAGGGCGTGCAATTCTTGGGCTTGTTTCAGGGAGATGTAGGCCATGTAGTCGAAGCGCGGGTCAAACCAAGGCAACTCGACTTGCGACAATTCGTCCAAGCTGATCAATGGTACTTGTACCACAGGTTCGGAAGCGGTTTCAACCGGAGCAGAAGCGGCTTCGGCAGGGCTAATGGTAATTTCGTTGTTTAAGCCGATAACAGTGTGTTGGATTTTTTCTTCTGCGGAAAAGTCGTCTTCCACAGTCAATTCGACATCGGTTTTAAGTTGGGCAGGATGAGCCAGTTTGGCTTTTGCCGCGTAGATTTCATCTTGCTCTTGCAGGTTGCGTAATGCCTCTTCGGTTTTTTTGTTTTTCTTGATAAACAAACCTTGGCCGCCAGTTTCTTTGCTGTCGCGGACGTGCTTGGTTTTGCTGGTCAAAAGCGCATCCTTATCGGAATGGCCGAATTGTTCGCGCACTTGTTTGCGGTATTGGTTTTCCTGGTACATGTTGTAACCGATGACCGCCAAAAGAGCGGCGAGGGCTAAGACGATGAAAATCATGGAGTAATCACTTTTTAAAAAGGCAGCATTCCGTCTTTTTCAGGGTGCGGAATCTTGCTGCATGGGAAGTTCGTTGGAGCCGGACTTTATGCGTCCGAATGAATAGCTGAATTATAACGAAAATAAACGGTTGTGACAGCATTATGTCTGCCAATCATTTCAGGCCGTCTGAAAGTTATCCGCGCCGGATGGGGAAACCTGCTTTTTGAAGGCGTGGCCAATCGAAGAAATGCCCAGGATCGGTTTTCCTGTCCGGCGCGATGTCTTGATGGCCGGTAACGGCCTGAATCGGGTAATGCTCGGAAATGGCGGTCAGCAAGGCTTGTAGGCTGGTGTATTGTGCTTCGGTAAAAGGCTCGAAATCGCAGCCTTCCAATTCGATACCGATGGAAAAGGCATTGCATTTTTCTCTGCCTTGAAACGACGATACGCCGGCATGATAGGCCATGTCGTCGCAGGAAACGAATTGGACGGTTTCGCCCTTACGGCTGATGAAAAAATGGCTGGAGACGCGCAAGGTGTGGATGATGCTGAAAAAAGGATGCTCGTTAGGGTTGATTTGGTTGGTAAACAATTTTTCCACTGCCCCTGTGTTGTACTCAAAAGGAGGGAGGGAAATATTGTGGAGGACAACCAATGAGACGTTTTCATCCGGTTCGCGCGGGCTGAAATTGGGCGAATGAGTTTGGCGTGCATTCAGCCAACGGCCGTTTTGCCAAGTGTTTTTTGAAGGGGAATTCATGGTTTCAGACGGCCTTTCGGGATAGGAAAACATACGTTGGGGAAGGTGGCAGGCTTAATGTGCTTGTTTTCGGTTATACTGTTGCCCGACACGTTCACAAACCAAGAATCCTACCATGTTGAAAAAATTGTTGAAATGGCTGGCCGTATTTTTGACGGCATTTGCCGCCGTGGTTGCCGCATTGTTGTTTGTTCCGAAAGACAACGGCAAACCATACCGTATTACCATTACCAAAAACCAAGGTATCTCTTCCGTCAGCCGCAAACTGGCTCAAGACGGCATTGTTTATAACCGTTATGTGCTGGTAGCTGCCGCATATGTGATGGGCGTGCACAACCAACTCAATGCCGGCTCTTACCGCCTGTCTGCCAAAGTATCGGCTTGGGACATTTTAAAACGCATTAAAAAAGGCCGTCCTGATTCGGTCAGCGTGCAAATTTTGGAAGGCGCGCGTTTTGCCCAAATGCGCCGTATTATCGACAATACTGCCGACATTGCCCACGATACGCGCGGTTGGAGTAATGAAAAACTAATGGCTGAAGTGGCGCCCGATGCCTTGAGCAGCAATCCTGAAGGACAGTTTTTCCCGGATAGTTACGAAATTGATGCTGGTGGCAGCGATCTTCAAATTTACAAAATCGCCTACCGTAAAATGCGGGAAAACCTGCAAGAAGCATGGGACGACCGTCAAAGCGGCCTGCCTTATAAAAATCCGTACGAAATGCTGATTATGGCGAGTCTGATTGAAAAAGAAACCGCACACGAAGACGACCGCGCCCATGTGGCCGCAGTATTCGTCAACCGCCTGAATATCGGCATGCGCCTGCAAACCGACCCGACCGTTATCTATGGCATGGGCGATGCGTATAAAGGCAGAATCCGCAAAGCCGACCTGCAACGCGATACGCCTTACAATACCTATACGCGCAGCGGTTTGACGCCGACGCCGATTGCGCTTCCCGGCAAGGCCGCGCTTGAAGCAGCGGGTCATCCGTCTGATGAAAAATATCTGTATTTCGTCTCAAAAATGGATGGTACGGGCTTGAGCGAGTTCAGCCACAATCTTTCTGAACACAACGCTGCCGTGCGCAAATATATTTTGAAGAAATAAACCGAATAGGCCGTCTGAAACATTTATAATCCCAGTTTCAGACGGCCTTTAAATTGACGATATCCATATGAAACCTAGATTTATTACCCTTGACGGCATAGACGGCGCAGGCAAGTCCACCAACCTCGCAGTAATGAAAGCATGGTTTGAGAAACACCAACTGCCCGTATTGTTTACGCGCGAACCGGGGGGTACTCCGGCCGGAGAAGCATTGCGTGAAATCCTGCTCAACCCTGCCACCCAAGTCGGCCTGCGTACCGAAACCCTGCTGATGTTTGCAGCCAGGCAGCAACACTTGGAAACAGTCATTCTGCCTGCCCTGAAAAACGGCACGCATGTCGTTTCCGACCGCTTTACCGATGCAACGTTTGCCTATCAAGGCGGTGGACGCGGTGTTCCCTTGCAAGATATTGCCACGCTTGAGCATTGGGTGCAGGGCGATTTCCGTCCAGATTTAACTTTGCTGTTGGATGTGCCTTTGGAAGTATCGATGGCGCGCATCAACCAAACGCGTGAGAAAGACCGCTTTGAACAAGAAGAAGCCGAGTTTTTCAATCGGGTGCGCGAAGTGTATCTGCAACGTGCTAACGAACAGCCGGAACGCTATGCCGTCATCGACAGCAGCCAAAGTCTGGACGCGGTAAAAAATCAGATTGAAACCGCGCTGGACAGTCATTTTGGATTGAATGTTTAAGTTTAAATAAAATGCCGTCTGAAAGAAGGGTAGTGTGGCGAAGAAATATTATTACAGAAGTTTTTAGACATAAAACCAAATAAAACGAAATATCAAAACAAATGTAATAAATATCGGTATGCGCCACCAAAAGAACATGATAAAATTACGGTCCCTTACAAAGCCGGACTGTTAACAACCCGACTTTAGAAAATTTAAACGTCTGAAGCAGCCTGTTTCAGACTTATTCGCTGTAAAATCTCTCTCGCAAACAGGATCGATAAATGGAAAATTCATTAAAAGAAGCCGCCCTGCAGTTCCACGAATTCCCCGTGCCGGGCAAAATCTCCGTTACCCCAACCAAATCTCTGGCCACGTCTAAAGATTTGGCGTTGGCGTACTCTCCGGGCGTAGCCGCTCCTTGTATGGAAATCCATGCCGATCCGCAAACTGCCTACAAATACACTGCCAAAGGCAATTTGGTTGCCGTGATTTCCAACGGTACAGCAGTGTTGGGTTTGGGCAACATCGGCGCATTGGCCGGTAAACCTGTAATGGAAGGCAAAGGCGTATTGTTCAAAAAATTCGCCGGTGTTGATGTATTCGACATCGAAATCGATGAAAAAGACCCTCAAAAATTGGTAGACATCATCGCTTCTTTGGAACCGACTTTCGGCGGTATCAACCTCGAAGACATCAAAGCGCCTGAGTGCTTCTACATCGAACGCGAATTGCGCAAACGTTGCAAAATCCCCGTATTCCACGACGACCAACACGGTACTGCCATCATTACCGCTGCCGCTGTACTGAACGCTTTGCGTTATACCGGCCGCAAAATTGAAGAAGCGACTTTGGTGTGCTCCGGCGCAGGTGCGGCCGCGATTGCCTGCTTGAACCAATTGCTGGATTTGGGTTTGAAACGCGAAAACGTGACCGTTTGCGACTCCAAAGGCGTGATTTACAAAACCCGCGAAGACAAAGACCGTATGGACGAGTCCAAACAGTTCTACGCCATCGAAGACAACGGTCAACGCGTATTGGCTGATGCCGTTAAAGGTAAAGACATCTTCTTGGGTCTGTCCGGCGCAAACCTGCTGACGCCTGAAATGCTGAACACCATGAACGAAAAACCAATCGTGTTCGCCATGGCAAACCCGAATCCGGAAATCCTGCCTCCATTGGCAAAAGAAACCCGTCCGGATGTGGTCATCGGTACCGGCCGTTCAGACTTCCCGAACCAAGTGAACAACGTATTGTGCTTCCCATTCATCTTCCGTGGCGCATTGGATGTCGGCGCGACCACCATCAACGAAGAAATGAAACGCGCCTGCGTGTATGCACTGGCTGACTTGGCAATGGAAGAGGTAACTGAAGAAGTGGTTGCTGCTTACGGTAAGAAATTTGAATTCGGTGCGGAATACCTGATTCCTACCCCATTCGATTCCCGCCTGTTGCCTCGCGTTGCTACAGCTACTGCTAAAGCAGCAATAGAAAGCGGCGTGGCTACCCGTCCAATCGCTGATTTGGATGCGTATGCTGCTAAACTGGCCGGTTTGAAATTGTAATCCGGTAAGTAGTATTTGATTGAAAATGCTGTCTGAAAGTTGTATTTCAGACGGTATTTTTGTTTATTGGGTATTTTATAGAGGGTTTAATGAAACGGTTGGAATGATGAACATGGTAAGCTGCCGATTCAAAATAGGCGTGGAAATATGAATTGCTTTCTAAAATAGGTTTCTTATTTTTGAGCCGCTTTGATTTTGCAGAATTTGTATGGGATTAAATACAATATTTTTGCCAGCTTTTTAAACAACATCAGGCCGTCTGAAATCGGGTTTTTCAGACGGCCTGAGTTAATGAAACGGTTTATTTTTGCCAATAGGTTTTGACGTTGACGAACTCGTACAGCCCGAATTCTGATAGCTCGCGTCCATAGCCTGAAGCTTTGACGCCGCCAAAGGGGAGGCGCAGGTCGCTGCTGGTGTGACGGTTGATAAAGACAGAGCCTGCTTGGATTTTTTCGGCGTATTGCCATGCGTTTGCTGTGTCTGCTGTGTAGATACAGGCGCCGAGGCCGAAAGGTGTGTCATTGGCAAGTGCGACGGCATGATCCGGATTGTTGGCGCGTAAGATCATGGCAACCGGGCCGAAGACTTCTTCGTGCCAAACGCGGCAGTTTGGATTGACTTGATCCAATACCGTGGCAGGGTAAAACCAGCTTTCTCCCTCAGGGATATAGCCGCCGCTTAAGCATTGCGCACCGTGTGTAACCGCATCTTCAACCTGCTCGTGTACGGTTTGACGCAGGTCTTGGCGGTGAAGTGGGGCAAGGGTGGTGTTCGGATCTTTGGGATTGCCGGTTTGCAGTTTGGCGCACTCGGCAAGGAAGAGTGGGATAAATTGTTCGGCAATATCTTGGGTAACAACGATGCGTTTAGCGGCATTGCAGGATTGTCCGGCATCGCGAAAGCGCGAATAGCAGGCATCGATGGCTGCGCGTTGCAGATCGGCGTCGGGTAGGATGATAAACGGATTGCTGCCGCCCAATTCAAGGACGTTTTTTTTCAGATGTCTGCCTGCATGTGCGGCCAGCAAGCGGCCGGTATGGGTCGAACCGGTAAATGCCATGGCATCGGTATCTTTAATGGCTTTAAGCGTGTCTTCATGGTTTAACCATGCGCCGATAAGCGGCAAACCTTTGGGGATGAGGCTGAAGAGGGTTTCGCTGACGCGGGCGACACTGGGCGCAGGTTTGACCGCGCAGGCATTGCCGGCGCACAGGGCAGGGATGGCAAATCGTAAAATCTGCCAAACAGGATAGTTCCACGGCATGACTGCCAAAACAACGCCCAAAGGCTCGAAACGGACTTGGCTGAGGCTGGCTTGGGTGGCGATGGTTTTATGGGCAAGCAGTTCGGGGGCAAGACGGACGTAGTAGCGGATAAGCTCGATGGATTTATTGATTTCGGCACGGCATTCGTGCAGGCAGCGTCCGACTTCTTCGCAAACCATTTCAGCAAGGCGTTCTTGGTTTTGGGTAAGGCTGTCGGCAAATTGCTGTAAGAGGGCGGTGCGCTCGGTAATGCTTGATTGAGCGAAGGTTTGCTGAAGGGTTTGGAGGCGGTTTAATTCGTCGGTAAATTCAGTGTAGTTTTGTGCCGGTCGGCGGCAAATGGTTTCACCGGTAAAGACATGGGTGCTGTGAAACATGGTTGGCTCCTTTGTTTTTATGTTTTTATGAGGCCGTCTGAAAATGTTTCAGACGGCCTTTTATTGTGATAATTGTACTTCAAGCGACCAGTTGGGGAAAAATAGATTTTAAGCCGGCAACAATAATCTCTACGGAAATGGCAGCAAGCATCATGCCCATGATACGGTTGAGGATGGTCAGGCCGGTCGTGCCCAAGCGTTTACTGATGCGTCCGGCAACGATCAGGATGAGATAGCAAATCAGGCTGACCAGAAAGCCGGAGATGATAATTAGGGCAATATCGCTGTAATTTTTGGCGGCAGAGGAGTAAATAATGACGGTAGAGATACCGCCGGGGCCGATGGTAATCGGAATGGCAATGGGTACGACGGCAATGGCTTTTTCATTGCGGCGGACTTGTTGCGCACTTTGATGTTCTTCTGAATGGGAATCAATTTTGGGTTTGGCAGGATTATCGTTGCCGTTCATTAAGGAGATGGCAATCAGCAAAACCAGAATACCGCCGCCGACTTGGAAGGAGCCGACGCTGATGCCGAGTACTTTCAACAAGATACCGCCGCCCAGTGCAAAGACGACAATCACGATGAAAACAGCCAATGCGGCAGTACGCGCGATTCTGCGCTTTTCTTTGGTGCTGTGGTTTTGTGTCAGGTCAAGATAAATTGAGAGCGCGCTGAAGGGGTTGATCAGTACAAGAAGTGCAACGAGAAGTTTGCCGATTTCTACACCTAATTCCATATTATTCCTTGCTTGCAGTTAGGTCGTCGTTGTCTATATTACGACGGCGGAGGTTTTTGTGTTCATTGGCAATACCCATCAACAGGGCGAGTACCACCATGATGGAAAGTGTAGCTGTACCGCCGTAGCTGACCAGGGGAAGGGGGACGCCGACAACGGGCAAAATACCGCTGACCATGCCCATGTTTACAAAGGCATAGCAGAAAAAGGTCATGGTCAACGCGCCTGCCAGAGTACGGCTGTAAAGGGATTGAGCTTGCGCGGCAATCCACAATCCGCGTGCCAGAATGATAAGGTAAACCAGCAGTAAAAGGATATTACCAATCAGGCCGAATTCTTCGCCGAATACTGCGAAAATAAAGTCAGTCGTTGATTCGGGAATATAGTCCAAATGGGTTTGCGTACCGTTGAGCCAGCCTTTGCCCCATACACCGCCCGAGCCGATGGCAATCATGGATTGGATGATGTGGTAGCCTGCACCTAACGGGTCTTTGGTTGGATCGAGCAGGGTGAGGACGCGGGTTTTCTGGTAGTCGTGCATGCCGTAATTCCACAAGAGCGGCAAGGCGGCTACAAAGGCAATAATAGCGGAAAAAATGGCTTTCCAAGGCAGTCCGGCAAAGAAGATGACAAAAATACCTGAAGCCATAATCAGCGCGGCCGTCCCCAGATCTGGCTGCTTCAAAATCAGGGCGACAGGAACAAGAATCAGCACGAGGGCGACAATATAATGTATCCATTTCAGACGGCCTTCATAGCGTTGGAAATACCACGCGACAGTCATGGGAATACCGATTTTCATGATTTCGGAAGGTTGGATACGGGTAAAGCCGATACTCAGCCAACGGGTCGAGCCGTTGACGGTAACGCCGGCGACTTCGACGCCAATCAACAGTAATACGCCGACAATGTAAACAGGCAGGGCGACTTTGGCAGCCGTTTGCGGCTTGAATACGGCGATAATCCATAAAAGGGCAAATCCCAAAACAGTATGGATGGTTTTGTTTTCCAATTGTCCGAACTCTTGCCCGTCTGCAGAATAGAGCAGGAACAGGCTCATGATGTAGATGGCGAGCATGGCAAAAAACAGCCAAGGGTCAATCGGGGCTGCAATGGTGGATTTGAAATTTTTCCACGCTGATGTGTTATTCATGATGAACCTCCGGCTGTGAGGCAGGGCTTGTCGGCGTCAGTCCGTAGGCAGATTGGAAAATGCTGGGAATAGGCTGATGTTTGTCCGTTGTTTCAGTTTTGGCTAAATCTGACTCAAGGCCGTCTGAAAACTGTTGCGGCTTGACGTGAAGCATATAAAAATCAGTCATTTCACGAGCCAATGGCGCGGCATACGCACCCCAACCGCCGTTTTCCAAAATAACGGCAATGGCGATTTCAGGTTTTTCCAATGGCGCAAACGAGATAAACCATGCGTGGTCGCGGTGTTGTTCGCGCAGGGCTACGGCGTTGTAGCGGCCGCCCTGTTTGATTTGTACGACCTGGGCCGTACCGGTTTTACCGCCCATCGTATAGGCGAGTCCGCCACTGATACGGTGCGCCGTACCGCCCGGTTTCAATACCTTTTCCATTGCGCGTTTGACGTATTCGAAGTTGTCTGCTTTGAACGGAATTTGACGCTCGGGATTGGGGTTGATACGGGTAATTTTGCGTGCGCCGAAATCCAATACTTCTTTGACCAAATGCGGCTGATGGACGACACCGTCATTGGCAAGAGAAGCTGTCGCATGTGCCATTTGCAAAGGCGTGTAGGCGTTGTAGCCTTGGCCGATGCTGACAGAAACCATTTCGCCGGCGCGCCATTCTTTGGCGGTAGGGTCGGAAGATTTGGCAAAGCGTTTGGCTTTCCATTCGCGGCTGGGCAAAACGCCTGCGTATTCGCTGGGCAGGTCAATGCCGGTTTTTTGGCCGAAACCGAATTGCGCCAGATACGGAGAGGCTTTATCGATACCCATTTCGTAACCCAAACGGTAGAAGAAGGTATCTGAGGATACTTGAATGGCTTTGCTCAAGTTGGCCGAGCCGTGACCGCTGCGGACGGAGTCGCGGAAGATATGGCGGCTGCCGGGTATGCTCCATGCGCCGGGAGCGGGGACGATGGTGTTTTGAGTGATTTTGCCGCTTTCCAACAAAGCCATGCCCATAAAGGGTTTGAATGTAGAACCCGGCGGATAAAGGCCTTGGGTAACGCGGTTGATCAAAGGCTTTTTCCAATCGTCATTCAGCATTTTCCAAGTGTCGCTGTCGATGCCATCAATAAAGAGGTTGGGATCGAAGGAAGGTTTGGAAACAAATGCCAAAACAGTACCGTCTTGCGGATTGATGGCCACCAATGCGCCACGGCGGTCGCCCAAGATGCGGTCGGCTTCCTGCTGCATGCGGATATCCATGCCTAGGCGCAAGGTTTGCCCCATTTTGGACGGGACATTTTTCAATATGCGGACGATATTGCCGTAAGCGTCTTTTTCGACTTCCTGATAGCCTGGGATGCCATGAAGCTGGTGTTCGTAATATTTTTCCAAGCCTGATTTGCCGATATGCGTACTGCCGCGATAGAGGGCAGTCAGGCCTTCTTCTTCCAGAATTTCTTTGTCTTTATCGCTAATACGGCCGATGTAGCCTAAGAAATGGGAGGTCAGCTTGCCGTAAGGATATTCGCGAAATGTGCGTGAGTTGACCTCTACGCCTTTGAATTCGCGCAGATGCACGGACAAACGGGCTGCCTCTTCATCGGTCAGCCTGAGCTTGAGTGGGATATTTTCAAATTTTCGATAGCTTTCGCGGTATTTTTTGAAGCGTTTTAAATCTGTCGGCGTGATATCGACGTATTTTTTCAATGCTTCAATGACATCTTCCATCTTACCTTCGATGCGGCTGGGAATAACTTCGAGCGAAAAGACTGGATAGTTTTTGGCCAAAGGAACGCCGTTGATATCGACGATTTCGCCACGTACGGGCGGAGTTGGAATCAGGGTGATGCGGTTACTCGATGCCTGACCGGAAAACTCATTGTGTTGAGTCACTTGCAAGTAAAAGAACCGCGCCAGCAAGATGGAAAAGAAGATGACAATCAGGACAAAAGCAACGAGCAGGCGCAATAAAGCGTCGGCTTGTGCAGCCTGAGCAGAAGGTTTTTTGGTATGTTGACCACCGGAAAGACGGCGTGGAAGAATCGGTTTCATCTTTTCAGTGGGAGCGGTAAATACGGGTCACAATCAGCATCAGCTGGCTGAGTATCGGCCAAAGCAATGCGCCGACAAATGGGGCAACAAAGCCTTGCAAAGTAATGACCTGATGATTGAGGAACAGACGGGCAACAGTTAAGACGGCCTGATTGAGAAGCAGCGCAGCCAAGACAGCGGCCAATTGCATAATATGGCCGTAAAGCATGATTTGGCGGCGGCGGTTTAAGATGAAATAAGTCATCACGACGTAAGACAGGGCATGTAATCCCAAAGTCGCGGCGGTTGCTGCATCGACAATCAGACCGATGGCAAAAGCCAGTCCCATGCCTGCGCGTTGCGGTTGGTGCAATGCCCAATACAGTAACATCAGTGCCGTCATTTCAGGCAGCCAGAAGAATCCGTCAAAGGAAAACGGCATAAAGTCCAGTATCATCATCACAATGAGACTGGCCGCCATGATGTGCAGCGGTACTGCACGGTAAGAATCGTCAAAATCGTTCATGAAATCAGCGTGGGGAAGAAGGGCCGGAAGAAAGTACCAAGACAAAACGGCTGCTGCGTAAAGCGGCCAAAGGCGTCAGTTGCGTATCGTAATAAGGCGTTCCCGATGCGCGAACAACCTTGCTGACGGTTGCAACGGGAATCCCCGCCGGATAAGTACCATCCAAACCAGAAGTCAGCAGAATATCGCCGGGTTTCAAGTCTGAGCCGGTTGGGAAATAGCGCAAATCCAAACCGTTGCCATTGCCGTATGCCAAGTTGCGTTCGCCGGTACGGCTGACGGCTATGGGGACAATGCTTTGTCCGCTTGAGATCAGTTCAATTTCCGCGCTTTGTGTGTGGACTTGTGTCAACAGGCCAATCAAACCGCTTTGATCGATGACCGCATCGCCAACTTTCAAGCCATCTTGGCTGCCCTTGCCGATAATCAGTCTTTCGGAAAGCGGATCTTTACCATTGGAAATGACTTCCGCACCGATAACGTTGTGAATGCCTTTTTGTTGCAAACCGTACAGTTTTTTCAATTCGCGCAATTCATCGGTATTGACTTTATCCCGCTGCAAATCGATTTTCAGACGGCCATTTTCTTCCAAAAGCCGGCGGTTCTGTTCCAAGAGCTCAGATTTGGACTGGGAGAGGTCGGCAAAATATTGATAAAGTTGAACAGGTTGATTCGCCAGCCATTGAACAGGATAGAGCATGGGCATTACTGCCGCACGTACAGGCTGCATCAATGAAAAGCGGTAATCGGCCACCATCAGGCCGGCAGCCAGCGTGATATAAACGACAAAACGAGGCAACAGCTTAGGGCCTTTTGCCTCGTCAAAGCGCAAAGAAGAGCGTTCCATAACCATCTACCTTATGGGTTTTCCGTGAATACGGTATCCCATTTGCCGATATAGTCCAAAGCCTTACCGGCGCCATAGGCAACGCAGTTCAGAGGCTGGTCGGCAATACCGACGGGCAGGCCGGTTGCATCGGCTAAGACGGTATCAATACCGTGCAGAAGCGCGCCGCCGCCGGTCAGCATAATGCCTCGGTCGGCAATGTCGCCGGCCAGTTCGGGTGGAGCCTGTTCCAAAGCCAGACGGACGGCACGGATGATTTGATTTACCGTTTCACTCAATGCTTCACGGATTTCATTTGATGTAACCGCCAAGGATTTAGGCGTGCCTTCAGCCAGATCACGGCCTTTAATGCGCATGGCTGTTTCGGTTTCAAAGCCCGATGCAGAGCCGATTTGTTTCTTCAATTCTTCTGCCGTAGCTTCACCAATCAAGACACCGCGATGACGGCGCAGGTAATGGATGATGCTTTTATCGAATTCATCGCCGGCTGCGCGGACAGAAGCAGAATAGGCCATGCCGCCCAGTGAAAGAATACCGATTTCAGTCGTACCGCCGCCAATATCGACAATCATCGAACCTGCCGCATCTTCAATCGGCAAGCCTGCGCCTAAAGCGGCAGCCATCGGTTCTTCAATCAAATGTACGCTTGCCGCGCCGGCGGCAAACGCTGAATCCAAAATCGCTTTACGTTCCACTTGGGTAGAGCCGCCCGGAACACAGATAACCACACGAGGCGGAACCAAAGACCGTCCTTCGGTGGCTTTTTTAATCAACATACCCAGCATACGCTCGGTAATCACAAAATCAGCAATCACGCCGTCCCTCATCGGGCGGACGATTTCAATATTGCGCGGCGCACGGCCCTGCATTTTTTTGGCTTCCGTGCCCACAGCCATAATTTTACTTTTATTGCCTGCGCCGGATTGAATCGCAACCATAGACGGTTCATCCAAAACAATCCCTTTGCCGCGTACAAAAATCAGCGTGTTGGCCGTGCCCAAGTCGATGGCAATATCATTGGAGAGGAAACGAGATAAAAGACGAAACATAGGATTCCTGAAATTCCGGCCCAGCCCGGATGTGTTTAGCATTATTTAAAATAAGAAAAACAGGTACACGGTTTAAGACGGATAAATGCCCCCTTAAAAGGCCGTCTGAATTAAAACACCATGCCAACCTGTTTGGTTTTCGGTTATAATTCTTCGCTTCATAGAAGACGAAATGCAATGATACCCCAAACCTAAGAGGCATTGCTATCAGACAAGGATTTTTTATGGCTTTAAGCTTAAATGATGTGGAAAAAATCGCAAAACTCTCGCGCCTCACTTTAACGGACGAAGAAAAAAACAAAACGCTTGCCGAGTTGAACGACATTTTCGCCATGGTTGAAAACATGCAAAGCGTCAATACCGACGGCATTGAACCCATGGCGCATCCGCACGAAGCCGCTTTGCGCCTGCGCGAAGATAAAGTGACTGAAACCGATCATGCCGCAGAATATCAGGCTGTTGCCCCCGAAGTGCGCAACCGACTGTATATCGTTCCTCAAGTGATTGAAGAATAAGGTTTCAGATGGCCTTTGCTTATCGGCAAGCCCCTATTGCAAGGCCGTCTGAAAGGATACTTTGTTCAGACGGCCCGATTTATTGATTTAAACGGATGTTTTCAATATCTGTTTTGAAAGCAAAAACTGTTTTATAGAAAGTACGGCACAATGACCGCTTACACGCTCAAACAAGCCAGCAGCCTGCTGCAATCCAAACAAATTTCCGCAGTCGAATTGGCGACCGAATATTTGGCCGCTATTGCTGCGAAAAACCCTGCCATCAACGGCTATGTGACCATCGATCAAGATAAGACCCTTGCTGAGGCCAAAGCAGCCGATGCGCGTATCGCAGCCGGCAATGCAACGGCTTTGACCGGTGTGCCGGTTGCTTATAAAGATATTTTCTGCCAAACAGGTTGGCGCAGTGCATGCAGCTCCAAAATGTTGGATAACTTTGTTTCTCCTTATACTGCCACTGTGGTGCAAAACCTGTTGGATGCCGGCATGGTGACTCTCGGCCGTACCAATATGGACGAATTTGCCATGGGTTCGACCAATGAGACTTCATTCTACGGCGCAACCAAAAACCCATGGAATCTTGAGCATGTTCCCGGCGGTTCGTCAGGCGGTTCGGCTGCTGTGATTGCGGCGCGTTTGGCACCGGCTGCGTTAGGTTCGGATACCGGCGGTTCTATCCGCCAGCCAGCATCGCATTGTGGCATTACCGGCATCAAGCCGACTTACGGTACGGTTTCACGCTTTGGTATGGTTGCTTATGCTTCCAGCTTTGACCAAGCCGGTCCTATGGCGCAAACGGCCGAAGACTGCGCGATTTTGTTGAACGCCATGGCCAGCTTTGACGAGCGCGATTCCACCAGCTTGGAGCGCGACAAAGAAGACTACACCCGTGATTTGGACAAGCCGCTCAAAGGTTTGAAAATCGGTTTGCCTAAAGAATATTTCGGCGAAGGCGCGGATGCCGATGTTCAGACGGCCTTGCAAAGTGTTATCGATTTGCTCAAAGCTCAAGGCGCAGAGACTGTTGAAGTTTCCCTGCCGCAAACATCATTGTCGATTCCTGCTTATTACGTTCTCGCCTCTGCGGAAGCAAGTACCAACTTATCCCGTTTTGACGGCGTACGTTATGGCCACCGTGCGGCGCAATTCGGCGATTTGGAAGAAATGTATAGTAACACCCGTGCCGAAGGTTTCGGCAGCGAGGTTAAGCGCCGTATCATGATCGGTACTTATGTATTGAGTCATGGTTACTACGATGCTTATTATCTGAAAGCGCAAAAACTGCGTCGTCTGGTTGCCAATGATTTTCAGACGGCCTTTGGTCAATGTGATTTCATTTTGGCGCCGACTGCACCGACTGCCGCGCCAAAACTCGGCAGCGACATTCACGACCCTGTACAAATGTACTTGTCCGATATTTACACCATCGCCGTGAACCTTGCCGGTTTGCCCGCATTGACTCTGCCAGCCGGTTTCAGCGCAAACGGCCTGCCGATTGGTGTGCAATTTATCGGCAACTATTTCTCCGAAGCCAAAATTTTGGGTGCTGCACATCAGGTTCAGCTGAGCAGCGATTGGCACACCAAAGCGCCGGAATAATGTTTTAGGGCCTTGATGATTCAAGGCCGTCTGAAAATAAACCATATAAAAGCGCCTGAATGTATTGAGGTGCTGCATATTGTAGATATTTAAAAACATGACAGCCACCGACTTCATTCAAATCATTGGGACAGCTGCGTTTGCCATTTCAGGCTATTTGGTCGGCTACAACAAGCGGTTGGATGTGCTCGGTGTCGTCATTACTGCGTTACTGACGGCTGTCGGCGGCGGCATGATACGCGATGGCTTGGTTGGCCGGATTCCGCAAGTGTTTTTGCAAACCGATGCGCTGATTGTTGTGTTTGCTACGCTTGCTATCGCATGGTTGATAAGGGTGCAACGTTATCGCAGCACCTATTTGGCCGCTGCTTTTATTATTGCCGATGCCATTGGTTTGGCAGCGTTCAGCATTACCGGTGCACAAATCGGTATGGCTTTGCAGCTTAATCTGTTCGGCGTTATTTCTTTGGCTTTTGTGACTGCCGTTGGTGGCGGTATTGCGCGCGATATTTTGGTCAATGATGTACCGATGATTTTGCGTACCGACCTTTACGGCAGCGTGGCTATTTTGATTGGCGGGCTGATTTATCTGTTCGGGCATTTGGGCTGGATTAATATTTTTACGTTAAACCTGCTCTTTGCCGGCGGATTGTTGTTCCGTCTGACTGCATACCATTTCCATTGGCAACTGCCCGGTTTCCAACGCCGCAGGAAATAAACTTATCTTACAGGCGGCCTGTTATGGTTTTTTATTCAGGCCGTCTGAAAAACGAATCACTCATTTAACCGATTAACTTTTTTTTCGACAGAAAGACCCTTATGACTTGGGAAACCGTAATCGGACTGGAAATCCACGTCCAACTCAACACCCAATCCAAAATCTTCAGCGGCGCATCCACTGCATTCGGTGCCGAACCTAATGCCCATGCCAGCGTGGTTGAGTGTGCGTTGCCGGGCGTATTGCCGGTAATGAACCGCGAAGTCGTCGAAAAAGCCATCAAACTCGGTTTGGCTTTGGATGCGAAAATTAATCAGAAAAACGTGTTCGACCGTAAAAACTATTTCTATCCTGATTTACCGAAAGGCTATCAAATCAGTCAGTTGGATTTGCCGATTGTTGAGCATGGCAAATTGGAAATCGTAGTGGGTGACGAGGTTAAAACCATCAATGTTACCCGTGCGCACATGGAAGAAGATGCGGGTAAATCCGTACATGAAGGTTTGAACGGTGCTACCGGTATCGACTTGAACCGTGCCGGTACGCCTTTGTTGGAAGTTGTCTCCGAGCCTGAAATGCGTTCCGCAGCCGAAGCTGTGGCATATGCTAAAGCGTTGCATGGTTTAGTGACTTGGCTGGATATTTGCGACGGTAATATGGCGGAAGGTTCGTTCCGTGTTGATGCCAACGTTTCTGTACGTCCAAAAGGTCAGGCCGAGTTCGGTACACGCCGTGAAATCAAAAACCTCAACTCTTTCCGCTTCTTGGAACAAGCCATCAATTATGAAGTGGAAGCGCAAATCGAAATTTTGGAAGATGGTGGTAAAGTACAGCAGGCAACCATGCTGTTTGATCCTGAAAAAGGCGAAACCCGTGTGATGCGTTTGAAAGAGGATGCGCACGATTACCGCTATTTCCCGGATCCGGATTTGCTGCCGGTCATTATTTCAGACGGCCAATTGCAAAAGGCCAAAGAGCAAATGCCTGAGTTGCCGCATGAAATGGCGGCGCGTTTTGTTGCCGATTACGGCGTGTCTGACTATGATGCGCGCCTGTTGACTGCCAGCCGCGCCCAAGCTGCCTATTTTGAAGAAGCGGCCAAAGCCTGCGGCCAAGGTAAATTGACGGCGAACTGGATGAACGGCGAGCTTGCCGCTACCTTGAACAAAGAAGGTTTGGAATTGGCTGAAAGCCCGATTACAGCTCCACGCCTTGCCGAGTTGGTTGCTAAAGTTGCAGATGGAACATTAAGCAGCAAATTGGCGAAAAAAGCTTTTGAAGCGATGTGGGCTGAGCCTGAAGCAGGTATTGCCGAAATCATCGAAAAACATGGTTTGCAACAGATTACTGACACTGGCGCAATTGAAGCGATGGTGGATGAAGTGTTGGCAAACAATGCGAAAGCCATTGAGCAATTCCGTTCCGGTAATGAAAAAGCCTTAAATGCGATTGTCGGCCAAGTGATGAAAGCAAGTAAAGGCAAGGCCAATCCGGCTCAGGTTCAAGAGTTGATTAAAGCCAAATTGGCTTGATAGATAGGATAGGCCGTCTGAAAACAGGTTTTATTTTCAGACGGCCTTTGTTTTTGATAATAAATTTATTCTAAATACCATGACACATACCATTACCTTACCAGATCAAACTACATTTACGGCGAATGAGGACGAAACTGTTCTTGCTGCCGCAACCCGTCAGAATTTAAATTTGCCTCATTCTTGCAAAAGTGGTGCCTGCGGGCAGTGTAAGGCTGAGTTGATTAGTGGCGAATTTGAAATGGGCAAACATATTGATAAAGCCATCAGTGAAGAAGAAAAAGCACAAGGTAAAGTGTTATTGTGCTGTACCACTGCAAAGAGCGACCTCAAAATCAATGTGCCGGGTTTTAATCAAAATGCTTTGCCGGTGCGCACTTTGCCTGTACGCATTGAAACGATTGAAATCAAACATGATGTTGCTTTGTTGCGATTGGCTTTGCCTAAAGCGCCGTCATTTGCATTTTATGCCGGACAATATATTGATTTGCTGCTTCCCGGCAATATCAGCCGCAGCTATTCAATTGCCAATTCTCCTGACCAAGAAGGTGTTTTGGACCTGCATATCCGCAAACGTGAAAACGGCGTATGCTCAGAAATGATTTTTGGTGCCGAGCCTAAAATCAAAGAAAAAGGCATTGTCCGCGTTAAAGGGCCATTAGGTACATTCACTTTGCAACAGGACAGCAATAAACCGATTGTTTTGTTGGCAACGGGTACAGGTTACGCACCTATCCGCAGCATCTTGCTTGATTTGATTCATCAGAATAGCGAACGTCAGGTTCATTTTTACTGGGGAGCACGTCAGCAGGAGGATTTGTACGCATTGGAAGAAGCAGAAGCATTAATAGACCGTCTGAAAAATGCGAAATTCTCGCCTGTTCTTTCTAAGCCTGATTCCGATTGGAAAGGGGAGAATGGGTACGTGCAAAATGTTGCCGCACAAAATTATCCTGATTTGAGCCAATACGAAGTTTATGCTTGTGGGTCACCAGCTATGACCGAGAGTGCGCAAAGTTTGCTGACTCAAAATTGCGCTTTACCGGAAGATGCCTTCTTCTGTGATGCTTTTTCACCGGCATAGGAATATATTTTACGGAATTCATATGTTTGGATAAGGGTATTTAGCATAGGGTTTGACGACAATTCGTTTGAAGAAGAGAGTGTGTTTTTGCACACTCTTTTTTTATACAGTAATTTTCAAAAAATATTTTTATCTTTAAGTAAAGACTATTCTGTTTGTTATCAAACATTAACTTGATTATCTATCATCAAGAAAAAGGCCGTCTGAATCTTTCAGACGGCCTTTGTTTTAAAGATAATATTAGCTACCAATCAGTTTCAAACGTTGACCGGGAGATACGGTACGGGTATTGCGGTTCCAACGGCGGATATCGTTAATATCAACATTGAAACGGCTGGCGATGGTGTTCAGGGTATCGCCTTTACGTACAGTGTAGGAAACGTTTTGAACCGGGTTGCTGCGGACTTTTGCCGGAGTAGCTGTAACACGGAGGATTTGGCCTTTTCTGATATTGTTGCCTTTGATGTTGTTGGCAATAATCAAATCAGCTACGCTCAAGTTGTAACGTTTGGAGATATTAAACAACGTATCACCATCTTCCACACGGTGTGTGCCTGCTGCAAGTGCTACAGTTTGTGTGTTTTGTTGGCCATTTACACGGGCAAGACGCGCATTGATGCGTTGTTGTTGTTTAGCGGTATTGGCTGCGATACGTGCTGTACGAGCGCTTTCGGCAGTCACAACAGTTTGAACTTGTTTGGCTTCAGAAGTCGCTTCAGCAACAGTCGCTGCAGGTTCCTCCGCAGGTTGGCTTTGTACCAAAGCCATCAGGTCATCATGCTCTTCTTGAACCGGAGCAACAGCAACAGATTCAACTGCTGGAGTAGGGGCTACATCGTTTGCGGCAACAGTCGGTGCAGTCAAGTCGGCAGGGATAGCTGCTTTTGGTGCTTCAGCAACATTTGTGGCAGCAGGCTCAGCAGTAATATGGGTCATGGCTACAATAGGGGCGGCTACTTCCGCACTTGCAACTTGAGGCTGCGCCTTGGTTTCTGTTACCGCTACGGAAGTAACGTTTTCAGTTTTGCTGCGTGCAATAAAGTCAACCGGTTTGCTGGACTGTGGAACAACAGGAGCAACAATATTGGTCACGGTAGTTTGAGCAACTTTAACCGGTTCTGCTACGCTTGAAGCAATAATCGGCGACATAGCCGGCATATTGGATTGGTAAGTATCCGGCGTATTGTCTTTGTCGATAAAGTTAATAATGTCTTGACTTTGGGTAACTGAGTTTTTAGCCACCAAAATGCTGCGGCCTTCAGAAATGGCGCTACCGCTCAGGCCGTTGAGGCGTTTGAGTTCGGCTACGCTCATGCCGGTATCGTTGGCAATGGCGTTAAGCTTCTTGTTGCCCAAAGAAGTATAAATATCCCAAGACATCAGGGTATCTGGATTGGCATTGCGGTAGTTCTTTTCAAATGCAGAAACCGCAGCAACCGGCAACAACAGACGACGGTTGTTTTTAGGGATGAATACAGGCGCATTGAAACCCGGGTTGAGTGCCAACAATTCGCTTTCGCTGATGTTTGCAAAGCGGGCGATTGTGCTGTTATCAATAGGTTTGTCGATGCTAATAGATTTGAAATACGGCTGGTTGCTGATTTCGCTGATATTCATGCCGAAGGTTTGCGGATTGGCAACGATATTGCGGACGGCCAAAAGTTTGGGAACGTAATTGCGTGTTTCGTTCGGCATACGCAGGTTTTCGTATGTCGGCTCCAAACCTTGCGCGCGGGCGCGGTTGACGGCGCGTCCGACATTGCCTTCGCCCCAGTTGTAAGCGGCAAGCGCCAAAGACCAGTCGCCGAACATGCCGTGCAGGTATTGCAGGTAGTTCAATGCGGCATCGGTAGCGGCGTAAATATCGTGGCGGCCATCATACAAAGGTGTCTTTTCCAAGCCGAAATGGCGGCCGGTAGCCGGCATAAATTGCCACAGGCCGGATGCGCCGACGTGTGATTTGGCTTTGGTTACGAATGCGCTTTCAATGAAAGGCAGCAAAGCGATTTCGGCGGGCATATTGCGTTTTTTAACTTCATTGGCAATATGGTACATATAAGGTTTGCTGCGTGAGATGGTGCGGTCGAAATATGCGCTGTTTGCAGCAAATTTGTTTTCATGGCGGCGAACCAGTTCTGTGTTGACTTCGTTGATGCGGAAGTCTTTACGCAACGATGCCCATAAACTGCCGGAGCCGAAGGTTTGTGCTTTGGCTTGGTCGAGCAGGGCGGAGTTGAGGCGCATCATGGCCATGCCGACTTGGTTGGGTGTAGCGTTTTGTGCGTAGGCTGTGGCGGAAACCGCCGACAGGCTTGAAACGGTCAGAGCGATGGTTTTTAGTTTTGCCATAGTAAATAAAGTTATCAAATATATAATAAAATTTCGTCTTTTTGATAGTATCGTTTCAGCATTTAAACGTCAAGTCGGGCAGGGAATTTGCTTGTGAGATGTGGCCGTGGTGTTAAAATTCTGTCACACAAGTCGGGATGCATAGGGGAGCCTTGAATGGAAGTTTTTTTTATGCAAACGCCAATGGGGCAATATCTTGCTCAAAAAGAGGCGGATTTTTTCAGACGGCATTTGCAGTATTTGAATAGGCAGGTGGCGGTTCAATTGGGCGGTGTATGGACTAGGCCGTCTGAAAACATGCTTGTAGTGCCTCGCGATGTGCGGATGGATGCTGAAATGTTGGCATTTGAAACGCATTCCGTGGATGTGGTATTGATGCCTCATCTTTTGGAAGTTTCATCCGCAGATTTGGTGTTGCAAGAAGCGTTTAGGATATTAAAACCTGAAGGCAGGTTGATTTTGACGGGGTTCAACCCTAAATCTTTGTGGGGATTGAGCTCTTGGTTTGATGGGGAAAAGCTGCCTTTGAAATCTCAATGTTTGGCTCTAGCTGAGTTGAAACGAAAAATTGCGGATATTGGTTTTGAAATAGAATATGGGCAGTTTATGGATTATCTGCCTGCTGTGAATTCGCCTTCTGCTTTGAAGTTTTGGCGGTTTATGGAAAAGGCGGGGGATAGGTGGTGGCCGCAGTGTGCAGCGGTTTATGGGATGGTGTTAACGAAACATTTGATTGGTGTCCATCCTTTGCCTGAATTGGAATCTGCATTCGATGGCAATACGGTTGCTTTAAGTACGGCACGTTTGGCCGAATAGTTTTCAGACGGCCTGTATATTAATGATGAATTTGGAGAATAATGATGCCTGAATTACCTGAGGTGGAAACGACTTTACGCGGGATAGAGCCGCATATTGATGGCAAAAAGATAGAAAAAGTCACTATCCGCCAGTTTAAATTGAGATGGCCTATTCATCCAAACTTGGCGCAAATTTTGGCCGGCCGCAAAGTTTTGGCATGCAACCGGCGTGCGAAGTATTTGATTATTACTTTTGAAACGGGTATTTTACTTATTCATTTGGGCATGTCCGGTAGTTTGCGGATTTTTACTGCCGATGATGAACGTATTGCCACGCCGGATAAACACGATCATTTGGATTTTGTATTTGATGACGGTACCGTATTGCGTTATCACGACCCGCGTAAATTTGGTGCGGTATTGTGGTATGAAGGTATTGCCGAGCATCATCCGCTGTTGGAAAAGCTGGGGCCGGAGCCGCTCTCGGAGGTGTTTGATGCAAATTATCTGTATCAGAAATTGAAAACGCAGAAGCGTGCGGTCAAATTGGCACTGATGGATAATGCGGTGGTGGTTGGCGTTGGCAATATTTATGCGAATGAAAGTCTGTTTAAGGCGGGTATTTCGCCATTGCGTCCGGCGAATAAGCTGACCAAGAAAGAATGCGCATCATTGGTGGAAACCATTAAAGCGATTTTGCTGAGGGCGATTGAAACGGGCGGCAGTACGCTGCGGGACTTTGTCAATAGCGATGGTAAAAGCGGCTATTTCCAGCAGGAATATACGGTCTATGGCCGCCACAATGAGCCTTGTGTCCAATGTGGCGGGTTGATTTTTAAAGAAACTTTGGGGCAGCGTGGAACATTTTATTGTCCAAATTGCCAGAAATAGTTTCAGACGGCATTAAATGTCAGAGGCCGTCTGAAAATAATGAATACCATACAGAAGAAATTTTATGTCTAAACAAAAAGCTCCTTTTTTTAAACGACTGGGCAGACTTTGCCGTTTGGCGGCTTGGTTGTTCCGAACCGGCCGGAATTTGCGTGCCATCGATGGTAATAATGCAGAGGAACGCAATCATGCTGTGGTTGTTTTGGGAAAAGGCGCATTGGATGCTTTGGATATTGAATTGGAAATCGGCGTACCGCCTCAAGGAAATGTGAGCGGTACATTGGTGGTGGCCAACCATGTGTCTTGGTTGGATATTTTTGCCATGAGCGCCGTTTATCCGAGCAGTTTTATTGCCAAACAGGAAATCAGCGGTTGGCCGGTTTTGGGGAAAATGGGTAAAAATGCCGGCACGGTGTTTATCAACCGCAATCCCCGCCGAGATATCGAGCCGATTAACCAGGCGATTTGCGCGGCATTGAAAGCAGGACAGAATGTCAGCTTCTTCCCTGAGGCGCGCACTTCTTCCGGCTTGGGTATTTTGCCGTTTAAAGCAGCCCTGTTTCAATCGGCAATTGATGCGAAAGCACCGATTCAGGCAGTAACTTTGCGCTATTATGATGGCGAAGGACAACGGACGGACTTGCCGTCTTATGCGGAAGTAAACCTGTTTCAGTCTTTGTGGCGTATTGTTTCTATGAAGAAAATCCGTATCCGTTTGGATTTCTCGCCTCAGTACAAACCGACAGATATGCCGGATAAAGACCGCTATGCTTTGAAAGATATTGCGGAAAAATCCATCGGCGAGATTGTGGCTTCGGATTCTCCCGTTCAACCTTTACCTAAAAAATAATTTCGGTCAGGTACTTGTTTTCTTTCAGATAGCCTTTATTTAGTGATTTAGCTGTTTTCGGTTGGATTAAATTGATAGTTTAATATAATTAATATTATTTGAACTATAAATTATACAAATCGATAGGCCTGCATTACAATACAAGCATTGATTCATTTCTCTAACCCGAATTTTTAAAGGAGCTTAAAAATGGCTTTGCAAGATCGTACCGGTCAAAAAGTACCTTCCGTAGTATTCCGCACTCGTGTCGGCGACACTTGGAAAGATGTTTCTACTGATGATTTGTTCAAAGGCAAAAAAGTAGTCGTGTTCTCTCTGCCTGGCGCATTTACTCCGACTTGCTCTTCTTCCCACCTGCCACGCTACAACGAATTGTTCGGCGCGTTCAAAGAAAACGGTGTTGACGCTATCTACTGCGTATCTGTAAACGACACTTTCGTTATGAATGCTTGGGCTGCTGAAGAAGAAGCCGACAACATCTACATGATCCCTGATGGCAACGGTGAATTCACTGAAGGCATGGGCATGTTGGTTGGCAAAGAAGACTTGGGCTTTGGCAAACGCTCTTGGCGTTACTCCATGCTGGTTAACGACGGCGTGGTTGAAAAAATGTTTATCGAACCTGAAGAACCAGGCGATCCTTTCAAAGTGTCTGACGCTGACACTATGTTGAAATACATTGCTCCTGACTGGAAAGCTCAAGAGTCTGTTGCCATCTTCACCAAACCTGGCTGCCAATTCTGCGCTAAAGCTAAAAAAGCGCTGCAAGACAAAGGCTTGTCTTACGAAGAAATCGTATTGGGCAAAGATGCAACTGTTACTTCCGTTCGTGCTATTACCGGCAAGATGACTGCTCCTCAAGTATTCATCGGCGGCAAATACATCGGCGGCAGCGAAGACTTGGAAGCTTACTTGGCTAAAAACTAATTGCCTGTATGCTTGAGACGGTTTGAAAAGGCCGTCTGAAAGATAAAATATAGAGTTATTCAGACGGCGTTTACAATTCGGCGTTCTGAATAACTCTATATTCGCAAGTAGAATTTGAGATTATTGTTTTAAATCGATATTTAGTTATTGACTATTAATTTTAATTTTTCGATAGTTAATAATAATTTTGCCGTCTAAAACTGAATAAGCTGATGGCAATATCGGTTTAGATAGAGACAGTAAGGATAAAATATGAAAAAGATTCAAGCAGATGTGGTAGTACTGGGCGGCGGTACAGCCGGTATGGGCGCATTTCGCAATGCTCGCCTTCATACAGACAATGTTTACCTGATTGAAAACAATGTATTCGGAACAACTTGTGCGCGTGTCGGCTGTATGCCGTCCAAATTGCTGATTGCGGCTGCGGAAGCGCGCCATCATGCTCTGCATACCGATCCGTTTGGCGTACATTTGGATAAAGACAGCGTAACGGTAAACGGTGAAGAAGTCATGCACCGCGTGAAGTCCGAACGCGACCGTTTTGTCGGTTTTGTAGTCAGCGATGTAGAAGAGTGGCCTGCCGACAAGCGTATTATGGGTACGGCAAAATTTGTTGACGAACACACCGTCCAAATCGATGACCACACTCAAATCACTGCAAAAAGTTTTGTGATTGCCACCGGTTCGCGTCCTGTGATTTTCCCTCAGTGGGAAGCTTTGGGCGATCGCTTGGTTGTAAACGATGATGTTTTCTCTTGGGATACTTTGCCTAAAAGCGTGGCCGTGTTCGGCCCCGGCGTTATCGGCTTAGAGTTGGGTCAGGCTTTGCACCGTTTGGGCGTGAAAGTTGAGATTTTCGGCGTGGGCGGAGCCATCGGCGGCATTTCCGACCCTGTTGTCGCTGAAGAAGCCAAAGCTGTTTTTGGCGAAGAGTTGGCTTTACATCTGGATGCTAAAACCGAAGTCAAACTGGATGCGGAAGGCAATGTTGAAGTTCATTGGGAACAAGACGGCGAAAAAGGTGTGTTCGTTGCCGAATATATGCTGGCAGCCGTAGGCCGCCGTCCGAACGTGGACAATATCGGTTTGGAAAATCTGACTATCGAAAAAGATGCGCGTGGTGTGCCTATTGCCGATCCGCTGACCATGCAAACCAGCATTCCGCATATCTTTATCGCAGGCGATGCGTCCAATCAATTGCCTCTGCTGCATGAAGCTGCCGACCAAGGCAAAATTGCCGGCGACAATGCGGGCCGCTATCCGAATATCGGCGGTGGTTTGCGCCGCAGTGTAATTGGCGTGGTGTTCACCAATCCGCAAATTGCCTCTGTCGGCTTGAAATACGCGCAAGTTGCGGCGAAATATCAACCTGACGAGTTTGTAATCGGCGAAGTTTCCTTCCGAAACCAAGGCCGCAGCCGTGTTATGTTGGTAAACAAAGGCCATATGCGTTTGTATGCTGAGAAAGCGACCGGCCGTTTCATTGGTGCGGAAGTTGTCGGCCCTGCTGCCGAACATTTGGCACACTTGATGGCTTGGGCGCATCAAATGAAGATGACGATTCCGCAAATGCTGGATATGCCGTTCTACCATCCGGTTATCGAGGAAGGTCTGCGCACTGCATTGCGTGATGCCGATGCAAAATTGAAACAGGCTTGATTATTTGATGGGATAAAGGCCGTCTGAAACTCGTAGTGAGGTTTCAGACGGCCTTTTTTTATGCTTTGAAGCTGTTAAATCAATTCTAAATCCGGACCGGCATTTTGCGCACGACGGCTTCGTAATTGAATGTCTAAGCGCAAGTCATGAGCGGAGTCGGCATTTTTAATGGCATCTTGATAGCTGATATCGCCGTTTTCATACAAGTCATACAAGGCTTGGTCAAAAGTGATCATGCCCATGCCGGTTGATTTTTTCATCATTTCTTTGATGTTGTGGACTTCGCCTTTTTGAATCAAGTCGGCAATAATCGGCGAATTGAGCAAAACTTCGACCGCCGCCACACGACCCCGGCCGCTTTCACGGGGAATCAGACGTTGTGAAATAAAGGCTTGCAGGTTGAGCGACAAGTCGGTCAGCAACTGGGTACGGCGCTCTTCGGGGAAGAAGTTGATGATGCGGTCGAGCGCTTGGTTGGTACTGTTGGCGTGCAGTGTCGCCATACACAAATGGCCGGTTTCCGCGAAGGAAATGGCGTAGTCCATGGTCTCGCGGTCGCGGATTTCACCAATCAGAATAACATCTGGCGCTTGGCGTAGAGTATTTTTCAATGCAATCGGCCAATTTTCGGTATCTACACCGATTTCGCGTTGGGTAATGATGCAGTTTTTGTGTTGGTGGATAAACTCAATCGGGTCTTCGATGGTAATAATGTGGTCGAAGCTGTTTTCGTTTCGATAGTCGATAAGGGAGGCGAGGGAAGTGGACTTGCCCGAACCTGTACCGCCGACAAAAATAACCAAACCGCGTTTTCTGAGGGCGATGTCTTTCAGAATAGGAGGCAGATTGAGCGTTTCAAATTTAGGGATATTACTGGTAATGGAACGGAATACCAAAGCAGTTGCACCGCGTTGAACCATTGCATTGACACGGAAGCGGCTGGTATCGGGCAGGCTGATGGCGAAGTTGCATTCGTTGGTGGAAGAAAATTCTTCGATCTGTTTGGAAGACATAATCGAAAAAGCGATTTCCATACATTTTTCAGCACTCAGCGGCTCATCGCTCAGTCGCGTAATTTTACCGTCCACTTTCATGGCCGGCGGGAAATTGGTGGTAATGAAAAGGTCGGAGCCTTTGTATTTGTTCATATGGCGTAGCCAAGCGAACAATTCTTCTTTTGCGCCCGGAGTATTTTCGTTAAACATAAGAATTTAGGTATTTAAAATAGAGTTATTTTATCTATAGTAATTATAACAGAGGCAATCATTATTTGCTGATTGCTAGCTAGAGCATCAATCTGTTTTAAATTGGGTGTCGTTCTGGGAATATAGCAGATTTTTCAGTATCCCTGTGATTTTAAATTCTGCTGTTATAATGTTGCCCGATTAGTGAATGGAAAGGTAACGAGATGTCAGTACAAACAATTGCCGTGGTCGGCGCAATGGAACAGGAAATCGAGCTTTTGCGTGAAAGCATGACCAATGTCAAGCATGTGTCCTTCGGTAAATTCTCGGCGTATGAAGGTGAATTGGCCGGAAAACGTATGGTATTGGTTTTGAGCGGTATCGGTAAAGTCAATGCGGCGGTTTCGACTTCTTGGGTCATTCATCAGTTTGCACCGGATTGCGTCATCAATACCGGCAGTGCAGGCGGTTTGGGTAAAGGTCTGAAGGTTGGCGATGTGGTTATCGGCGAAACTGTGGCGCATCATGATGTTGACGTAACGGCTTTTGGTTATGTTTGGGGACAAGTACCGCAACTTCCTGCTGTGTTTGTATCGGATTCAAACCTGATTCGTCAAGCAGAAAAGGCAGCGCAAGTGTTTGAAGGTGCGGCCGTAACGCAAGGCCTGATTGTCAGTGGCGACCGTTTTGTACACAGCAGCGAAGGTGTTGCGGAAATTCGCAGTCATTTTCCTGACGTAAAAGCAGTTGAAATGGAAGCTGCGGCGATTGCGCAAACCTGTCACCAGTTGGAAGTGCCGTTTGTGATTATTCGTGCCGTATCCGATTCGGCAGATGAGAAAGCGGACATTAGCTTTGAAGAGTTTTTGAAAACGGCTGCCGTCAGCTCGGCGAAGATGGTGACCGAGATTGTCAAATCGCTATAAAATCATGCAAAAGCGTTGAATTTCCGTTAGAATACGGAACGATTCAACCTTATTCTAAGGCCGTCTGAAAACCGAATCCCTGTTTTTTCAGACGGCCTTTCAGCCTTTAATTGCATTTATCTTAATAACAATATGAAAAACATACGGAATTTCTCCATTATTGCCCACATCGACCACGGCAAATCTACGCTTGCTGACCGTTTTATCCAATACTGTGGCGGTTTGGATTTGCGCGAAATGAGTACGCAGGTGCTCGATTCCATGGACATCGAAAAAGAGCGCGGCATTACCATTAAAGCGCAAACCGCCGCGCTCAACTATAAAGCACGCGATGGGCAGGTGTATCAGCTCAACCTGATTGATACTCCGGGACACGTCGACTTCTCTTACGAAGTATCCCGTTCGCTGTCGGCTTGCGAAGGTGCGCTTTTGGTGGTCGATGCGTCTCAAGGTGTAGAAGCGCAAACCGTGGCGAACTGCTATACCGCGATTGATTTGGGCGTGGAAGTTGTGCCTGTTTTGAACAAAATCGACTTACCTGCAGCAGAACCCGATCGCGTGGAGCAGGAAATTGAAGACATCATCGGCATTGATGCCGTTGGTGCGGTGCAATGTTCTGCAAAAAGCGGCATTGGTGTGGAAGATGTTTTGGAAGAGATCGTTGCCAAAATCCCTGCGCCGACTGGTGATGAAAATGCGCCGTTGCAAGCGGTTATTGTCGATTCGTGGTTTGACAACTATGTCGGCGTAGTCATGCTGATTCGTGTGAAAAACGGTACCATCAAGCTGAAAGACAAAGTGCGCTTTATGAGTACTAAGGCGGAAACACAGGTTGAGCAGCTGGGCGTATTCACACCAAAATCAGTTCAAAAACAAGAACTCAAAGCCGGTGAAGTAGGCTTTTTAATTACCGGCGTGAAAGAATTGGGTCAGGCGAAAGTCGGCGATACGGTTACGTTGGTTGCCAACCCCGCTTCTGAGCCGCTGCCCGGCTTCCAAGAAGTACAAAGCCAAGTATTCGCAGGCCTTTATCCGGTGGAAAGCCATGACTACGAAGCCTTGCGTGACGCTTTGGAAAAATTGCAGCTGAACGATGCTTCGTTGAAATTTGAGCCTGAGGTTTCCCAAGCATTGGGCTTCGGCTTCCGTTGCGGCTTCTTGGGTCTGTTGCATTTGGAAATCGTGCAGGAACGTTTGGAGCGCGAGTTCGACATGGACTTGATTACCACTGCGCCAACGGTGGTTTATGAAGTCGTGTTGAAAAACGGCGAGAAAATCGAAGTTGAAAACCCGTCCAAACTGCCTGAAATCAGCACCATCGAAACTATTCTTGAGCCGATTATCACTGCGACCATTCTTGTGCCGCAGGAGTATGTCGGCAACGTCATGACTTTGTGTAACCAAAAGCGTGGTGTTCAGGTCAATATGCAATACATGGGCCGTCAAGTCATGCTGACTTATGATTTGCCGATGAACGAAGTCGTAATGGATTTCTTTGACAAGCTTAAATCGACTTCGCGCGGTTATGCTTCGTTGGACTACCATTTCAAAGAGTTCCAACCGTCTGATTTGATTAAGCTCGACATTATGGTCAACGGCGAAAAAGTCGATGCCTTGAGCCTGATTGTGCACCGTCAAAGCGCCGTTCACCGCGGTCGAGAGCTGGCATCAAAAATGCGCGAACTGATTCCGCGCCAAATGTTCGACATCGCCGTCCAAGCCGCCATCGGCAGCCAGATTATCGCCCGCGAAAACGTCAAAGCCCTGCGTAAAAACGTTTTGGCGAAATGTTACGGCGGCGATATTACGCGTAAGAAAAAACTTCTTGAAAAACAAAAAGCAGGTAAGCGCCGCATGAAACAAGTGGGCAATGTGGAAATCCCGCAAAGCGCATTCTTGGCGATTCTGCAAGTGAGTGATAAATAATGAGTATAAATCTGACTTTAGGCGCAATCGTTGTACTGCTGGCCGGCTTGGTCCTCAACTTCAAAAGCAGCAAAGAGCGTCAGGAAAACGGCGAATGGAGCTCCGGCTTGCAATGGAGTTATCTCTTGTGCATGGTCGGCGTATTCGGAATTTTGTCCGAATTTATGAGCTTTACCGCCGTATTGCTGGTGTTTGTCGTGTTCACCGGTATTGTTTGGGCAATCCATAAAGGCCGTCTGAAAAAAAGCGAAACCGGCGAAGACAATGCACATTTTACCGACTACATGGGCGGCTTTTTTCCTATCATCTTGGTTATCTTTGTATTGCGTAGCTTTATTGCTGAGCCGTTCCAAATTCCGTCCAGTTCCATGCGTCCGGGCTTGGTCAAAGGCGATTTTATCTTGGTAAACAAATTTTCTTACGGTATCCGCCTGCCGATTTTGAATAAGGTCATTATCCCTGTCGGCAATATTGCCCGAGGCGATGTCGTGGTGTTCAATTACCCACTTCAGCCTGAGATGAATTACATCAAACGTATCGTCGGTATTCCGGGTGATGTTGTGGAATATCGTGATAAGGTTTTGACTGTTAACGGTGAAATTATTCCCGAAAAACCAAACGGCAATTATCAATACGCAGATGATACCGATCCGTCTATGATTCATACGCTTGAGCGTTTTCAGACGGCCTTGAACGGCAAAAACTTTGATGTGGTCAAAGAAGCCGGTCAGCCTTCCGTATCCATTGCCGTATTGAACAAATACACCTCCGAAGTAATGCCTGAAAGCAATTACTCGCTTGAAACGAGCGGTTTGGAAAATTGTGAGTACGCAGAAGACGGCAATGGCTTTATTTGTAAAGTTCCCGAAGGCCGTTATTTCGCGATGGGCGACAACCGCGACAACAGCGCCGATTCTCGTTACTGGGGATTTGTCGATGACAAGTTGATTGTCGGTAAAGCCTTCTTTGTTTGGATGAACTTTGGCGAACTCAGCCGTATCGGTACCAGTATTAAATAAGCAATAACAGATGAAAAGGCCGTCTGAAATTTTTCAGACGGCCTTTTTGGTATCTATTTTTTGTCTTTTAACGAACCTAAATAAATCGCCAATAAAGTCAAAGTAGCGCCGCTCCATTGGACGGCGTTAATCGGTTTATCTAGCCAGAAATAATCGATCAACATGGCGGCAACTGGTTCGGAGAGCAGTAGTAGGCCGGTCAGTGACAAGGATAAAAGCGGGATGGCGTAAGCAATCAATGCCCAAGCAAAGCATTGCATAACGATGCCGTAGATGGAGACTAGAATCACATCGTTTAAAGTTTTGGGGTAAAGATGGGCGGCATCGAATAGCAGAGATGGGATGACCAGCGCCATTGCGCCGCCAAAGCTTAAAATCATCATCAGTGGAAACAAACCGACTTTTTCCTGTTCATGGGTTTTGCGTACGAAAACCATAGACAGGGCCAGCATAGCACCGGACACTACGCCGCTGACAAATCCCCATGCGGCATTGTTGTTATGACCGAATTCTGGGCTGCCGATTAAGGCTACGCCTATGGTAGCCAATATCAAACTTAAAATTTGCAGGGCGCTTAGACGTTCCGAATAAAAGAAGAAGCCGATGGCGGCTAAAAAGAAAATCTGCAGGCTGTTGAGCAAGGTGGAAATGCCGGGGCCTACGGCGTGAATGCTTTCATGCCACAGAGCGAGGTCGAATGCGAGGAAAACGCCGGATAAGACTGCGTAGCCAACTGTTTTTCTTTTCGTGGGCATTTTTTGTCTGAAAAAACGCCCGAGCAGGAAGAATATAGGGGCGGCGATCAGCAAGCGCCAGAATGCGATGGCGTAAGAGCCGACATCGACAAATTTGACGATCAAACTGCCCAAGCCGAAGACGACGCAGCCGACGACTAGCAGGGGCGCTGCATAATTTCCTGAACGTGTGTTCATCGGCTTCTCCAAGAATTAAATGAAGACGATTATTCCATAAAAGACAGATGAGGCGTTAATGATAAATAGTGGTAAGCCAAGATAAAGGGTTTATGATGAAAGGCCGTCTGAAAACTGTTTCAGACGGCCTTTTGATGATTTTCTGGCTTGATTTCGTATTGTTGTAGTATAAAATCGTTTTACGCCGTGTTTTCAGACGGCCTGATCAGTTTTGGTTTTGAGAAAAGGATTATTGGAAATGGCAAACCCTATTCGTGCGTTTTTGGATTATGTGCCGTCGGTTGATGAGTCTTGTTTTGTAGATGAGACTTCGGTAGTGATTGGCGAAGTGTCGCTGGCGGAAGATGTATCGATTTGGCCTTATGCTGTATTGCGCGGCGATGTGAACAGTATCTCTATCGGTAAGCGCAGCAATGTGCAGGATGGCAGCGTTTTGCATGTGTCGCATAAGAATGCGGCGAAGCCTGACGGTTCGCCCCTGATTATCGGCGATGATGTGACGATTGGGCATAAGGTCATGCTGCATGGCTGCCGAATTGGAAATCGTGTTTTGGTGGGCATGGGTTCAATTATTTTGGACGATACGGTTGTCGAAGATGATGTGATGATAGGCGCGGGCAGTTTGGTGCCGCCGCGCAAGCGATTGGAAAGCGGTTTTTTATACGTCGGCTCGCCTGTGAGACAAGTGCGTCCGCTGACGGATGAGGAAAAGGCATTTTTGACGTATTCGGCTGCGCATTATGTCCGCCTGTTCGGACAGCATAAAATTTCAAAATAAGGAAGTTCAATACAATGAACGCAATTTATCTGGCCTCGGGCAGTCCGCGCCGTCGTGAGATTTTGGAGAATTTAGGTTTCACGGTACGCCGCCTTCCTGCGGATATTGATGAAACCCCCAAAGAAGGCGAAGCCGCAGTAGAGTATGTGCGCCGTATGGCCTGCGAGAAAAATCAGGTAGCGGTAGCGCAATGGTTTACTGCTCATGATCAAGAGCCTGAGTTTGCTGTATTAACGGCGGATACGACGGTGGCGGATGGTGCGGCTATTTTGGGTAAACCGGAATCCGAGGCGGATGCGGTCGATATGCTGGAACGCTTGTCCGGACGGACGCATCAAGTGCTGACGGCTGTATGCGTTTACTGGCGAGGCGTGCGCCATGATGTGGTGCAGACGAGCGAAGTGCGCTTTAAAACGTTGACGGCTGAGGAGATTGCAGCCTATGTTGCCAGCGGCGAGCCGATGGACAAAGCCGGTGCGTATGGGATTCAGGGCTTGGGCGGCGTATTTGTCGAGCATTTGCAGGGCAGTTTTACCGGCGTGATGGGTTTGCCGGTTTATGAGACCGCGCAACTACTGAAATCTTTGGGTTTGGAAGCGCCGCCGTTTGCTTAAAATTAGGCAAATGCCGTCTGAAAGCGTGCCGACAAAAACGCCTGTTTCAGTTACAATACTGCCTTAAACAGCTTGCTTGAAGAAAGATATGAAAGAACATAAGGCCCGGAAACGCTTCGGGCAGAATTTTTTGCAGGATACGCGGATTATTAGCGATATTGTCAATGCGGTCAGACCGCAGCCCGATGATATCGTGATTGAAATCGGCCCGGGCTTGGCAGCCATTACCGAGCCTTTGGCGAAAAAACTCAACCGCCTGCATGTTTGCGAAATCGACCGCGACATCGTACGCCGTCTGAAAACCTTGCCGTTTGCAGACAAATTGGTGATACACGAAGGCGATGTATTACAGTTTGATTTTAACAGCATTGAAGGCAAGAAAAAAATTGTCGGCAACCTGCCGTACAATATTTCCACGCCGCTTTTGTTCCGATTGAGCGAAGTGGCAGACGATGTGATCGATATGCACTTTATGCTGCAAAAAGAAGTGGTCGAACGCATGGTGGCGCAGCCGAAAACCAACGACTATGGCCGTCTGGGCGTAATGCTGCAATATTTCTTCGATATGGAAATGTTGATTGAAGTACCGCCTGAATCCTTTGATCCTGCGCCGAAAGTAGATTCGGCCGTCGTGCGCATGATTCCGGTGAAACACCGCATTGGTAAAGCGGAAGATTTTGAACATTTTGCCAAACTGGTGAAACTGGCTTTCCATCAACGCCGCAAAACCATACGCAATAATTTGAAGGAACTTGCCGGCGATGATGATTTGCAGGCAGTCGGCATCAATCCGCAGGACAGGGCAGAACACATTGCCGCTGAAAAATATGTGGCATTGAGCAATTATCTGGTTCAAAAGGCCGTCTGAAACAGTGATGGCAATTTTTAAGCAACCTCCTATTCAATGGGGGTTTCTAGGTAATTCATATTTGTGGCGCAAGTTGGCGCAGTATTTTTCCGGTAAGGATATGCCGCCTGAGCGGCACCGTTTTGAAGCGGCAATTATCGGCGCAGTTTGGGTATTGACCGGGCATCGTCTCGATAGGGAAGAGCAATTTAAAGTCAATCGGTACAATCAAGGTGGAACCTCCGACGGCATAGTCAGCTGCCGTTTTTGGCTTGAAACGGCCATTCCTTTGCTTTGGCAGCGGCAAGCGAAACTTAAGCCCCGAAAATTTTGGCAGTTTGGAAAGAAATAATGATTAAATTCAAAAATGTACACAAACATTTTAAAGATTTGCACGTTATCAACGGCGTGAATCTGGAAGTCAAACAAGGCGAAGTGGTCGTTGTATGCGGTCCTTCGGGCAGTGGCAAATCGACGCTGATTCGTACGGTAAACCAACTCGAGCGCATTGAAAGCGGCGAGATTTGGGTGGACGGCATCAATGTTGCCGATCCGAAAACCGATTTGAACAAAGTGCGCGAAGAAGTGGGCTTTGTGTTCCAAGGGTTCAATCTGTATCCGCATTTGACTGTCTTGGAAAATATTATTCTTTCTCCGATGAAAGTGAAAAACCAAAGCCGTGAAGAGGCGGAAAAGAAAGCGATGGAGCTTTTGGAACGTGTCGGCTTGGCGCATAAAAAAGACGCGCTGCCCGGCCAGCTTTCCGGCGGTCAGCAACAGCGTGTGGCGATTGCACGCGGTTTGGCGATGGAGCCGCGCGTGATGTTGTTTGACGAGCCGACTTCCGCACTTGATCCTGAAATGGTCGGCGAAGTATTGAAAGTGATGAAAGACTTGGCGGAAAGCGGCATGACCATGATGTGTGTGACCCATGAGATGGGTTTTGCGCGCGAAGTCGCCGACCGTGTGATTTTTGTCGATAAAGGCCAGATTCTGGAAGATGAAACGCCGGAAGAATTTTTTACCAATCCGAAACACGAGCGTGCCAAACAATTCCTGCAACAGGTGATGACACATTAAACTCGGGCCGTCTGAAATTTCAGACGGCATGATCGGTTTGAATGATTTTGAAAGTTGAAAATAATGTATTTTGTTGACCGTACTGCTGTTGTGCTGAAGCCGACCGCCCGTTTTTTGGAATGGCTGAAATCCGCCGATGAAAATATGCCCGACCTGACCGTCGAGCAACTGCGCACCAACTGCTCAGTATTCCTTGTGCCGCAATTTGACGAACCCGAATCCGTCATTTCCTATTTTGACGAACGCTACCAGCAGATTTTTGAAGCCGAATTGGCAGGCTGGGACATTGATAAAAGCAAATGGCCGCAAGACATGAGCTTGAAGGCTTTTTGGGAATTTTTCGATACCGAAATCCACGATATGGTTTTGGATATGGAAGAGGCGGAATTGAACATTACGCCTGTTTTCGACAATATGATGTAAAGCCGTGAGAAGTTTTCAGACGGCCTTAAAGCCCTCGCGTTCTTTGAAAATTCTGATTGTTTCCTTACACCTTTCGGCGTTGGCCTTATGCCTTGTCGAGTTTTACGGCTGGATGATGTGGCTGGGTTTGGCGGCATTGGCCGGCAGTTTTGCCTATGCTTGGCGCAGCGTTAATTTTCAGACTCAAAATGCGGTCAGAAAAATCATCATCGACCGCCAATACCGTGCGACGGTTTATTTGAATAACGAGGCAGAGGGAAGAAGTGCGGTTTTGCAAGACAGCAGTATGTTGACGGTTTATGCTTTGTTTTTGCAATGGAATGTTGACGGGAAAATAGTCAAACACTGCATCTTGCCCGATATGGCCGACCGCGATGCCTACCGCCGTCTGAAAGTGTGGGCGCGCTGGTGCCGTGAAAAAGAAGACAAAGCAGAACTTGCGGCAGATATAGATTAAACGGCCGTTTCAGACGGCCTTTTGAAGCGATAAATACAATGAAAACATTACAAGACTGGCTTTCTCATTTGGAGACTGCCCATAGTTCCGGCCTTATCGATATGGGTTTGGAACGCGTGGGAGAAGTGAAAAAACGCATGAATTTGGTGCCGCAATGTCCTGTCGTCGTGGTGGCGGGTACAAATGGCAAAGGCTCTGTATGCGCCTATTTGTCGCATATTTATAAAGAAGCCGGTTTTAAAGTCGGTACGCTGACCAGTCCGCACCTTCTGCTTTACAACGAACGAATCGCCATCAATACTCAGCCGGTTTCAGATGAATTGATTATTTCCTCATTTGAGCGTATCGAAGCGGCACGCGGCGAAATTTCGCTGACGTATTTTGAGTTTAATGCTTTGGCTGCCGTCGATATTTTCATGCGTGAAAATGTGGACGTAATGATTTTGGAAGTCGGTTTGGGCGGACGATTGGATGCTGTGAATGTATTTGACGGCGACTGCTCGGTCGTTACCAGCGTGGATTTGGACCATCAGGCATTTTTGGGCGATACCGTTGAGCAGGTCGGTTTTGAAAAAGCCGGAGTGTTCCGTGGTGGCAAACCAGCTGTGTGCGGTCAGAATCCTGCGCCTGAATCATTGGTCAAACACGCAGAAGAAATTGGCGCAAAACTGTTGATGGTTCAGCGAGATTTTGATTTTGCATCAATGGAAAGCGTACAGTGGAACTACCGCTTCCATCCGCAATCTTCAGACGGCCAAAGCCGTAACCGCAATTCCTTGCCGTTTCCTGCTTTGCGCGGTGCCTATCAGTTGTCCAATGCCGCGTGTGCATTGACGGTGTTGGAGTGTTTGAACGAACAATTGCCGGTTGATATCGGCGCGATTAAACGCGGTTTGCTGTTGGTTGAGAATCCTGGACGTTTCCAAGTTTTGCCCGGCCGTCCGCTGGTGGTTTTGGATGTCGGCCACAATCCGCACGCAGCCCGTGCTTTGCGCCGCAGTCTGATTAACCTTGCCTTTGCCCAAAAACGTACTGCTGTATTCAGTATGTTGTCCGACAAAGATATTGATGGCGTGCTGGAAATCGTTAAAGATCAGTTTGACGAGTGGAACATCGCGCCTTTAGATGTACCGCGCGGCATGACGATAGAGGCTTTGCAGGCCAAACTGGCTGAACACGGCATCGACAATGTAAATGTTTTTGAAACTGTCGCTGCTGCCTACCGCGCTGCTTTGGCTAAAGCAACCGAAAATGATAGAATCGTTGTTTTCGGCTCATTCCATACTGTTGCCGATGTAATGGCTGTTTTGAAAGAACACTAACGAGGAAATTATCATGTCCGACAATAAACAAAAAGAAACTCCAAACGGATACGATTTAGACGGTTACGAACAACTCAAACGTCGCAACCGCCGTCGCTTGGTCTTAGCCTCCGGCTTGGTGGTGGCATCGGGTATGCTGTTCGGTCTGGCACTGACTTCCGGCGACGATAAAAATTCACCGTTTAAAGAAGCACCTGTCGGTCAGAGCCAAGTCAAAACGGCTGATGAGCCGAGCAAGGCCGTTGTTTTAGAGCCGAGTAAAGAGGATGTTGCGATGGCTGAAGAAGCAGCCCGCCATGCGGATGCCGAAGCGCAAAGCAAACCTCAAAATGCCGGCGACGAAGAAGACAATGCGCCGGTTGAAGTATTGAAGCCAAACCGTGAGTCTGCTCCCGAAGATGTCGGCGAGCCGTTGGTTTTGATTAATGATACTTTGGATGACGGCAATATTAAAGGTTTGGAAGAGTCTGAGCGTATTCAACGAGCTGAGGCCGCCAAACGCGAAGCTGCGGAGCGCCGAGCCGAAGAACGCCGCCAACGCCAGGCAGAACAACGTGCTGCGGCACGCAAGGCACAAGCCCAACAGGAAGCGGATGAAAAAGAAAACGCATTGGCTGCTAAAAAACGTGCACTTCAAGCGCGTGCTGAAAAAGCAGAGCGTGAAGCTGCTGCTGAACGCAATAAATTAGCACAATTGGAAAAAGCAGAGAAAGCCATTGCCGAGCGTAAATCTGCCAAAAACAGCAAAGACAGCGTAAAAGACAAGGCCGAACCTACTAAGAAAGCAGAAGCCAAAGTTGAAAAACCAAAAAATGAGAAGGCTAAACCAGAAACGGCCAAAGCAGAAAAAGCCGATAAGGTAAAAACTGCCGAGAAGCCGTCTGAAAAAGCCAAACCTAAAGCTGAAAAAGAAAAAGCAGAAGCCAAGCCTGCTAAAAAAGCCGCTATTCAGGCTGGTTATGCTGAAAAAGAACGCGCGCAGAGCCTGCAACGTAAAATGAAAGCCGCAGGTATCGATTCGACCATTACTGAAGTGATGACCGATAAAGGTAAGGTGTATCGCGTGAAATCAGCCAGTTATAAAAATGCACGCGATGCAGAGCGCGATTTGAACAAATTGCGTGTACATGGCATTGCCGGTCAGGTGACCAGTGAGTAATTTGCCTGTTGCCGATTTATTGGCGGCCGCCGTCATCGTCATCTGCATCATTATTTCGTTGACACGGGGTATTATTGCCGAAGCAGGAGCGATGGTGGCCTGGGTGGTATCGTTTATTGCAGCCAGAACGCTCGCCGTGCCGTTTGCCGATGTGGTCTTTAAATCGGTTGAGCCGCATTCCTTGGCGGTTGCCATGGGTTTTGCCGCTGTGTTTTTTCTGGCATGGCTGTTGCAGAAACTGGCACGATCGCTGTTGAGCAGTTTGATGTCTGCCGTTGGTTTAGGAAGCATCAACCGTTTGCTTGGCGGCGTATTCGGTGCTGTGAAAGGTGTGATTTTGGTGACACTGGCAGTGATGGTTTTTTCACACACTGATTTGCCGAAAACGGAAGAGTGGCAAAGTTCGCACACAATTCCGTATTTTGAATCACTTGCAGATGCTGCGATGCCTTATCTGCCTGGAAAAGATGCCGCAATGCCGCATCTTTCGGGTAAAGCAGCTGAAGTTGAAGAATTGGATGATTGAGTTTGACGGATTCAGACGGTCTATGGGCCGTCTGAATCCGTTTTTATTTGCGTAAATTTAGCATCATATTGTTAACAATTTGAGCAAACTCATCTAAATTATTTTATAATGACAGCTTACCCATTTAATCTTCAAACTCGGAGAAGCACGATATGTGTGGTGTATTAGGTTTGGTTAGTCATGAGCCGGTCAATCAGATGTTGTATGATGGTTTGCAGATGTTGCAACACCGTGGTCAGGACGCAGCAGGTATTGTTACTGCCGAAGGCAATATATTTCATATGCACAAGGGCAAAGGCATGGTGCGCGAAGTGTTCCGCACCCGCAATATGCGCGACTTGGTCGGTAATGCAGGCATTGCACATGTCCGCTATCCGACTGCAGGCAATGCGGGCAGCAGCGCAGAAGCCCAGCCGTTTTATGTCAGCTCCCCATTCGGCATTGTTTTGGCACACAATGGTAATCTGACCAATACCGAAGAGCTCTATGAAAACGTATGCAACAAACACCTGCGCCACGTTAATACCAGCTCCGATTCTGAAGTCCTACTCAATGTATTCGCGCACGAATTACGCCGCGAAGTCTCTAAAAATACAGCCCCTTATCAACTTACCATCGACAATATTTTCAACGCCGTTTCCGAAGTACACCGTTTGGTGCGTGGCGCATACGGTGTCGTAGCCATGATTGCCGGATATGGCATGCTGGCTTTCCGGGATCCTTTCGGTATCCGTCCGTTGGTTTTGGGTTCGCAAATTGACGAATCCGGCAAAAAATCTTATGCCATTGCCTCCGAATCCGTTGCCTTTAATGCACTTGCCTATGATTTGGAACGCGATATCCAGCCGGGAGAAGCCGTATTTATTGGTTTTGATGGCACGATTATTTCCCGTCAATGCAGCGATAAAGCCAAATTAAGCCCTTGTCTTTTTGAATATGTTTATTTTGCCCGCCCGGACTCCGTCATCGATGGCGTTTCCGTTTATCAGTCCCGTATGGATATGGGCGTATCTTTGGCAGAAAAAATCAAACGCGAGTTGCCTGTCGATGATATCGATGTCGTGATGCCGATTCCTGATACCAGCCGACCCAGCGCGATGGAACTTGCCGTCCATCTCGAAAAACCATATCGCGAAGGTCTGATTAAAAACCGCTATATCGGCCGCACTTTCATCATGCCCGGACAAGCAACGCGTAAAAAATCAGTACGCCAAAAACTCAGTCCGATGGAAACCGAGTTTAACGGCAAAAGCGTTTTGTTGGTGGATGATTCCATTGTGCGCGGTACGACCAGCCGTGAAATCGTTGAAATGGTACGCGCGGCAGGTGCACGCAAAGTCTACATTGCTTCCGCTGCTCCCGAAGTGCGTTATCCGAATGTGTACGGTATCGATATGCCGACCCGTGAAGAACTGATTGCAAACGGCCGCAGCGCGGCAGAAATCGCAGCCGAGATTGGCGCGGATGGCATCGTCTTCCAAAACTTAGAAGACTTGGAAGCAGTAGTCAAAGCACTCAATCCAAAAATCGAATCCTTTGATTCTTCATGCTTTAATGGTGTTTATCAAACCGGCGATATCGACGAAGCGTATCTAAACCGTCTCTCTACCGAAAAATCAGGTTGTGGCGGTTTGAAAATTCATCCAAGCAAAATGGAACACAGCATCAGTATCAGCGATAGTGATGATGATGAAGAATAAAGTAAATTGACTTACAATAAAGGCCGTCTGAAAATTAATGTTCAGACGGCCTTTAATTATGTTATAGACACATTATGAGTACCGAAACCAAAAATTACATCACACCTACCGGTTGGCAGGCATTGAAAGACGAACTTTATCATCTGGTCAACAAAGAACGCCCAGAAATCGTCCAAATCGTTAACTGGGCGGCAAGCAATGGCGACCGCAGCGAAAATGGCGACTATCTTTACGGCAAACGCCGTATGCGCGAAATCGACCGCCGTATCCGCTTCCTAACCAAACGCTTGGAAGCCGCCGTTGTCGTTGATCCAGAAGCGCGCGAAGCCACGGACCAGATTTTTTTCAGCGCCACCGTTGGTTTATTGCGCGGAGACGGTCGTGAACAAACCGTCAAAATCGTCGGCGTAGATGAAATCGATACTGCTAAAAACAAAATCTCATGGATTTCCCCTTTGGCGCGCAGCCTGATTAAAGCACGCGAAGGCGATGAAGTTGTCTTGAATACACCGGAAGGGCGTGAGGTTATAGAGATTCTGTCGGTGGAATATATTAAGATTGACTGATTATGCGTGAATAAAAACTATAAAGGCCGTCTGAAAAATATATTTTCAGACGGCCATCTACACTTTTAAGATTTTCCGGCTTTATCCCCGATTTTGCTTTCTTTGCCTTGAATCAGGTTTTGAATATTGCTTTTATGGCGGTACAACACCAATGCTGCAATGAATACGGTTGCCCATGCCCAAGAGGCGTGTGGCATCATGAAGAAGGCGAAGATTGGGGCACAGACGGTGGCGACCAGTGCAGCGAGGGAGGATACTTTGAAACCGAATGCCATGACCAGCCAAATTAAGGCACAGAGCAGGGCGGTTGCAGGGGAGAGGGCGAGCAAGACACCCAATGCGGTGGCTACGCCTTTGCCGCCTTTAAAATTGAAAAATATTGGCCACATATGACCGACCAATGCGGCAATGGCGACCAGGGCTATCGTTGCATCCGATAAATCTAAAGCATCTTGCAGACAGCGTGCCAAGATGACGGCAACCAAGCCTTTTACTGCATCGCCGAGCAAGGTCAGTGCGGCCGCTTTTTTCTTACCGCTGCGCAAGACGTTGGTGGCACCGGGGTTGCCGGAGCCGTAAGTGCGCGGATCGTCCATGCCGTAATATTTTGATACGATGACGGCAAAAGACAGGGAGCCGATAAGATAGGCGGCAATAATGGCGAGTACATTGAACATTTTGGGTGCTTTACTTAAAATGGGAACGGTTATTCTATCAAAAAAACGGACAGGCAAATGGATAAAATCTTTTTGTACGGCATGAAGGCCGATACTTTAATCGGCGTATATGATTGGGAACGCGAGCGTAAACAGACTTTGATTTTGGATTTGGAAATCAGTGTTCCCGAGCGTACCGGCACGAGCGACGATATCGGCGATACCATCCATTATGGCGAAGTATGCGAAGTCGTACGCCGCAGCCTTGCCGAACAGGATTTTTTACTGCTGGAAGCTTTGGCGGAATATATCGCCCAATTGATTTTAAATGATTTTGGTGCGGCCAAAGTGCGCGTCCGTATTGTGAAACCGGGTATCTTGCCCGATGTGGCGCAGGTCGGTATTGAAATTGAACGCGCTCGGGAATAAGGCTTATCTATGCCGTCTGAAAAAGGATTTCAGACGGCCTTTAATATTTTAATAATTTGGAAATGAGGTAAAAAATGGATTTGAAAGAAACTAAATTAAGCAGTGAGCCAATCTACGAAGGTTCTTTTGTTACCATCAGCCGCGATCGGGTGCGCCTGCCCAACGGCAACGAAAGCCAACGGGTTGTGATCCGCCATCCGGGTGCTGCGTGTGTATTGGCGGAAACGGAAGACGGCAAAGTTGTTTTGGTGCGCCAATGGCGTTATGCAGCCGATCAGGCGACGTTGGAATTGCCTGCGGGTAAATTGGATATTGCAGGCGAAGATCCTGCCGAATGCGCTTTGCGTGAGTTGGCGGAAGAAACGCCATATGTCGCCGACAGTGTCAAACTGTTGTACTCCTTTTATACCGCAGTCGGTTTTTGTGATGAAAAAATGTATCTTTACCAAGCGCAAGGCGTGCGTTTGGGCAGCGAGTTGAGCAACGATGAGGATGAAATTACAGAAACTGTCCTGATGAGCAAGGACGAGGTGCGTAATGCATTGGTAAACGATGAAATCAAAGATGGTAAGACTTTGATTGGTTTGCAGTATTGGTTGACTCAGAATTGAGATGTTAAGTAGAAAATCCTTGATGGATTTCTGAATACTTGAGCCTGATATTTGATAATAAGGTTTTCATACAAACAAGGCCGTCTGAAAAAGCTTTCAGACGGCCTTGTTTTATTTTGTAGCTGTATTTTAGCCTAATAAAGCCGGTGCAAACCGTGTGATCGTATCGCGTAAAACGATGAGTTTGCCGTGGAAGAAATGGGACGAGCCGGCAATGGTTACAACCGGCAGGCCTTGTGGTTCTGCCCATGTCAGGGCTTTGTTGATTTCAACGACTTCGTCTTCCGCGCCATGAATCATCAATGTTTTGGCGACGTTGGGAACGTCTGATGGTTCCGGGCGGTCGGTGTAGTGATGGACGGCGGCGCCCATCAGCAACAGCAAATCAGGCGTGCGTTCTTGGGCGGCAAAGGTGGAAACGTAGCCGCCGAATGAGAAGCCGGCCAGGGCGAATTGCGGTGCGTCTGGATGTTGCGCGCGGGCGTAGTCGATAACGGCAATACAGTCTTGCGTTTCGCCGCGGCCGTAATCGTGTTCGCCTTCGCTATTGCCTACGCCGCGCAAATTGGGCAGATAGCAATGGAAGCCGAGTTGGCTGAGGGCTTTGGCGGCGGTTTGGATGACTTTGTTGGTGTTGGTGCCGCCTTGCAGGGGATTGGGGTGGTTGATGACGGCAACGCCGCGGGCGGATTCTTGTGTGCTTGGCAGGTAGATGGTTTCCAGCAAACCGGCCGGGCCGGGGATTTGAATGATGTCGGGTTTGAGCATGAGTGTGTCCTTGTTTGTTTTTTCAGACGGCCTGAAACGGTTTACAGATAAAAATTCTTGCCGTTGTTTTGATTGTTGGCTTTCAAATCAGCAAGCATCCGTTTGAAGTCCAAGCCGTATTTTTCGCTCAATTTTTCGGCGCGTTTTTTCAGGTTGTCGAGATTTTGTTCTTTGGGGCTGCTTTGGAAGGCCATAACCGCTACGTTGCCGTGGCTTTCGGCCGGCAGCTCGAGTACGCGGCCGTCAAAGACGTTGAGCAGGCGTTCGACAAAACGTTGATAACGCTGGTCGCCGCTCCACCAGTTGGTCACAAATACGCCGTCGGGAGAGAGGGCGTTGCGGCAGTCTTGGAAGAAGGGTTCTTCCACCAAAGCATCGATAATCTGTTCGCCGTCAAAACCATCTACCAAAATTACATCGGTATTGTGGCGGAACACTTTAATATATTCCGCGCCATCTGCCTCTATAATTTCAAAATGTTCGCCTTCGTGCGGCAATTCAAACAGGCTGCGCGCCACGGCGATGACTTGCGGATTGATGTCAATGGCGGTTTGCTTGGTATCGGGCAGGTAGCTGTCTATCCAACGGGCAAACGAGCCGCCGCCCAAGCCGATTTGGGTGATGTGTTTGGGCGGGGTTTCTGCAAACAGCAGCCAACCCATCATGGCGCGGCTGTACGACAACACCAGCTCGGACGGATGATCGACATTCATAGAGCTTTGGATGGTGTCGCTGCCCAAGTGCAGGGAACGGATATCGCCTTCTTCGGAAATGCCGACTTCGGGCAGATGGGATTTGGCTGGGCGCAGGCGGCGGTAAGGATGGCGGGGTGGCATGGGTGCAGACGAAAGATATAAAAGGCGTTATTTTAACAGAAACCATGATGTTTTGCGCTGGGGCGGTTTTCAGACGGCCTTTGTGTGTGTCGGATGGAAAGATAAGGTGTGTATTTAATTTTCTTTAAAATCATTGGTTTTTATAATTTCGTGAGTAACTTTGTTTTAAAATGCTTGCCAAGATGGGAATTTATCGGCATAATGCCGACTTCCTTGCCGGTATAGCTCAGTTGGTAGAGCACCTGACTTGTAATCAGGGGGTCCCGAGTTCGACTCTTGGTGCCGGCACCAGTTAAAGACTGACGGTGCCGCAAGGCATTTCAGTAAGCCGGTATAGCTCAGTTGGTAGAGCACCTGACTTGTAATCAGGGGGTCCCGAGTTCGACTCTTGGTGCCGGCACCAATTAAAAGCCCGATTGTGAAAGCAGTCGGGCTTTTTGCTTATGCTTTGATATTTTAAAAGCAGACCTTATAATACCGCGTTTCCATTACAACAAAGGGCTGCCCGTCGGGCAGAACACACAACACCATGATTACCGTAAACACTTTGCAAAAAATGAAAGCAGAGGGCGAGAAAATCGCCATGCTGACCGCTTATGAATCCAGCTTTGCCGCGCTGATGGACAATGCCGGCGTAGATGTACTGCTGGTCGGCGATTCTTTGGGTATGGCGGTGCAAGGTCGTCAGTCCACTTTGCCGGTAAGCTTGCAGGATATGTGCTACCACACTGAATGCGTGGCTCGCGGCACTCAAAATGCCATGATTGTCAGCGACTTGCCGTTTGGTGCGTATCAGCAGAGCAAAGAGCAGGCATTTGCGGCGGCGGCCGAATTGATGGCGGCCGGCGCGCATATGGTCAAGCTCGAAGGCGGTGTCTGGATGGCGGAGACCACTGAATTTCTGCAAATGCGCGGTATCCCTGTTTGCGCCCACATCGGCCTGACCCCGCAATCCGTGTTTGCATTCGGCGGCTATAAAGTCCAAGGCCGCGGCGACAAGGCGGAAGCGTTGCTCAACGACGCCAAAGCGCATGATGCTGCAGGTGCGGCAATCGTATTGATGGAGTGCGTTCCTGCGGAATTGGCGAAAAAAGTGACCGAGACCGTTTCTTGCCCGACCATCGGTATTGGCGCAGGCGTGGATTGCGACGGTCAGGTTTTGGTGATGCATGATATGCTCGGCATTTTCCCCGGCAAAACCGCCAAATTCGTGAAGAACTTTATGCAGGGTAAAGACAGCGTTCAAGCTGCGGTCAAAGCCTATGTGGACGAAGTCAAAGCAAAAACGTTCCCATCTGTCGAACATACGTTTGCCGGATAAAATAAACTCCAGGCCGTCTGAAACTTATTTCAGACGGCCTTTTTAATGAATAAAAGCGTATAATCGGCGCGTGATTTCCGTTGATGAAACGGCGGAAAAGATAAAGGATTTTTCAAACCATGCAAATCATTCATACGATAAAAGAATTGCGCGAGTGGCGCAAAACTGCCGGAAAAGTGGCATTTGTGCCGACCATGGGCAATCTACACGAAGGCCATCTTGCACTGGTGCGCGAAGCGAAAAAACGTGCCGATAACGTTGTGGTCAGCATTTTTGTCAATCGCCTGCAATTCGGACAAGGCGAAGATTTCGACAAATATCCGCGCACTTTGCAACAAGATGCCGACAAATTGGCAGGCGAGGGCGTTGCCGTCGTGTTTGCGCCTGATGAAAAAGAGCTGTATCCGAATGTGGAACAGCGTTTCAATGTCGAGCCTCCGCATTTGCAAAACGAATTGTGCGGCAAATTCCGTCTGGGCCATTTCCGCGGCGTGGCGACCGTTGTGACTAAGTTGTTCAACATTGTTCAACCCGATACCGCCTGTTTCGGCAAAAAAGACTATCAGCAGCTGGTGATTATCAAAGGCTTTGTCGAAGACTTGAATTTCAATATCGAAATCGTCCCGGTCGACACCGGCCGCACTTCAGACGGCCTGGCACTTTCCAGCCGCAACCAATATTTGAGTGAAGCAGAACGCGCAGAAGCGCCCCGCCTCTATCAAGAGTTGCAAAACATTGCCGCCGCCTTGAAGAACGGCAATCTGGATTACGCCCAACTTGAAGCCGAATGTATCCGTCGTTTGACCGATGCCGGATGGGTGGTCGATTACGTTGAAATCCGCCATGCACACAGCTTGGCAGTGGCTCATGTCGGCGATAAAGAATTGGTGGTGCTTGCCGCTGCACGTTTGGGTACCACGCGCCTGATTGATAATTTGGAAGTGGCTTTGGCTTAAAACCAAGCTGCTGTTAAAGGCCGTCTGAAACCTGTTTTTCAGACGGCATGTTTCAAAGGGGTTAAATCATGAAACAAAAAGCTTTAATCTTGCTCCTTCTGCTGGCCGGGGCCGCTCATGCCAACGACAGTATGGGTACAGTCAGCACAAGCGGCATCAAATATCTGAAAAATCCGCATATCGATATGCAGAGCGAAGATTTGTACATCAGCGAAAAGCAAATCCGCGTGCATTACAAGTTTAAAAACACCTCCTCGCAAGACATTACTGAAACTGTTCTTTTTCCTTTGCCCATCGTTCCTGCGGCTACAGTTTCCGACTTTGCCGACACCAAGGGCTTGGTTGACAGCTTCCGCATTTACGCCGACGGCAAACCTGTCCGCCCGCAAGCCTACGTCCGTGCCTATTTTGAACGTAGTAACGGAACGTTGGTGGATGTAACCGCCGACTTGAAAAAATGCGGTTTGAGCGATCAGGAACTGATGCACCCATGGACGAAAAAGCAAGACGGTGAAAAAATCGGCAGCAAAATCGGAGCCTGCCGCTCCGCCAAAGTCCAATCCATGCTGCCCAAACAGACGGATGAACTGCCCGATTGGTCGTCGCAGATTATTTACAGCTGGAAGCAAACCTTTAAAGCCAACTCTGTAACCGAAATCAAACACCAATACACCCCGCTGGTCGGCGGCAGCTTCCTGCCTTCGCTTAAAGCCAAAGACAGCAAAGCATTCATAGATGAGTACTGCATGGATGAAAACTTCCTTAAAAACTTTAAAAATGTGAAAGGAGGTTCAAAGGTCTATCACCATTTGGGCTATGTCCTGACCACAGGTGCCAACTGGGCAAAACCTATCGGTAAATTCACTTTGACCATAGACCGCGAGCCCAATACTGTGTTGTCACTCTGCTGGGACAAATCCTTGCGCAAAGTAGGGCAGAACCGCTTCCAAGCAGTCAAAGAAAATTTCCTGCCGAAGAAAGACTTGGACATTATTTTCGTTTATGATTAATCTTATTTGGCATACATAAAAGGCCGTCTGAAAGCTTATTTAGGTTTTCAGACGGCCTTTTGTTACAATAACACTTTTGCGTTTTTAAGGCTTTCCCATGTCCAAACCCACCGTCTCTCCGATGATGCAGCAGTATCTCGCCATCAAATCGCAACACGCCGACAAGCTGGTGTTTTACCGCATGGGCGATTTTTACGAGTTGTTTTTGGATGACGCAGTGGAGGCGGCAAAGCTGTTGGACATTACCCTGACCACGCGCGGGCAGATGGACGGCGTGCCGATTAAGATGGCGGGTGTGCCGTTTCATGCGGCGGAGCAGTATCTGGCGCGACTGGTTAAAATGGGCAAAAGCGTGGCGGTGTGCGAGCAGGTGGGTGAAGTCGGCGCGGGTAAAGGGCCGGTGGAGCGCAAAGTCGTGCGCATTGTGACGCCCGGCACGCTGACCGACGCGGCGTTTTTGGAAGACAAGGAAACCAACCGCATCGCGGCGGTGAACGCGGATAAAAAACACGTCGCCATTGCGTGGGCATCTTTACAAAGCGGTGAATTCAAAACCAAGCTGACGACGGCGGACAAACTAGCCGACGAGCTGGCACGTTTGCAGGCGGCGGAAATCCTGTTGCCCGAAGGCAAAAGCCTGCCTGACGGTTTTCAGGTAGCCTCCGCCAACATTACGCGCCTGAACTCATGGCAGTTTGCCGCTGACGCCGGCGCGAAATTGTTGACCGAATACTTCGGCTGCCAAGACCTGCACGGCTTCGGTTTGGACGGCAAAGAACACGAAGCTGCCGTCGGCGCGGCGGGCGCGTTGTTGAACTACATCCGCCTGACGCAAAACCTGATGCCACAACACCTCGACGGCATTTCGCTCGAAACCGATAGCCAATATATCGGCATGGACGCCGCCACACGCCGCAATCTCGAAATCACGCAAACCCTCTCCGGCAAAAAATCGCCGACCCTGTTTTCCATACTCGACGGCTGCGCCACCCACATGGGCAGCCGCCTCTTAGCACTTTGGCTGCACCACCCCTTACGTAGCCGCGCCCACATCCGCGCCCGCCAAGAAGCCGTTGCCGCGTTGGGTTCGCAATACGAAACTTTGCAAGGCCGTCTGAAAAACATTGCGGACATCGAACGCATCGCCGCCCGCATCGCCGTCGGCAACGCCCGTCCGCGCGACCTCGCTGCCCTGCGCGACAGCCTGTTTGCCCTGTCCGAAATCGAATTGTCCTCCGAGGGCAGCAGTCTCTTAGAAACCCTCAAAGCCGTTTTCCCCGAAACCCTGCCCGTCGCCGAAATCCTCAAAGCCGCCGTGATGCCCGAACCCGCCGTCTGGCTCAAAGACGGCGGCGTCATCAACCAAGGCTATTCGGCAGAACTCGACGAGTTGCGCCACATCCAAAACCACGGCGACGAATTCCTGCTCGACCTCGAAGCGCGCGAACGCGAACGCACCGGCCTCTCCACCCTCAAAGTCGAGTTCAACCGCGTCCACGGCTTCTACATCGAGCTATCCAAAGTTCAAGCCGAACAAGCCCCCGCCGACTACCAACGCCGCCAGACCCTGAAAAACGCCGAACGCTTCATCACTCCTGAACTCAAAACCTTCGAAGACAAAGTCCTGACCGCGCAAGAGCAGGCATTGGCACTGGAAAAACGCCTGTTTGAAGCCCTGCTGAAAGAAGTTCAGACGGCCTTGTCGCAGCTTCAAAAAGCAGCCAAAGCCGCGGCCGCCCTTGACGTACTTTCTACGTTTGCCGCGATTGCGGCCGAACGCGGCTTCGTTTGTCCTGAGTTCGCAGACTACCCCGTCATCCATATCGAAAACGGCCGCCATCCTGTCGTCGAGCAACAAGTGCGCCACTTCACCGCCAACCACACCCGCCTCGACCACAAACACCGCCTCATGCTCCTGACCGGCCCCAACATGGGCGGTAAATCCACCTACATGCGCCAAGTCGCCCACATCGTCCTCATGGCGCACACCGGCAGCTTCGTGCCTGCCGATGCCGCCCAAATCGGCCCCATCGATCAAATCTTCACCCGCATCGGTGCCTCCGACGACCTCGCCTCCAACCGCTCCACCTTCATGGTAGAAATGAGCGAAACCGCCTACATCCTTCACCACGCCACCGACCAATCCCTCGTCCTCATGGACGAAGTCGGACGCGGCACCTCCACCTTCGACGGCCTCGCCCTCGCACACGCCATCGCCGAACACCTGCTGCAAAAAAACAAATCCTTCAGCCTCTTCGCCACCCACTATTTCGAGCTGACCAAACTGCCTGAAGCCCATGCAACCGCAGTCAATATGCACCTCTCCGCGCTTGAGCAAGGACAGGATATCGTCTTCCTCCACCACATCGAACCCGGCCCCGCCAGCAAAAGCTACGGTATCGCCGTTGCCAAACTCGCCGGCCTGCCCAACCGCGCTTTGAAAGCGGCTCAAAAGCATTTAAACGATTTGGAAAACCAAGCTGCCACCAACCGTCCACAGTTGGATATTTTCAGCGCGATGCCGTCTGAAAATGGGGTAGATGAGGAAGGGAAAGAACAAGAAGTTGAGCCTGTTGATAATTTGCAGACCAATGAATTGGCTGAAGCTTTGGCGCAAATTCAGCCCGACAACCTCACGCCGCGCGAAGCCTTGGATGCCTTGTACCGTTTGAAAGAAATCTGCAACAAGGTGTCGTAAACAAAGCAAAGGCCGTCTGAAACAGGAGAAACATATAATGAGTTTTGCTGACATTACCGTGGTTGGTATTACCGGCGCAGATTCTTATACCGAGGGCACGATGTATGCCATTATCCGCAGCTGTGCCGAATTGCCCGGAAGCTGTGGATTGCTGATCAGCCCGAGTTGTCCGCAAGGTTTGCCGAAAAATATCCGACATCAGCTTTGCCGGCCATTCGGTTATCTGGAATACAATCTGTTTGTTTTGTACCAACTGATGTATTACATCGATACTGATTATTGTTTGATTGTTCAAAATGACGGCTGGGTGTTAAACGGTCAAAACTGGCAGGATGCCTATCGGGAATATGATTATATCGGCGCACCTTTGCCGATTTTGTTGGAAACCGAAGCAGACGGGCAGTTTTTCCTGAAGGGAACCGACCAATATTTGGCTAAACAACATCTGATTCAGACTTCTCCGAATTTGGACGAGCCGCAGAACGGCGGTTTCAGCCTGCGCAGCAAGCGGCTTTTAGCCATGCCACGACAGCTGGGCTTAAATGTAGAAATCCGACCGCCTTTGCCGCCGAAAGACGAAAAAATTGCCAATATGGAATGGCTGGTGCGGCTGCACCACGAAGATATGTTTTTGACGGCGCAACACCGTTATAGATTGCAGGACTTAGGTTTGAAATTCGCGCCTCCGAATATTGCTACGCAATTTTCTTCAGAAGTACCGTTTATCAATCGAATGAGGAATGTCCCTTTAGAGCGCGTCTTTGGGGCGCACTGGATGGGAAGTGTGGTCTTGACCGGCTGCAACCGTATCCGTTTTACCCAATTAAATGGTGATGAGTTGGAAACATTCTCCCGTTTTTTTAGAAATTTGGGTTATGAATTAGAATAAATGAAGGCCGTCTGAAAGTTCAGACGGCCTTTTTTAATGGTTGTTAATGATGATGGTGGGCATGGCGTGCGGCTGCGCGTTTGGTGCCGACAGGCACAATCAGCGTTGCGTAAGTATTATCTTTCTGACATACGCTTTTATCGCCGTAATCGGTCTCGTTCACGACTTTGATTTTCCACAAACCGTCAATCAGCGTAATCACATTGACCACGCCGTTTTTATCGGTTTTGCCGGAGAAGCCTTGAGGCTCGCGGTGGTCATGGGTTGATTCCAAGTCCATTTCCGCCAAAGTGTCCGAGCTGGCGGTAACGGTGGCTTTAACCAAAGGCTCGCCTTTGTACAGGACTTTGACCGGCAAAATACCGCCGGCTTTGACTTCGTTCGGATTTTTCAGCGGAACCAGTTCCAGCTCTTGGCCGATAGGGCGGGTCAATACAGCTTCATCAACTGCGCCGTTGCCCACTTGGACAAAGCTCTTGCCGAACATTTGCGATTGTTCGCAATAGGTGGCACCGGCCAGCTGTTTCAAGGTTTGCTGTTTCCAGCCGTCTTGGTTTTTCGACCAGAAAGTCGGTTGGTAGGTCGCGCTGACCCAGTAGGAGCCTGCGGGCAGGGCGGCTTTGGAAACGTATTGATAGTTTTCGCCCTTATTCACCAAATCAACGGTTTTCTTTGAGCTGTCGGTCAATTGCAGCGGTTTGAAAATATGCACGCGGTCGTCGGCGATTTTTTCGACATTGGGGAAGTCATGGCTGTAACCCAAATCCGCATGCAGGATTTGGCCGGCAGGCTGATGTGTCGGTGCGGCCACCCAAACATCGTGTGCCTGTGCCACTGCGCCCAATCCCAGCAATCCTAAAAGCATCCATTGTTTCATAGTTTCTACACTCCATCTTTCGGTTATTGAATAAAACGCCTAATGATTCGGCGAATACGAACGGTACTCTTTTTTATTAACTTTGTAAATAATATGGTTTAGATTTTATAGTTATAAATAATTATTTTTTGATTTCAGACGGCCTCGGTTTATATAACCAAAACTGATAAACCCAAAAGCAAACATTATTTCCCGTTTGCCTCCGATCCCGATAAAGTATCGCCATACTTTTAATAGGAGCCGACCATGAATATCCGTACCCTTTCTTTTGCCGCATTGACCGCCGCGCTGGCGTTGAGTGCCTGCTCTCCCAAAAACGAACAATCTGCCGACAATGCCGCTTCCGCAGGCAAGGGCGGTAATGTGAAGCTGTTGAACGTCTCTTATGATGTCGCACGAGATTTTTATAAAGAATACAATCCTTTGTTTGTTAAAGAATATGCTGCGAAAAACGGCGGTGCAACGGTTGAAGTCCAACAGTCGCACGGCGGCTCCAGCAAGCAGGCTTTGGCTGTCGCCAATGGTTTGGCTGCCGATGTGGTGACCATGAACCAGACTTCCGATATCGAGCTTTTGGTGAAAAAAGGTTTGGTCAAAGCCGATTGGAACACCCGTCTGCCGGACAATGCCGTGCCTTATACCAGTAACGTCGTTTTCTTGGTACGCAAAGGCAATCCAAAACACATCCAAGACTGGGGCGATTTGGCCAAAGACGGCGTGCAAATCGTTTTGGCGAACCCGAAAACCACCGGCAACGGCCGCTACGCCTTTTTGGGTGCGTACGGTTATGGTTTGAAAGTGAATAACGGCGATGAAGGCAAAACCAAAGATTTTGTGGCCGCATTGCTGAAAAACACGCCTGTATTTGAAAACGGCGGTCGCGCGGCAACGACGACCTTCAGTCAACGCAATATCGGCGATGTCTTGGTTACCTTTGAAAATGAGGCCAACTACGTCAGCAAAAAGCTGACCCAAGACCAGTTTGAAATCGTTTATCCGAGCTACACCATTCTTTCCGAAGCACCGGTTGCCGTCGTGGACAGCGTAGTCGACAAAAAAGGCACACGCTCCGCTGCCGAAGCCTATCTGCAAAACCTCTGGAGCGAACCGGCTCAAGAGTTGGCCGCCAATCTTTATCTGCGTCCGCGCAATGCCGAAGTATTGGCGAAACACAAAGCCGATTTCCCTGAGATTGAGACGTTTAATCCGAATGAGAAATTTGGCCCGTGGGAAGAAATCATGAAAAAATTCTTTGCCGACGGCGGATTGTTTGACCAGCTTTCCAGTAAAAAATAAGGCTTAAACATAGAGGCCGTCTGAAACTTCAGACGGCCTTTTGTTACAATAAGCCTTTTTCTTATCCACCTTTTCCCATGTCCCAACGCAAAATCATCCATATCGATATGGACGCATTCTACGCTTCGGTAGAACTACACGAGCAGCCGCACCTGAAAGGGCTGCCTGTCGTTGTGGCGTGGGACGGTACGCGGTCGGTCATTTGTGCCGCTTCTTATGAGGCGCGCAAATTCGGTTTGCACTCAGCCATGTCGGTGGCAACGGCGAAAAGGCTGTGTCCGCAGGCGGTGTTTGTGCAGCCTCATTTCGATTTGTACCGTCAAGTGTCGGCGCAGATTCATGCCGTGTTTCGGCGTTATACCGATTTGATCGAGCCTTTGTCTTTGGACGAAGCCTATTTGGATGTTACCCAAAATTTTGAAAATATCCCGTACGCCAGCGAAGTGGCCAAACGTATTCGTGCTGAAATTTTTGAAGAAACCGGTTTGACAGCCTCCGCGGGTATCGCGCCCAATAAGTTTTTGGCCAAAATCGCTTCTGACTGGCGCAAACCGAACGGGCAGTTTGTGCTGCCGCCGCAAAAAATCATGGCGTTTTTGGAGAGCCTGCCGTTGGGTAAGATTCCCGGTGTCGGCAAAGTTACACTGAAAAAGATGAATGCCCTCGGTATGCAAACCGCCGGCGATTTGCGCCGTTTTGAGCGCGGCGAACTTTTAAACCATTTCGGCCGCTACGGCTACCGCCTTTACGATTTGGCACGCGGTATCGACGAGCGGCCGGTCAAAGCCGAACGCGAACGCCTGCAAATCTCAACCGAAATCACCTTACCCGAAGATTTGTCTTTGGCGCAGGCTTCAAGCCATTTGCCGCACCTCGCCGAAGACCTCTGGCGGCAAATCGAACGCAAAAACGTCGAAGCCAAAGGCGTTACCCTCAAACTCAAAACCCACGATTTCCGCATTATCACGCGTTCGCTGACGTATTCTTCCGTCCTTCCCGATAGCGCCTCGCTGCTTCAGGCAGCGCATACTTTGCTGCAACGCATACCTCCGCAACGTGAAGACGCCTTCCGCCTGATCGGTATCGGCGTGAGCCATTTGCTGCCGAAAAACCAGCAGCAGACGCTTTGGTTATAAAGAAATAGAAAAGCATTCTTTCCGTTTGAAGATAGGGCGCTGGACAATATTGTTCCATAACCATATCGGCAGCCGTTTCAACAGGCCGTCTGAAAATTATTAGGAACAACCAGCCATGTCTTTATTCCGCCCACAACTCTGGAAAATCCCCGAAATCAGCGATGCCGAACGCCGCCAACTGCCTGAGTTGGCAGCCGCTTTGGAGCACCGTTTGCAAGACATTGCCGCACGCTATCCGCAAGCCGTCTTCGCATCCAGCCTTGCGGTTGAGGATATGGTCATTACCGATGCCGTGTGCCGTCTGAAACTGCCCATCCGCATCATCACGCTAAATACGGGCAAACTCAATCCCGAAACCGCCTCGCTGATTGCCGAAACCAATGCGCGTTATCAAACCGAATTGGAAGTGTTTTATCCCAATCGACAAACCGCCGCCGAATTTGAAGCGGAGTTTGGTACGACCGCGATGTACGACAGTGTCGAGTTGCGCCGCCGTTGCTGCCATATCCGCAAAATTGAACCGCTCAACCGCGCTTTGCACAACGCGCCTGCATGGCTGACCGGACAACGCCGCAGCCAGTCCGAAACGCGCAGCGAATTGAATTTTGAAGAGCTGGATACAGGCCGCAACATCGCCAAATTCAATCCTATTTTCGATTGGGAAGAGCAGGATGTTTGGGCATATGCGCACGAGCACCAAGTTCCGCTTAATGCGCTGTATCATCAAGGCTATCCCAGCATTGGGTGCGAACCCTGCACGCGTCCAGTCAAGCTGGGCGAAAATATCCGCGCCGGGCGATGGTGGTGGGAAAGCAAAGACAGTAAGGAATGCGGTTTGCACAAATAATCAAAGGCCGTCTGAAAACGTTTCAGACGGCCTTTTTGACGGTTTAACAAGATGATTTATCAAGTATTTGCTTTTCGTTCAACAAAAGTGGAAAGCAGGGCGGTATCGATGTCCCATTTCCAGATGCCTTGATCCGAGCCGTCCATGCCGCGCAGGAAGAGGTAGCGGATGGCGATTTGGGGCAAGGGCTTGCCGCGCAGGGCATAGTAGCGCGCGATGGCAACGGCGTAGATCAGGGCTTGCAGGTAGTAGTGATGATGCGCCACAGCTTCGTTCATCGCCTGTTGCGTGTAGGCGCTTGCATCGTTGCCCAAATGGTTGGATTTGTAGTCGATTAAAACGACATTGCTGTCTGAATCTTGGCAAACCATATCAATAAAGCCGTTTAAATAGCCTTGCAAATCATGGAAATCAAGCAGTTGCGCGGCTTGGACGCATTCTGGCGGCAGGTTTGCTTCGCTTGAGGCAAACCAACGGCGCAAGTCGTCCAGTTTGAAATCGTCCATGTACAGGGTGAACCCCATTTCGGGCAGGCGTCGGGTCGTCGGAATCTGTGACAGGCTCTCGTTGATTAAAGGCGTAAGGCGGCAGGTATCGAGCATGGTGATTACCGTCGGCAGCCATTTGTCTTCAAAGCTATGGCGTTGCAAAACTTCGGCAATCATTTCGGATTGGCTCTCGGCAGAGGCGGCGAAATCGAGTTTTTCCAGCATTTCATGCAAACATACGCCGGCATTGGTGCCGCGGGGGAAATGGTGGATATCGAGGCCGTCTGAAAGTGGGGGCGGCAGGTTTTCAGACGGCATGGCACGGTCTGCGCTTTCTGCCGGATCGATGGCAGGTTGCAAAGGCTCGTGTTGTTCGTCGGTTGACTTGGTGTGCCGGCTCAAACCGGTAAAGCTGGTGTGGCGGATAAAGTCAAAATCGCGGCGTTTATTGCTATGTGCGCTAAAAGCTTGGTCTTGCTGGCGGCTGTATTGATAGACGGTTTCCGGCGGGGCTTCTTCCGTGAAGGCAAACTCCGTATTTTCAGGCGCGTTTTTGATAAAGCGTTGCCAGTTGGTTTTAAGCATTTCTACAACGTCTGTCGCGCTTTTATAGCTTTGGCTGACGCTCTCGCGGCCGGCATCCGACAAACCTTCGAGCAGATAGGCAAAAGGATTGTTTGGCGTACAGTTTTTGTTGGCGGCGGCGTAGATATTGAGCTGTTCTTCGGCGCGGGTAAGGGCGACATAAAGTAGGCGTAAATCTTCTGCCGTCTTTTCGTCGGCAAGATGGCTTAGTTCTGCTTCCGAGGTTTGCGATTTTGCCAGTAGCTCGGTTTCGTGGCTTTCAGTATGCAGGATTTTCCAGTTTTCTTTGGAATTGTCTTTGGTATCCCACGCGAAGGGGCAGTACACCAAAGGATATTGCAAACCTTTCGACGCGTGCATGGTAACGATTTTGACCAGTTTTTCGTCGCTTTCAAGACGGATGGTTTGCGCGTCTGATGGGAAATGGCCGCTGCGTGCACGGCTGATTTGTTCGTTCAGCCATTTATGCAGGGCGGCAGGGTTGCGGCTTTGACTGTCTTCTTCGGCCAAAAGCTCCAGAATTTGGTAGTAGTTGGTCAGGCTGCGCTCGTTGCCGCCTTTGAGCAGGCGTGTTTCGATGTCATGTAGGGCGGCAAACTGCTGCACGGCGGCAAAAATGCCGCCTTTCCGCCATTTTTCCATGGCTTGGGCAGATGACTCTAGCCATTTCAGCAGCTGGTGTTCGTTATGGTTGAGTTCGTAAATCTCTTTGGCGGTATAGCCGAATAAAACGCCGGTCAAGACAAAGCGCAGCCAGTCGGTTTGCCTTGGGTTGAGCCAAAAGCCGATCAGCGCGGACAGCGAATCTGCCTCGGCGGAATCGAAAACGGACTGGCGCGACAGCAACACGCTTTGGATACGGCGCTGTTTCAGTTTACCGGCAATCATCGCCGCTTCGTTGTTGGTGCGCACCAAAACCGCAATATCGCCGGACTCCAGCGCGCGGCCTTTGAAGTTCAGACGGCCTTCGGCTGCTTCATTGAGCGCAAAGGCAATTTCATCGGCGCAATATTCGGCGGCACGGCCACGCAAAATCTCTTTGTTGGTCTGATCGTCCGTGTTGAGCCAGCGTACTTGGATGGCGGGACGGTGTGGCGACAGCCGGCTTTCGGCGCGGCTGGCGGAGACATCGCTGTAATCGATATTTTCCAAGACGAAGGGGTGTTTTTTTTGTTTGAACAAGGCGCTGATGCCGTTAATCAGCTTGGCATGGCTGCGGTAGTTGACGGCGAGGGTGTAATGCCTGTCCGCATCTTGCGCAGCTTGCAGATAGGCGTAAATGTCCGCACCGCGAAAGCTGTAAATCGCCTGCTTGGGGTCGCCAACGAGAAACAGCGGGCAGCCTTGTTCGATAAAAATTTGGCGGAAAATTTCGTATTGCAGCGGGTCGGTATCTTGGAATTCGTCAATCAGCGCGATTTCCCAGTTTGCCGCCGCCGCTTTTGCCAACGCGTTGCCGTGTTCATTGGTGGTCAATGCCTGATGGACGTCCAGCAGCAAATCGTCAAACACGCGCTCGCGGCGTGATTTTTTTTGTTCGGCAATGGACTGATTGATGTGGGAAAGGAGGTCGAGTTGCAGGCGGATGAAGACCGCTTCTTCCGCGCTTTCCATTGCCTGCAAATCACGACCGAGATTGGCCAAGGCTTGCAGCTGAATAATTTCCGGCATATCGGCATCGGTTTTATATTCTTTTTTCAGTTTGCTGTTGAGCGTGTCGATACTGAAGAGGCTTAATTTTTCTAGCGTTTGTTTGCTCAGGCGGGGCAGACGGTTGGATTCGGCGTTTGTTTTTAAATCGGTAAAAACATTTTCAAAGGTTTTTCTTTTGTAGGTTTGGCCGTTAAGTTTGGGAAAAATTGCCCAAAATGCTTTTTCCAAGTCTTCCAACTGAGCGCAAACTTTTTGCCATGTTTCTTGAAGGTTGGCTTGGGCTTCTTTCAAATCGCCTTCAGACCGTCTGAATTTCAGATAGGGGCGGCCGGTATAGCTTTTGATTTCGGCAAGCATTTCTTCGGGCGTGCATTTCCGGTCAAAAACCAATTGTGCCAATGTGGCATCGGTTGCCACTTTCTGCCGCCAAAAGTCTTGTGCAGGAATCAGCAGCCTCTCGCGCGAGTCGTCCGACAGCTCGACATCCAAAGGTGCGCCGCACAAAAACGCGTAATCGCGCAAGACGCGCTGACAGAAGCCGTGGATGGTGTAAATAGAGGAGTTGTCAAACTGGCTCAGCGCGGCTTTGAGGCGGAGAATCAGGCGATGGCAGCTTTCTTGTCCGTCTTGCTCGCCTAAAGCCAAAGGAATCAAGCGATTGAGAAAGTCATCGGGGGATTTTTTCTCTTTTTCGTAATATTTGTTCAGGCCGTCTGAAATATGTTCCGGCTCGCCGCCCAAAGTTTGGATTTCGTTCAAAACCTGCAACACTTCGTCCAAACGTGCGCGCAAACGGGTTTTCAGTTCTGCCGTCGCCGCTTTGGTAAAGGTAACGACCAGAATTTTCTCGATGTCTTTTTTTTCTAAAACAATCAGTCGGGTAAAGAGCGCGGCAATGCCGTAGGTTTTACCCGTACCGGCAGAAGCTTCGATAAGGTTGGTGCCGTCGATGGAAAGTGTGAGCGCGTCAAAAGGAAGGGCGGAAGACATGGTAGGAACGGAATAATATTAGCGAGGCATTATCATAACAGAGATAGTGTGTTGTTTTGCATTGATGATAAAAATGCCGTCTGAAAACTTTCTGTTTTCAGACGGCATGTCTTAATGGCTATTAAATGACTTCAATAGCGCATCTTAGTAGCGCAAACGGCGTTTGGCGTAGCTTGGTTGGCGAGGACGATAGGTATAACGGTTCGCCGCAGGAGCTTTACTGTCGTCATAGTAGTACGCAACATTATTACCGTTGATGGTCGTATTGTTGACGCTCAAACCGGTTGGAGAGCCGGTAGTAATAACAACATTGTCGCTTTGGATGGTGTTTGCCGTATTGGTTACGTTGGCTTCGTTTTTACCTTTGGCGTTGATGCCGCCGTTTGATTTGCCTGAAGCGTAGCTGCCGTTGACATTGATGGTCAGATTTTTTTCGTTAACGCTGCTGATCGCGCCGGAAGTATTGACTTTGTTGCCTTCTACTTCAACGGAGTTGTTGGATACCAAGTTGGTACCGTGCAGGTTGACGTCGCCGTTGTTGGCATTGATTTTAATCTCATTGCCGGCCGCTACATTCGCGCCTGCGGCGGTAGAAGAAGCGTTATCGGTTTTGTTGACGCCGACAGAGCCGTTGACGTGAGGAACGGCAACACCGGTTTCAACATTGATTGTCGCGCCAGCGCCGATACCGACATTAACAGCTGTACCTTGGTTGGAGGCAGTATTGGCTGACTCGGTGAAGGTTACGCCGTTGCCTGCGGTAATGTTGACGTTGTTGTTGGCGGTAATGTTGGATGCGATTTCAGCAGAGTCTTTGGCGTTGATGACAACATTGGTCGCATTCATATCGCCTTTGACGGCGGTAGATTCTTTTTTGTTTTCATCAGCGTAGTTGACGTTCAGGTTGGCATTCACATCAACGTTTGAACCATCTTTGGTGTATGCGCCGACAGTCAAAGAAGCGCCGCCTTGTTTACTGCTGCTGTTGCTGGTGTTGTGGGCGGCAGTGTTGTGGTATGAACCTGCACCAATGTTAATCGCACCGGTCACATCGTATTTTGTACCTTCATCAGACACTTTGTCATTTGCCAAAACGATGGCATTGCCTGCGTTGATGGTGGTTACGGTTGCAGTGGATTCATTGTGGGTCGAGGAGTTGCCTTGACCTTGTGCAGTGATTTCACCGCCGATGCCTTTGTTGGTACTGATGCCGGCAGAAACGACCAAACCGCCGCCGTTTTGTTTCACATCGGATTTTGCACCGCTGTGTGCCGCTGCATGGGTAACGTTTTTGGCAGCTTCAACCACATTGCCGGTCGCATTAATCACTGTACCTTCTTGATTAATATTGCCGTTTGCAGTGATGGTGGCGTTGCCGCCGGTGTTGATGTTGGATACATGAGATGTATTCGTTACGGTAGTTGCATCTGTTTTGGTGCTGGTAATGCCGACAGATACGCCGACGCCTGCAACGTTATTTTTTTCGTATGCAGTAGCAGATACGCCCAAATCAGTTACGCGTCCGGATTCGGTCACAGTGTTGCTGCCTTTGGATGCAACAACATTGACGTCATTGGCTGCGGAAATGTTGACAGATTCTTCGCCGTTGACTTGGCTACCGCTGACGGTAACGTTTGAGTTGGAAGACAACTGGGTGTTTTTACCGGTCAAAATGCTGCCGTTCAGGCCGACAGAGTGGGTGTCGGTGTGGGTATCGGTGAATTTAATACCGGCTTTGGCAGTCACGCTGCCGTTTTCTTTATTGGTTTCGGTGCCAGAGTAGCCTTTGATGGAATACTCGTTGACCTGTTTGTTTTCTACCGCTTTGGCAGCATCAATGGTCAAATCGCCTGCGGAAGAAAGTTGCAGTTTTTGTGCCGCAAACAATGCAGAACCGATCACATTGATGTCTTTGTTGGAAACAACGGTCAGGTCGGCATTGGAAACCAAGGTAGAACCGGTTACTTTTTCAATGCTGCTGTTGCTGCTGGTTTTAGAGGTAGTGATATTGAAAATCGTACCTTTACGCGCGCTTTGTGCGGAAGTATCGGTGCTGGTGGCGTTTTTAATATCGACATTGCCTGCTTTGGAGCTGACGAATGTACCGGCTTGGCCTTCAACGGTACTGCCGTAAACGTTGACGCCGTTTTTTGCACCCAAAACTATGTTTGAGTTGGCAGTAATGCTGCTGCCGTGCAGGTTTTCGGTACGGTTGTTTTGAACTTGGCTTTCACCGCCGAACAGGCCGCCCCAGTATTTTTTCTGGTCGTCGAGGCTGTTGGTGTTGATGGTGGTTTGAGTACCCAAGTTGATGTTGTTGACATCGGTAACGACATTGCCGTTTGCCGCAATGCTTGCGCCGTAAGTGCTCAAATCGCCTTCGGAAATCAAACCGATATCACCGGCTGCGGAGATTTTGGTTTGATGGGCGGTAGAGTTTTTGGAAGATTTTGTAGCGATACCGGTTTTCAGGGCAGCAGTTTCATTTTTGAAGCTGACATAAGTCGAGCTGCTGTCGGTTTCGCTGTTGCTGCTTAATACGATTCCTTGTTGGGCGGCAATGCGTGCATCAGCAGCCGAGTTCAGTTCGGTCGCATCCAATTGAACTTTGCCGGTGGTGGCAATATTGACAGAACCGGCATTGATTTTGGTTTGATGCAGGCTTTCGTCAGCAGAGGAGCTCAGGTTGTTGTTGTACCAAAGGCCTTTGCTTTGAGTGTGGTCGGATTCTGTACGGTTGGTGGTTTTTACCGCGTTAGAATTGATATTGCCTGTGGCAGAAGCAGTCAGCGCGCCGGCATTGATGTTGGCTGCGCTCAGGTTGAGGCTGCCGCTATTGTTCAAAGTCAATGACTCGGATGCATTGATATTGCTGGCGGTAAAGGTTTCCGTTTTGTTGCGGTCCGAACGGAAGTGCTGAACATTTTGCGCCTCTTTGCCGCTGGAAGATTTGTTGGCAGAATGGCTGGTAACCGTGCCTTTGATGTCGGTATCGCGGGCAAACAATTCCATTTGTGCGCCGGTCAGATTGGCGGACTGGATGCTCAGGTTGCCTTTGCTGTCGATATTCAGGTAGCGGGTACCGGTAATGGCGGCATTTTGAATGTTTTGTTTGGCGCGTTTGTCGGTCGCGTGGATGCGGATGGTACCGGCGCGCATACTGCCGAAAATATGACCGTCAAGCACCGGCGCATTTGAAGCAGCGTCCAATGCTTCGATTTGTGCGGTTTTGTAGTCGAAGTTGCTTTTGCCTGAAGAAACATTGATGGCGTCGGCGGCATTAACGTTGGCTGATTTGCCGACAACCACTTGCGGCGCGAGCAGGTCAACCACGCGGTTGCCGCTCAAATTGCCGTTTACTTGCAGTTGTTTGCCATTGTCGCTGATATTGAAAGATTTCAACGCGCCGTCTGAAACGGTTGGCGTACCGACAACCAAGGATGCGCGGTTGGCATTCAGGATACTGCCGCCGTTGTGGGTAATGCCGTTAGGGTTTGCCAAAACATAGTCTGCGGCAATACCGAAGATCTCTTGCTGACCCAAGATCAGGGAAGGGTTTTTGCTGACCACTTCATTCAAGATCACAGATGCGGCCTGACCTTGGAAGTTTTTGTTGGCAGACAGGTTTCCGGCCAGTTGGGATTTACCGGCAGACAGGGCGTTATTCAAAACGGCACCGTGTTGGGAAACGTTGTACTTGTTATATTGGTTGTGAGAAAGACCTTGAGCCGTCGGTGCGGCAATGTTGACGATGTCAACATTGTGTTGCTGCTGTACCGAAGTTTGGCCGATGGCTTCGATATTGGCGGCTACCGCTGCATTTCCCAGGAATGCAAAGCACACGGCGACAGTTACTTTGCCGGAAGCTGAGAGCTTAGGCTGATATAAAGTGTCGATTTTCATGGATTTTAATCCTTATTTATCGTGATGGAGATTGAATCAGAAATCCCATATCGGGTATTGGATTTCTGTTGAGGAAATTTTTGAATGTATTAACATTGTTATGAATTTTTTTACAATCATACCACCAGTATGGCCTTGTGTGCACTATTTCAAATGCAAATAAAAACCGCCCATCTCATTGATATTAATGGAAAATTAATAACGGTAAGATGGGCGGTTTATATATTGGATAAAAGGATATATATTTACATAACTTTAAAATGGAATGCGTAAAGAAACAGTCACATGATCCTGTTTTTCGCTGTTTGATTGGTTGGGCATGCGCGCAAAACCTTTGCCGTAGTCGGCAGAAAGCTGCCATTTGTCCGCCTTGCCCAAATTCAAACCTGCCACTAAGCCCATGGCACGTTGCGAACCTTCGTTATTGTTTTTGGCAACGCCGATGTCTGCGCCCAGATAAGGCTCGATATAGATGCCGTGGGGCGTATTGCGGCGGAAATAAACGGTATTGCTCAACAAGACTGCGCTGTTTGCGCTCAAAGAAGTTGAACGGAAACCGCGTACATTTTGATAACCGACGATGTCCATTTCTTTGGCGGCAAACAAATCATGCGGGCTATATTGGGCGTCTATTTGGTGATGGTTGCGCACGATCCATTTACCCAATGGACGGTTTTGAATCAAATTGCTCTGCAAGGATACAGAGGTATAACGCTTGTCGAATGGCGTGTGTTCGGTATTTTTCGCAAATCCTTGTTCCACGCCGATATTGTTGAGCCAAATGCCGTTTGGCAGGATGGCTGTATGCGATAGGCCGACTTGTGTCGAATAGACTTCCGGGCTTTGCAATTCCAGTTTGCTGTCGGCAAATTTTGCAGTCTGTTTCACATAATCGATGCCGATATAGGCGGAGGTAATATGTTTTTGACTGCGTGAGAATACGCGGTCTGCTTTGATTCCTGCCGCTTTGGATTGGGAGCGGTAGGCATAACGTGTTACGCTGGGCGTTAAGATGCTTTGCGATTGCGACGCGGCGGCGTAAGTGCTGAATGTCCATGCACCATAAGGAACTTGATAGAACATACTGCCGCCGCGACTGTAATGGCTGTCGTGGTTGTTTAGATTGGTATAGCCGTTTAGATAAAGGGAGTCGCTCAATCCCAACGGGCTGCCGACATTCAGGCTGCCGCGCAGTGTCGTGGTATTGGGTTTGTTGCCTTTATTGTCAATGGTGACGCTGCCGCCCCAATGTTTTTCGGCATCGTTGTTGAGTTGGATTGAGGCGGTGCCGTCATCATGCGGATAAACATCGATGCTGACGTTGTTGCCAGCAACATGGTTTGCCTGTTCGATACCTTGGTCGAGGTATTGAATGTTCAGCGGTTTGCCTTGATGATTGGGGAAGAGGGTGTCGACGTTGACTGTACGGGAGCCGCCGGTAATCTCACGGATTTTGCCTTCGATGACTGCTAATTTCAAAACACGCTCAGGCGTGGTTTCAAATTTGATTTGCGTGTGCGGATAGCCTTGAGCGATATATTCGGCAACGATATCCCGGTTCAGTTGGTTGATGTTGTTTTGATTGATGCATTTGGGGAGCTTGGCTTCAATCTTTTTGGAATCGATGAGCGTAATGCCGGAAAGTTCGATACCGGTGTAATCCAAACATTCGGTATTGTTTTCAGACGGCACCTCTTGTGCAACCGTGTCGTTATCTTGTTTTTTCTGTAAATCCCATGCCGACTGCTCGCGTTTTTGGATTTCGACCGAATGAATCTGATCGAGATTGTCGCGGAAGTCTTTGTCGAATTGGTTGGGTACGTTTTTATCGATTTGATTAAGCGGATTCGGTGTATTGGCCGCATAGGCGTTTAGCGCGGAGAGAATCAATACGGGCAGGGGAAGAAGGCGGGATTTGTACATGGTGTCGTAATTTTATAGGGATAATAATTGGGTTTATTTTATCGAAAATAGCTGCTTGGGGCGTATCGGTTTTTATCCTTGTCTGCAATCAGGGTTTATTAAGCAACAATGGGATAAATTTTTATGATAATACCATAAAAATATTAAGGGAATTTAAATAACAAAAACCTGCCTTTGAAAAAGCAGGTTTTTTCAGACGGCCTGTGAGCCGTTAAAGATTTTGCAAACGCTCGACAGAAGGCGCGTAGTAGTAAGCACCTGATACGGCTTTAGACAAATATTTCAGCAGTAAGTCGGTTTTGCCGTCTGCATCGCCGAACATATTGAGCAGCTGAACTTCAATATTGTGCAGCGTGTTGCAATAGGAAGTGAACATCAAACCATGTTCGCCGCTGATTTTGCCGAAGGGCAGGCTGCGGCGGACAATTTTCAAGTCAACGCCGTTTTCTTTGACATTGACGCGGCCGAGATGGGAGTCGGGCAGGCGCACGTCTTCGTTGAATTCATCATTGGTTTCTTTGCTGCGGCCTACGCTGGCTTCTTGTTCGGCAGTAGGGACGGCATCCCATTTTTTTAAATCGTGCAGGTATTTTTGCAGCAAAACATAGCTGCCGCCGGTATCGGGCTTGCCTTCGGGAATAATGGCGACATTGCGCACATTGTCATCGCCCTGCGGATTTTCCGTACCATCGACAAAACCGTCCAAGCCGCGGTCTTCATACAGGCGCAGGCCGTGTTCTTCAGTGGATACGCGGATGCTGTCGCCGAATGCGCCTAAAACAGATTGAGCTAAGGCATAGGCGGCTTTTTGCTCGGTGGCTTGAATGTGGATATAGAGATCGTGTTGGGTGGAGGGGGCGAGGCCGTTGCCCAATTCAGGAAAAGGTTTGATTTCGCTGCCTTCGTCAGTATGGCCGAACGATTGCCATGCGCGGCTGCCAAAGGCAATGGTCAAACCCAAAATATCATTTGGAAAACGGGTTTTCAGTTTGGCCAAGGATTCCAAAGAAAGGCGGCAGGCAGATTTGATGTCTTCGTTGCGGCCGTCTGAAATGTCTGCTTCGATAAAAATACCGGCTTGTGCGTGATCAGGAATAATAGCTGATTGAGGGTGGCTCATGATGATTCCTTTCAAAATATTATGGGTTTTTACGCGGGAGATTATACACTGAAAGTTTCAGACGGCCTAAAATCTGCCTTTTGATTTTTTTAGGGCCGGAAAGTCATGTTTGGTAAGATGTTTTTTGTGAGCGTCATTCTGTTGCAAGTGTTTACATTCGGGCTTGGGCGTTCACTGCAATGGCTGTTTGCGCCTTGGATTGGCAAAGTTGGCAGACGTTGGCTAATGGGTATTTCCTATTTCATTACAAACGGCTTGTTGATCGGCTTGCTGCTGGAGTTGGGGCATATGATGTTCCGCGTGGTGGCGTTTTGGATGGTAATCTTGCTGTTTGTGATGTATGCCGCGTTGGTGACATTTATCCTGTATCTTTTGCTGCGCCGTTTTGTGGCACGCCAACCGCTTTCTCGAAGCCTGCGGCTGTTTGCGCCTTTGTTTGTGGCCGGTTTGCTCGGTTTGGGGATGTATAACGCCTATACGCCCGTGGTCCGCCATCAGACTGTATTCATCAATAAGAAAATGGATAAGCCGCTGCATATCGGCGTGGCCAGCGATTTGCACTTGGGGATTTTGTTTGGCGCGCGTCAATTGGACAAGTTGACGGACATCATGAAGCGGGAAAAAGTCGACATAGTGTTGCTGCCGGGCGATTTGATGGACGATACCGTCGATGCCTACCTTAAAGAAAACATGAAACCACATTTGCAGAAGCTGACTGCGCCGATGGGCGTTTATGCCACTTTGGGCAATCATGACTGGTTCCGCGATCAGAAGCGTATCAAACATGAATTGGAAGCTGCAGGCTTGACGGTTTTGGCCAATCAGGTTTTGGAAGTGAATGGTGTGTTGCTGGTAGGGCGGAGCGATGATTTGGATCGCAAGCGTCCTAGTGCGGAGCAGCTTTTAGAAGGTCAAAATACCCGATTACCGGTTTTATTGATGGACCACCGTCCTACTTCAATCGAAACCCATGCCCGGCTGCCGATTGATGTGCAGGTCTCCGGCCATGTCCACAACGGCCAAGTTGCACCTGCCAACCTTATCGTCCGTACGCTTTATCGTCTTGCTTACGGTTATGAGGCGATCGGCAACGGCCATTTCTTCACCACTTCGGGCTACGGCTTCTGGGGCATTCCCTTGCGTTTGGGTTCGCAATCAGAAGTGTGGGTTATTGACATCAAGTCAAAGCATTGAAATAGAAATATAAACTTCAGGCCGTCTGAATTTCAGACGGCCTTTTTTATGAAAATTGGGAAAAAATATTGAAATTGGATTATAATCGATGTTAATAAAATCAGCCACCGATATGAGTGGCATCATAACTAGGGAACTCACTATGGGCATTATTAGTCTTGCACTTATCTTCGTATCAATCGCCGCCGTCTTATTGTATTTCAAACAACAGTTGAAAGACCGCAAAAAAGACTGTCGCGAATCCTTTGTCTCTTTGCGCATTGCGCTCGACTGCCGACATCAGGCCGTCCGTCATGTATTGGATGCATACAGCAAACATCTGCAAGAGCAGGGCATTGCATCGGATCGAAACGTTCAGCAGATGTGTGCCGAAGTCGAAACTGCATTGGCGCAAACTGCCAAAACATTTTCCGAGTCCAAAATCAAACATCTGTGTGAAGCCGAAACAGCATTGAATCATGCGTTGAAAAAATTGCAAACTGCCGTCAACGGTCTTTTGAAACAGTATCCTGATGAGCAATTGGCGGGTTTGATGGAAATGCTGGATGCAGCAGAAGCGGAAGTTGCATCAGCACGCCGTACTTACAACCGCAGAGCCGGAAGTTACAACCATCATTTAAACAAGCTGCCCAACCGCCTTGTCGCCAAGCCATTAGGCTTTGACAAGCAGGCAGGATTGGTTCGTTTCACGGAAAATCAAACGCAACGCATGAGCAGCAATATGTTAGCTTAAAAATTAAGCAGTTTGCTGAATAAGTGATACACAAAAGGCCGTCTGAAATATTAATTTCAGACGGCCTTTTGTTTACTGTTAATGAAAAATACTTAGGCTTTGGCCAATTTATTGGGCAAAGCGGATCAGGCTGTCGGCAAGCTTATCGGCTGCAGTTTCGTAACCTTGTGCAGAGAAGTGAACGCCGTCTTTGGCTGCCAAGCCTTGAGCCATCCAGCTTTTCATGCTGCATGCGCCCCCCATTGCATCTTGCCAAGACCAGAACATGATTTTTTCGTCACGGGCAACGCGTTGCTGCATTTGTTGTACTTCGCTGAGCAAGACCGGACGGTTGCCGCAGCTGCCGTAGGCGGTTTTCAAAGATTCCGGAGCGCCGAGGATCAGGATACCTGCGTTGGGCAGGGTGTTTTTGATTTGACGGATGTAATTGCGCCATGTCCGTTCGGTAGAGGAAATATCGAGATTGCCGGAAAAGGCTTCATTGGTACCGTAGGCAAGGATGATTAAATCGGCTTTGGTTTGTGCCAAATCTTCCCACATACCCGGCCGCCATTTTGACCATTGGGATAACTGCGCGCCGTTGATGCCCATGGCGGAAACGGTTACGCCGCGTCCGGGGCGTTCGATATTAATGAAACCGATTTGCCAAGGCATGCTGCTGCTGAGGGTCATCGGCAGGGAAGCGTTGGTATGCAACAGTTGCCAGCCGTTTTGTGTGGCAGGGATTTCGCGGCCGTTGACGGTCAGGGTTTGCTCTGACCAAACCGGTTTGCCGAAAATGGAGATTTGTTGCATATCCATGCTGCCGTCGGCTGCGCTTAAGGTAACGCTGCCGCCATCGGCGCGTGCTTCAATACCGCCGAAAGAAAAATCGCTGTATGATTTGCGGCTGCTGATGGTGTTCCAACCGCTGCCGTTGTAACGGACGGTTGCCATGCGCTGGCCTTTGACGGTGTTGGGATAAACCCAACCGATGCCGCCGTTGCCCCATTGTTGTTGTAAACGGCGGCGCAGGCGGTCGGTGAAATAGTCGCCGGCGGTGTGGGAGTCGCCGACTTGGATAATGCGGAATTTGCCGTCTGAAGTATGGTTGAGCTGTTGCAGTTTGTTCAGCCAGGCAGGGTGGTTGGAGCCGTAGTTGCTTAACAGGCCGTCATTGGTTGCGCAGGCGGTAATAGGGAGTGCGAGAAGCGTGAGGAGTAAGGTTTTATTAAATTTCATGGTTGTGTATCGTGTGTAAAATTAATTTTTTCCATAATTTTTCCGGCCAATAGTTTTTGGCCTTCTGCGGAAAAGTGAATGCCGTCCTTGCTGCGGTAACGGATGATTTTTCCATCTACTTTGACAGAGTCGGCATATTCTTCTGCGCCATTGCTCAACAGTTTGTCGGTAGGCAACCAAATGGCTTGAGGCGACACCGTACCCGACAGGATTTTGTCGAGGTAGCGCATCTGTTCATTGAGCTTGGCTTTTTTCATGTAAGGAATGCCCAGCCAAATGACTTGGACATCATGTGCGGAGGCTGCATCAAGAATACGGCGGACGCGGTTGAGGTATTCTGCCTCCCATTCGGGGGAGGCGAATTTCAGGTATTTTTTACCCATCGGGAAATCCCAAGGGTCGTTTGGGCCTAAGAATACAACCAAAACGCGGATATCGGGTTCTTTTTGCAAAGTTTGTTCGATGGTTTTCGGCCAGTCGAAGAAATTGGGGTAGGACAAACCGGTACTTTGTTTACTGAGGTTGACCGATTGTACGCCATATTCTTGCTTGAGGTGTTTTTGTACGAAAGGTGCAACGCCCTGCATCAGCGAGTCGCCGGCAAAGAAAACTTTGTTGCCTTTTTTCAATACAACCTGCGTTGCCGACTGATCAGCCTGATTGCTTGGCTCGCTGGCTGTGGTATCTGTATTGTTAGTCGCATCGGAAGCAGCAGAGTCTTTTTGATTGTCGGATACTTCAATGTTTTCCGTATTTTCAGACGGCCTTGTTGCTTCAATGCCAGAGTCTTCCGAAGCCAAAGCGTCTTCCGTTTCCAGTGAAGCTTTCAGGCCGTCTGAAAATTCGTAGGCTTTTTGTTGCCAATCCGCACCGATACGCCACCAAGCGTATTCGGATAAAGGCTCAAGCGGACTGTTCTCATGATAGGTCTGCTGCCAATAGGCATTGATGGAGTTTTGGGCAAACCACGTCAGCGCAACCGCACTGAGCAGAATAGAAACAAACAGGGAGATAAAGCGTTTCATGTTCTGCTCCTTAGAAGTTGGCGTAAATAAAGCCGGGAATGCCGGACGGGGCGAAGATGATAATTAGGGCGAGGATAAGCGTGATGGGAATAAACCACAGCCATGCAGGCAGTTTGTCCAAGCCTTTTACCGATGCTTCAAATAAGCGAAGCAAATACGGGTACAGCGAAAGCATCATCGCAAATGTACCCAGCAACATGAGGTCGGTCGGCAGAGGCGCGTTCCAACCTTTGTCATTGGCAAATAATGCGCTGAACAGCATTTCCGTATCGGCAAGCGTTGCGCTGTTGAACACGACAAAAGCGAAACAAACGAAATGGAAGGTAAACAGCCAGGCGAGCGGTTTGCCGATTTTCAGACGGCCTAAGGCATTGCGGCCGACGATTTTGTCGCCGCAGTTAAGGAATACCAAAGCCGCACCGTGCAGCGCGCCCCAAATCAAAAAGCTCCAGCCGTAGCCATGCCAAATGCCGGAAAGCAACATGGCAATCATCAGATTGAGTTGGGTACGTCCGAAGCCTTTTTTGCTGCCGCCCAAAGGAATATAGATATAGTCGCGAATCCAAGTGGACAGGCTGATGTGCCATCTGTCCCAGAAGTCGCGGATGTTGATGGCGCGAAGCGGCGCGGCAAAGTTTTTCGGCAGCTGGAAGCCGAGCAGCATGGCCAAGCCGATGACTAAATCCGAGTAGCCGGAAAAGTCGAAAAAGAGTTGGAAGGTGTAGCCATAAATCGCAGACAACACGCCCCAGCCGTCGAACTGGGCCGGATTTTCAAAAACAGGCGATACCCAGCCTTCTGCCAATACGCCGGCAAGCCACCACTTTTTGGCAATGCCCAATACAATCAGGCCGACCGCCAAAGCCGGATAAATCAGCTGGCGTGCTTGTTTGGTGCGGATTTGCGCCAATGCGCCCGCTTGTTCGCCGTCTATGCTTTTAAAAGCGGCCGCACGGATAATCGGGCCGGATGTGATGGTGGGGAAGAAGCTCAGATGCAGTAGGAGCTCGTGCCATTCAAAACGGTCTCCTTTAGGCTTGCGGTAGCAATACACTAAGTAAGCCAGCGATTGGAAAGTGTAATAAGACAAGCCCAAGGGCAAAAGGATATCGATGACGGCGCTTTGCCCCGTATATTGCTGAATAATCGGGCGGAAAAAGTCGAAATATTTGAAGAAACACAAAACAGTCAATGCCGCCGAAATACCGCAACCCAGCCAAAATTTGCGGATATTCTCGTTTTCAGAAAACATCAGTACGCTGACCAGGTAAACCACAGACGAGTAAACCAAAATCAGCGCGGCAAAAATAGGGTCGATACGGTAAAGCCAGCCTAGCCCGGCAACCAAAAGTAAAACGTTTTGAACTTGCGGCAAACGCGCAAATGCCCAGTACAAGGGCAAAAATACGATAAAGAATACCGCAAACTCAATAGACAGCAACGGCATGACAATTCCTTGATGTGTTTAAACTTTCAAACTTTTCGATTGATTGTTATTTTTTGGCGTTAAGTTTGGCACGGATGACTTCGACTACCGCAGGTAAAATCGAAATCACGATGATTGCCGCCATGACTAAGCCCAGATTGTTTTTGACGACGGGGATATTGGCGAAGAAGTAGCCTGCATAGGAAAACGACAATACCCACAACACCGCGCCGATAATGTTGTAACGGATAAACGTCGCGTAGTGCATATCGCCCATACCGGCGACAAATGGCGCAAACGTCCGCACAATTGGCACAAAGCGGGCAATGATGATGGTTTTGCCGCCGTGTTTTTCATAGAACGCATGGGTTTTTTCCAAATACGAACGGCGGAAAATTTTGGAATCAGGATTGGCAAACAGTTTTTGTCCAAAATATTTGCCAATCATAAAGTTGGCCGCATCGCCTAGAATGGCGGCCGCTAAGAGCAGCAATACCATGACGTGGATGTTCATGCCGCCGATGGCCGCAATACCGCCGGCAGCAAACAGCAGCGAGTCGCCGGGCAAAAATGGCGTTACGACCAAACCGGTTTCGCAGAAAATCACAACAAACAAAATCGCGTAAATCCACGGGCCGTATTGGGAGGAAAGGTGGACAAGGTGTTGGTCGATATGGAGGATGAAATCAATAAGGGTAGAAATCACTAGGGTTCCCCAAATAAAAAGGCCGTCTGAAAAAGAACAGACAAATGTTTCGGCGAGAAGTTCGACATTGTAAAACCAAAGCGGAATAAAACCAATGCCGTAAGCGCGTCAAGATATGTTTAGAAGTGCAGATATGTTGCAGGTATAGGCTTCAGACGGCCTTTATCCTTGATGGTGGACGGCAAAACAACGTAAAATAAAGCCGATTTCAACCTAACCGGTGCGCCTTTGTGAACCAGCTCATCTTCGATTTTGCCAGCCATGATTATCCCGGCTTCGACAAATTTTTGGGAACAGAAAATGCCGAGCTGGTGTATGTGTTGCAGCACAAACATGGGCAATGTATCTATGTTTGGGGCGAAGAGGGCGCAGGTAAAAGCCATCTCTTGCAGGCATGGGTCGCACAGGCGCTCGATGCCGGACGAAATGCCCTCTATATTGATGCCGCCGCCACGCCGCTGACAGAAGCCGCATTGGATGCGGAATATCTTGCCATTGACCAAATCGAAAAGCTTAATAATGAAGAACAGGCTTTACTGTTTGCCATATTCAACCGCTTCCGCAACAGCGGCAAAGGCTTTTTGCTTTTGAGTTCCGAATATACGCCGCAGCAACTCGTTATCCGCGAAGACCTGCGCACACGCATGGCGTATTGCTTGGTTTACGAAGTCAAACCGCTGACCGACCGGGAAAAAATCGATGCGCTCGTCAGCATGGCTGCCGCCCGTCAGGTAACCATCGATCCGGAAATCTTCGAATACCTGCTGAACCATTGGCGGCGCGATATGGACAGCCTGATGCAAATGCTCGATACCCTCGACAACTACGCCGTTATGATGGGCAAGCGCATTACTTTGCCGCTTTTGCGCCAGCTTTTAAAACAACAGGAAACCCAATGAAAAACCTTGCCATTTTCGACCTCGACAATACCTTGATCAATACCGATTCGGATCACTCCTGGCCGCAATACCTGATTAAAAAAGGTATAGTCGATGCGGCTGAAACCGAGGCGCAAAATGAAAAGTTTTACCAAGACTATCAAAACGGTTGTCTTGATATCGATGCCTTCCTCAAATTCCATCTCGCGCCTTTAGCCCGTTTCAGCAAGGAGGAATTGGCTGAGTTTCATCGCGAGTTTATGGCCGAATATATTGTCCCGTATATTTCTCCGATGCAGCGTATGTTGGTGCAAAGCCATCAAATGGCGGGTGACGAAATGTTGGTTATTTCTTCGACCAACGAATTTATCATTACTCCAATCTGTCATCTTTTCGGCATTCACAACATTATCGGTACACAGCTTGAAATCGGCGAAGACGGCCGATATACCGGCAACTATGTCGGTACGCCCAGCCTGAAAGAAGGCAAAATTACCCGATTGAACCAATGGCTTGCCGAGCGTGGCGAGACATTTGAAAGCTACGGTAAAGTTTATTTTTACAGCGACTCCAAAAACGACTTGCCTTTGTTGCGTATTGTGGACGAACCTGTCGCCGTCAATCCGGATGCCGAGCTGGAAAAAGAAGCCAAAGCAAAAGGTTGGCCGATTTTGAATTTCAAATAACGACGAATCAGGCCGTCTGAAATATTTAACCTAATCACAACCCTAATAAGGACTAAAACATGAAAACGACTAAACTCCTCGCCTCAGCCCTGTTGTTTGCCGCTGTATTCGGTACTGCTCAAGCAGCCGATACCGAAACTCTGGAAGCCATGAAAGCGCAAAACGGCAGCGTTAAAACCGTTTTGATGGATGTCTTCACAACACCTGCCGGCGATGTTGACCGCGTAAATATCATTCAATCCAGCGGCAATCCTGAAATGGACGAACGCGCAGTGAAAAGCGTTTCCAAATATCCTTATCCGAAACGCAAAACCGCATCTAAATACCAACACACTGTTACTTTTGAAACCAATGTTGAAGTAATCAACAACTGATTCGGACGCAAGGCCGTCTGAAAAACAGAAGGCGTTTTGATTGGGAAATTCTCTGTCAAAACGCCGTTTTATTTTTTAAACAAGTATAACCAAAATTGCCGTAAAACCACACGCTCCGGTGCTATACTAAAACAAATAAACCGCTTCATCACACATCATGTCTCCCCGTCCAGTTACCATTACTTCCTACAATATGCACAAAGGCATGTCTGCGCTCAACCGCAAAGTGCAAGTCAACCGCATGGCTGACGCGCTGGGTGCATTGGGTTCGGATGTTTTGTTTTTACAAGAAGTCCAAGGACAACATCTCAACAGAAGCCGCCGTACCGACTTTCCCGATGCACCGCATTACGACATCATCGGCGACAGCCTCGATTATCATCGCAGCTACGGCAAAAATGCCGTCTATCCCAAACGACACCACGGCAACGCCATTCTCAGCCGCCTGCCGCTGAAAACGGAAAACAACCTCAACATCAGCGTTAATAAACTCGAACAACGCGGCCTGTTGCATTGTGAGGTCGTACCCGAAGGTTGGGAAGATCCGCTGGTGTGTCTGTGCGTCCACCTCAATCTGCGCGAGCCAGACCGCCTCAAACAATACCGAGCCATCAGCGACTACGTTGGCCGGTACATTCGTCCGGAAAGCCCTTTGATTATTGCCGGCGATTTTAATGACTGGCGGCAGAAATCAGCGCGTGAGCTGGGCAGTGCATTAGATTTGAACGAAGTATTTGTCGATAATACAGGCAAACGCCCCAAAACCTTCCCTTCGCGCCTGCCCATCCTCAGCCTCGACCGCATTTATACGCGCAATCTTGATGTCATCGATTCTGAAATTCACAACAGTAAAGACTGGCAACATTTGTCAGATCATCTGCCATTGAGTGTAACGGTTAGGCCGCATCGTAAAATGAATATGAAATCAGATAGAAAAATGTAAGGCTGAAATTTTTTAAAGCAAAGTACTATTGGCAATGTATCGAAAGAAAAAGTTTTTTCACTCAGATATTTGAGACAAAAACAGGCCGTCTTAAAAGTTTCAGACGGCCTGTTTAAGTTTATAAAAAAGCGCAAACCTTTTTAAATCAAAAATTTGCGCTTCAAATCTGGTGGAGGCGGGGTCAATCGTACTTTGAACTTAACTTATTGATTTAAATATAATCATGTTCTTGTTTGCGGTAAAAGTTACCCCAAAAGTTACCCCAAAACTTTAAGGTAGGGGCATTTTTTTGGCACTATTTACCCCTTGCTAGATTGTCAGTTTAAGCTGTTTGGGTGGCAGGGGCAAAAATATTTTGTGGCATTTCTGCCAAGCTGTGAAATATGGTCTGATTGTAACACCGGTAATCACGCGCCGTCTTGTGGGCTGGTGCTTGCTTTATTTTCCAGCCGTCCGATATTGCCTTTCGGTCTGCTTTTGTCTGTATCAGTTCTGCCGTTCATTTGCCCGCAAAAGAAAGCGTATATATACAAAAAAACGCAAAAATCGTTTGTTACCTTGTTACCAATGGCTGAAACCCTTGTCATTCGTGGCTTTCGTGGTAACAAAATACATATCTTAACCTTGTTACCATTTGTTACCGCTCCTGTTTTTTTAATGTAACCATATGAATATAAAAGGGTAACAAGTGGTAACAAATCGGTAACAAGTAAATTTATGTTCATTTGTTACCGTTTTTTCTGTGTTTTTATATTTATATTCATATAGTTATAAATGTTAAGTTTTGTGGTAACAAAGGTAACAAGTGATTTTGTCTCGCGCATATGGTTTTATCTTTTCGCGTGTCTTGGTCTCCTTTCCTTTTTATGGGCTCCAAAAATTCAAGGGCTACATTATTACGCGCGTATTAGTATAAAAAAACGTCAGGAAACATAGCTGTAGGCTTATGCTTCATTATTACGCGGGCGCGCATTTGGTCTTTGCTGGAAGCGGGGGGGTATTCATAAGAACACATCTACCTCACTATTACGCGCGCGCGCGTATTGGTGTCGAAATTATTTATCCCTCGTCTGTCTTTGTTGGTCATAGCGGAAACAGGGCGTAATTGCGCTGTAAGCGCGTTTTGTTGATTTGGTAGGGGTAGGTATAGGGAAAGGGTCAAACAGTCCTAATTTTTGAAATTTAGGGGCTTCCTGTCGATTTTATGCTTTCTTGGTTGGTCTGCCTGAATGTTTAGACGTAAAAAAGCCCGCCTGTGTTGGTCATGGCGGGCTTGGTTAGGATTTTGGAATTAACCCCATGTAAATGATTAGTCGTCCAGTTCTATATTTGTAGCTAAAACATGAAACCAGCCGTTACCTTTCCGCTGGTGTTGGTAGCCTCTGTTTTTGTGGTTATATTTCAACAATCCATTATCTACTAATACGCGGCAAACTTTCGCTTCATCGAAACTTTGGGCGATTTCATCGGCAAAGACACGGCGGATTACCCATAATTCCAATTTTTCCCCCTCCTGTTTCCTATATCCTGCATGGTCTTTATTGGTGCTTTTATCGCTCCATTCCATAAACCGCGTGCCTAACGCGTGCTGGGCGATAAAATCTTCTGCCTGCTCAATGATTCGGCGGTCTTCGTGTTTTCCTGCTCCGTTGGCTTCCAGCCATTCATCAAAGCATTTTTTCACGCCTGCCATGCCTACACCTACGGGCAAGCCGGTAACAGGGGCGGCAAGTTCCAAAGCAGCGGCGGCGATAGCAAAGCGTTTCGCTACTCTTCGCGCCTGTCCTGATAATTCGGGAATGGTTGCCATAAATGCGGCCATGCGCTCCGTTGCCTGCTGTTTGGCTTGTTCTAGGTCGTCTAAAAGCTGTTGGATAAATAGTCTTCCTGCCGTTCCGTGATATTTTTCGGCTGATTGGGCGATATGCTCACTCAACAATGCGCCATCTTCAAATCCGTGCAAAGTGTCATAAATGCCGTATTGCGCGGCGGCTCTGATACTAGGCAGGCGGGCGGCTTGTCCTGCGTTCCAATCGCCCTTATTGTGCTTCAAGATGGAATCAGGGGTCTTTTCGCCAGTGGAAAACATCATCACTTTCCAGCGGCTTAAAGCGCGGTTTCCGCCTTGTTTTGCGCCTTGCACTTTGTTGATACCGTTCATAACGCTATAAACAGTATCGCCGATAACGTGCGGGCTTGCCTGTCCTATTTCGTCCAACACCAGCAAGCCATCATTGCGGGCGGCGGCTGTGTTGGAAAAGCCTATTTTCGTGCCGCTCCAAGACAACAGGCTTCCTGATGGTTTGCCCCATACGCTCAAGGCTACTTTTGCGGCTGTGGTTTTGCCGTCTGAAGAATCGCCCATCAAGTGGAAGCCCCCCGATTCTTCGTTTAACAGGGAAAGCAACGGGGCGGCAAATGAAGCTCCCAAAGCAAGGCACAAACGGCTATTTCCTACTGCATATCGGGCTATGTTTTGTTGCCAGTCGGTAAGCTCTCCGTTTGGCTGATATGCCTTTGCTTGGCTGGTGTCGCCGTTGTAGATAATGGCGGGGTCTTTGTCGGTCGCTGTGATGGTTTCCCCGCTGGGCATAATGTAGCTGTCTTCGTGCCAGCCTGCGCGGTCGGTAATGGTAAAGGCTGTCTGGCTTCCCTCTTTCTGCAAATAGTCTGCCAGTTTTCGCCTTTTTGTTGGGTTGCTCTCAATGGATAAGCCGTAAAACCCCAAACGCCCCCAGCATTTCCCATCGGCAATTTCTGCTTGTGGCAGGGCGGCGGTCTTTTGTTGGCGTGTGATTTTGTCTTTAAACTTGATAATCCGATAATACGCGCCGTCATTGTCTTGCCCTGTGCCTATGATGTCGATAGAGTCGGAAAGGAATTGCGGCTCTGATTCGATAATATCGCCGTCTTTGTCGGTTCTAACGTTTACCCACCATACGCCCCGATTGTCGATTTCAAAGTGAGGGCGCGGGCGGAATGGCTCGATATTCTCAAGGTTGTAATCGTTGGTGCTTTCCTGCTTCG